>JAVJSV010000016.1:0-300000 GCA_040219235.1 Rhodospirillaceae bacterium
CTTACCGGTTTTCGCGGGTGAAGGCGGCCGACACCGGCAGATCCCCTTCACGCAGCAGCGGTGAGTAGGTCAGATCGATAAAGCGATCACGGTCCTTCTGCCATTCCGCTTCTTGCTCGGCGGTGGGCATAAAGGTTTCGATCATTTCAGCGGTCACGCCTTTCTCGGCGAGCAGGGCTTCCACAACCTTCATCCGGCGGCGGTTGGACCATACTTCAGCGCCCAGGGCGATCAGGCTGGTCATCATGTTGTCGAGAACCGGATTGCCGAGGAACACAGCGCGTTCCACATCCGATGGAATGAAGTCCGACGCATAGGTCGGGCGGTCTGTCTTGAGCTTACTCGTGGTCGTGTTGGCCATTAAATTGCCTCCTTGTTAAATCTCTTCTGACCCGGAACCCGTCTGGGTGAGGGGCGAAAAAACAATACATTGAGCCTGTCTTACTAAACTCGTTCATTCGCAAAACTCACTCACCTAAGGGTGATATATGGTCTGTGATTCTTGCGAAATCAAATATCATGCGTTTTCTCTCACAAGTGCGATGCAGACCTTTTACGGTAGGTCTGGAGCAGCGGAAAGCACCTTTCAGAAGGCTAACAGGTATATTTCGCAAGCCTGACTCGAGCTTGACACCCAAAACGCCAAGCAGGTTCACGGACGCCCGCAGTTTTGCTGTGTTTTTGAGAAATCATTAATAAACAAGGCCAAGCCCATAAAGACCCTTATGAGGATAAGGGGGTCTCCTAAATGACCACTTAGCGGCTATGTTTTGTGATGGCCTGGTTCAATGAGGTCAGCAATTGCCGGCCGATAGCGCCGCCATCACCCTCAATTTTCTCACGAATCACAGCCCGCAAGGTGTCGATATGGGCGCGGCAGATTTCCAGGTTCGCATCGTCTTCGCGACAGGGGTACTGCGTCGTTTCGTACAGGCTTTTTCCGAACAGGGTTATGAGTGGATAACCGAACGTTCCACCTTGGCCTCTCAGTTCGTGGGCTATTCTATTTACCTCTGCGAGATGGCTTTGACGATTCGCCACCTCTGTCTTGGCTTTAGAGACATTTTCAGAAAGCTCGTCCAAATAAGATTTGGCCCAATCCAGAAAGCCTTCTGCCTCGCGCTCCAAGGTCTCCTCCGCTTCTGCCAGAACGTCCGTTGGCATCTCAAAGGGAACACGGGCGTTCTCCAGGCCCATTTTCTGCTTCAGAATATTGGGCAACTTGAAGAAGTAGGTATCTGTCGCATCCTTTTTGCGTTTCACCTCTTTGGCAGAATAGACAATGGTTGCGTGGTTTTCGTTGGGACGCCGCCGGTCTTTGGGTCCGTTTTCAGGGATTTTTATTTTCACCCGTCTGCGATCCGGGCCAAAGTAGTTCCGGGTTGCGACAAATTGGCGTGGCCGGTCAATGACAGCCTGAATGCGGCTAAAGACAGATCCGATAGAAAACGGTTTTGCCACGAATTCCGATGATCCTCCATCGCGGGCCGCGTGTACATTCTGCTGGTCTGCTGCGCCGGAGATCATAATGAAGGGCATAAAACGGTTTGGGCTGTCTTTGTTTGTCCTGATCCACTGCAACAACTGAAGCCCACTGAGTTGTGGCATAATAAGGTCTGAAACGATCAGGTCGAAAGGCCCGCCGCTCTGTTGCGTTGAGCCCTTTTCTGGACTGCTTGCGGCTTTGATTTGCTCAATAGCCTCGAGGCCGCTGGAACATCCGCGTATGCCGCGAAAGCCCATCATGCTTAGACACTGGGAAATAAGGTTTCGAATAAAAACATTATCATCAACAAGGAGGATTTTGATCTGGTCTTGTCCAAGGCGTGGCGCGTCAACCATCCCGTGCGTCACTCATCTTATTGGCTCTTTCCCCCGCCAATGCGTTTTAGGCACTAGCATAAGCTTCTACATTAGAAACTCTTGAAACGTACATACAGCCTTTTGCCCAAAAACGCTTGAGACTTAAAGCAGAAAAATTGCCGCTGTCCCTATCTTTATTTCTATATTTCGACCGTGCCAACCTGCTATAGCCTCGCGCTAGAGGGGTCAGAGAATCCCATCAAAGCATACAGGAGCGCGCAATAATGTCTGATACCGGTGGTTTGGCTGCTGACCGTTTGAAATCCTTTATTGAAAGGATCGAACGGCTCGAGGAGGAAAAGAAAAATCTGACCGCTGATACGCGCGAAGTTTATGCAGAGGCCAAGTCATCTGGGTTTGACACCAAAACGATGCGCAAGGTCATCGCCCTTAGAAAACTCGATGCTTCGGATCGCCAAGAGCAGGAAGCATTACTTGAGACTTACCTCAGAGCGCTCGGCGAGGCTTAAGTAAAAAAATGCGGCTTAGCCCTTGGGCTATGTCATTCCCATCATTATTTGCTTGCAAAGATCACTTTGCAGCTAGGAGCAAGCAATGACGTTGCGTCAGCGTGTCGGCCACTGGGTTGAGGACACGCCGTTTCAGCGGTTCGTCACAGTGCTCATCGTGCTTAACGGCATTACGCTCGGTCTTGAAACGTCTGATACGATCATGGCTTTTGCTGGCGATGCGTTGTTGACGTTTGACGCCGCAGTGCTGGCCGTGTTCGTTTTCGAAATTTCGGCGAAGCTGGCCTATCGTGGTGCTGGTTTCTTTCGCAGCGGCTGGAATGTTTTTGACTTCTGTATTGTTGGCATCGCGTTGATGCCAGCAAGTGGACCTCTTGCCGTGCTGCGGGCGCTCCGTATTTTACGTGTTCTGCGATTAGTATCTGTTGTCCCAGCGCTGCGTCGTGTTGTTGGGGCGCTCCTCCATGCTGTGCCCGGTTTGCTGTCGGTGATGGCGATTATTCTGCTGTTGTTTTATGTCGGCTCTGTCCTTGCAACAAAGCTGTTTGGAGACGCTTTTGAGCTCTGGTTCGGCAGCATCGGGGCTTCCATGTACACCTTATTCCAGATCATGACCCTTGAAAGTTGGTCCATGGGCATCGTGCGTCCCGTGATGGAAGTCTATCCCTACGCGTGGCTGTTTTTCGTGCCGTTTATCATTATCACAAGCTTTGCTGTCTTGAACTTATTCATCGGGATTATCGTCGATGCAATGAACACCATCCATGATGACGAAGTGAGAGAAGAAGCTGAGTTGAGCGGCGTGCCAACCAACCCGCACAACGCTGAGCTTGTTGAGATTTTACAAGAAGTAAAGGCGCTCAGGGCTGAAGTGAAAACACTCAGCTCTGGTGCGCCGTCGACCTCAAAACCTTAGCTTAATATAACGCTTCCAGGTCTTCGCGGAATTCACGCAGAATAGCGTGCCGCCGGACTTTAAGGGTTGGTGTCATTTGGCCATTCTCAACTGTAAACGGGTGTGGTGCGATGATGAATTTTCTGACCTTTTCAATCACCGGCATATCGCTGTTAGAGCGCGTCACCGCTTCACCAACAGCCGTTTTAAAATCTGCATCGCCACACAGGGTTTCTAAATCTTCAGGCTTATCGTTGGCGTTGCTCCACTTCTTGCACCAGTCGGGATCGGGCACGATGACGGCTGTCAGGTAAGGCCGCTTATCACCGAACACCATAACCTGCTCAATCTCTTCTTCCAGCGCGAGAATACCCTCAACGCGCTGAGGTGAGATGTTGTCGCCGCCTGAGTTGACGATAATATCTTTCTTACGATCCGTAATGACAAGGTAGCCGTCTTCATCAAAATGCCCGATGTCACCAGTATGCAACCAACCATCTTCGCTGAGTGCCGCGATCGTGGCGTCCGGATCATTCCAATAGCCAAGCATGACCAATTCGCCTTTGATGAGGACTTCGCCGTCGTCTGCAATCTTCATCTCAACACCGCGCAGGGGCGGTCCTACGGCATGCAGTTTAATTTTGTTTGGTGGGTTTGCGGTTGCGACAGGTGAAGATTCCGTTTGCCCAAACCCTTGCAGGATACGGATGCCCAGGGCTGTAAAGAATAAGCCAACTTCATAGTTCAAGGGGGCACCACCAGAGACCAAAGCCTTGAGGCGTCCGCCAAACCGCTGGCGTACTTTTTGACGCACCAATCGCTCGCACACCCGATCGAGTAGTTTATCCCACAGTGTCAGACTTTCAGGATTTTCATACCGTTTGCTGCCCAGTTCAACGGTCTTGGCAAACAGTTTTTTGCGGAATTCACTTTGTGATTTTAGACCCTGATTGATGCGGTTGCGCATGGTCTCATACAACCGGGGGACAGCCGTCATGATGGTCGGGCGAACCTCAGCCATATCGTTGATGAGGGCGTCTACGCGGTCGGCATAATAAATCTGTGCGCCCAAACAGATGGGAAAGTAAATCCCACCCACATGCTCGTAGGCGTGGGAGAGGGGGAGGAACGATAGAAAAACTTCTTGCCCTAATCCGAGGTCTTCCAGAATCAGGGTTGCGCCGTCGCAGTTACAAAGAATCCCGCCGTGGGTCAGCATCACGCCTTTGGGAAGGCCGCCAGTGCCAGAGGTGTAAATAATGCTGCACATGTCGTCGCGTTTAGCCTTAGCCACATGCGCGGGAACGCCTTTACCTCGTCCTGCGTCCAGAATGTCGGCCCAGGCTTTGGTTTCAATCTCTGAATGAATCACAGACTCCGCATCGTCGATAACGATAACGCGCAGTTTGTGATCCGCTTCTGCCGCTGCAGCAATGAGAGGTGCGGCCAGTGTTGGCGTCGATACAATCGCCACCCGCGCCCCTGAATCATTAATAATGTGGAGGTGATTGACCGATGTGTTGGTGGTGTAAGTGGGGACCGAAATAGCGCCTATGGATTTAATGGCAACATCGGCGATCAGCCATTCCGGCCGGTTTTCCCCAACGATAATAACGCGCTCACCAAGCTTGACACCCATACTCTCTATAAGGCCATTGGCCAGGGCGATAACGTCATCTGCGGTTTCGCGCCAGGTCATCGGCGTGTAAACGCCATCGCGTTTTCCCCAAACAAAGGGGTCGCCGCCAAACCGTTTGGCTTGGTCAAAAAACAGTTCAGGAAGATTGCGCACCTCGCGCGCATCGATCGCCCGTTCGACCACAGTCATCCCCTTAATAAATCCCGGTCACCCCCAGTGACGGGTGAAGTTTACGACGGTCCTGCTCCATATGCCAACCAGCAGTGCAAATAATTGCGACTGTTGGAGAATCGCTCACTTGCGCCTATATGTCTCAACATATCAACGGCACAACAGATTGCCGCTTAAGGAGCACTCATGAACGACAGCACACTTGCCCCAAGGCCAAAAAAGGACTTCGGGGAACTCCCCACATGGAACCTCACAGATCTGTATTCAAGTCCGGACGGCGCAGACCTTAAGGCCGCCTTTAAGGAGGCCGAGCGCCAGATTGACGATTTTGTGGCGGCCTACACGGATAAAGTGTCCGGGTTGGACAGTGCGGCCTTTGGCGCGGCCATCGCAGCTTATGAAGCGATCAGCGAACTGCTGGGCCGTATCGGCTCTTTCGCGCAACTCTATCACAGTCAAAATGTCGAAGACTCCGAGCGCGGTCGCTTCTACCAGAATACCGTTGATCGTATGACCACCCTGTCCAGTAAGACACTCTTTTTCACCCTGGCCATCAACCGCCTTGAAGAAGACGTTCTTGACGCCAAGCTCACTGACCCCTCCGCGGCAAAGTATAAGCCATGGTTGCGTGACCTGCGTGTTTATAAAGATCATGAGTTGAGTGACGACTTAGAGCGCCTGTTACATGAAAAGTATGTCAGTGGTCGGGGGGCCTGGACGCGATTATTCGATCAAACCGAGGCGGCGATCCGCTGCGACGTCAATGGCGAAACCGTCACGCTGACAGAGGCATTAAATACTCTATCTGATTCGAAACCCGAGCGCCGGCGTGCTGCGGCAAAAGGGGTCGGGAAAGCCTTGGGTGAGAAAGCGTCGCAGTTTGCCTACATCACGAATGTGCTGGCGAAGGACAAATCCATTGAAGACGGCTGGCGTAAGTATGCCAAGCCGGTCTCTTCCCGTAACTTGGCAAACCTCGTTGAAGACGAAGTGGTCGAGGCATTGGTCTCGGCCTCTAAGGACTCTTATCAAACCACATCTCATCGCTACTACAGCATGAAAGCCAAATGGTTCGGCAAGGATAAGCTGGACTATTGGGATCGCAATGCACCGCTGCCCAGCGCCGAAAGCCGGATCATCAAATGGGATGAGGCCAAAACCACTGTGCTAGAGGCTTACAGTCGGTTTTCTCCGCGCCTGGCGGAACCCGCCGCGCCGTTTTTTGAGAACGGCTGGATTGATGCCCCCGCATCCCCTGGCAAAGCGTCAGGAGCGTTTGCGCATCCCACGGTCCCGTCCGTGCATCCTTATCTCCTTGTGAATTATCTTGGCAGTTCGCGGGATGTGATGACCCTGGCGCATGAGCTGGGTCACGGGGTTCACCAAGTGCTGGCCGGCGCGCAGGGCACGTTGTTGTGCGATACCCCACTCACGCTGGCTGAGACGGCGTCGGTGTTCGGCGAGATGCTGACCTTCCGCTCGCTGTTGGACAAAGAAGATCGGCCCGAGCAACGCCGCGCATTGCTGGCTGGCAAAGTGGAAGACATGCTGAACACCGTTGTGCGGCAAATTGCGTTCCACCAGTTTGAAACCCAAATTCACGATGAACGCCGCGACGGTGAAATTTCACTTGATCGGATGTGTGAGATTTGGCTGAAGGTGCAGTCAGACAGCTTGGGACCGGCGTTCATTTTTGACGAAGAGTACAAATACTATTGGACCTACATCAGTCACTTTATCCATGTGCCATTTTACGTCTACGCCTATGCCTTTGGCGATTGCCTGGTCAATTCGCTGTACAAAGTTTACACTGAAAAATCAGTGCCTGATTTCGAAGATAAATACATCGAGATGCTCAAGGCTGGCGGCACCAAGCGTCACAAAGAACTCTTAGCGCCCTTTGGCTTGGATGCCAGCGACCCTGTGTTTTGGGCGCGCGGCATGGAAACACTCACCGGACTCATTGACGAACTTGAAGAGGTCGCCTGACGCCACATGGCAAAAGAGAAAACGACCAAAAGCCACAAGAGTTCAAGCGAAGACAACAGTCTCACTGGGCGCGTCAAGCGTTACGCAAAAGTCAGTGGCGCGGTTGGTGGGTTTGCAGCACGTCTGGCCGGACAGCGCTATCTGGGACTAAAATCGGATCCCGGAAAAGGGGCAGGAGATTTGCGCGCGGCCTTGGGCGGACTCAAAGGTCCGTTGATGAAGGTCGCACAAATTTTATCGACCATTCCAGATGCTCTGCCCAAGGAATATGCACGAGAACTGGCGCAGTTGCAGGCCAATGCGCCACACATGGGCTGGCCTTTTGTGAAGCGCCGCATGACAGCGGAACTGGGTGCGGACTGGCATGGCCAATTCAAGAGTTTTAGCAAAGAGGCCATCGCGGCGGCCTCATTGGGCCAGGTCCATCAGGCAGAGTCCCTTGAGGGAGATAAGCTGGCCTGCAAACTTCAGTACCCGGATATGTCGTCGGTTGTAGAGGCGGACCTCAAACAATTGAGTCTGATCTTTAAACTGTACCGCCAGTATGACCCCGCCATTGATCCGTCTGAGATTCATGCCGAGTTATCCGCGCGTCTGCGCGAAGAACTCGATTACGAAAATGAAGCCCGCAATTTAGAACTCTATCAAATCATGTTGAAGGGGGTGGACGGCGTACGCGTGCCCGATGTCTATAACGACCTCTCGACTGGCCGGTTGCTGACCATGAGCTGGGAGCAGGGCACAAGCATCGCCGATCTCGAAGATCTGAGTCTGGAAGACCGTAATCAGATTGCCATGAATATGTTCCGGGCCTGGTATGTGCCGCTTTATAATTATGGGGTCATTCACGGCGACCCGCATCTTGGCAACTACTCTATCCGCGACGACCTTACCGTCAACCTGATGGACTTCGGGTGCATCCGCGTCTTTCGTCCTGAATTTATCAGTGGCGTAATCGACTTGTACCGCGCGGTGGAATCTGGCGATCGCGATCTTGCTGTCCATGCCTACGAGACGTGGGGGTTCGTCGGATTGGATGATGAAGTGATCGACGCTCTCAGCCGGTGGGCCTCGTTTATCTATGCGCCGCTGCTAGAAGACCGACCGCGCCTGATCGAAGAGACCAACGCCACCGACTTTGGCCGGGAAGTCGCCATGGAAGTCCATGCGGAATTGAAGCGGCTGGGGGGCGTTAAACCCCCGAGAGAGTTTGTGCTGATGGATCGCGCCGCTATTGGCCTTGGATCGGTCTTTTTGCGCTTAGGCGCAGAGGTCAACTGGCATCGGTTGTTTCATGACACAATCGCTGAGTTCGACGCCAAAGTTCTGGCGAAGCGCCAGAAAAAGGTCCTCAAACAAACCGGCCTTGTTCACTGGCTGGAACCCGGCGCTTAATTCCCCTTGCGGCCCTGTCCCAGTCAGCTAGGCTCCAGGCTCATTAATTGGGGAATGCGCTATGACCAAGATACCAACCTTCAGCCGTCGCGATACCTTCTTGTTTGCCGCCAGCGCTGCCGCTGCGGCCACACCGGCCATGCCCAGCCTGGCCTCCTCCGTACCGGCTGAGTTGAATTGGGAAGACCCCGCCGAGCGGGTGCGCATTCAATCCGCCATGAAGGGGTCGTCGGGCGAGGAAACAATCTATTCCTTCTTCCGTTTGCACCTGTATGGCTACACCCATTCGGGCAATCTCATTCCCTTTGCCACGATGAGCAATCTGAATGTGGGTAAATGGCGGCCGCTGCCCAACGGCAACCAGGCGGCCACGGTGTTTGAAGCTGGCGTGTATACCAAGTTTGACTCAGACGAGGTTTTGGAAGTTTGGGAAAACCCAATTACGGGTGAAAAAAGAGAACCCTGGCGTTTCATTGGTGGGCCCTTGTCAGTTGAGATCGGCCCTGATGGGGTTGTCACAGGGGAGATGGCAACGTTGAAGCCCGTGCCCCTTCAGGTTCAGGTGTTCGGTGACACGGTGATGGTGCCGTCGGCCTCCGCATTTTCATTCCCCAATCCAATGAGTCCGGAGAAGTTTCCAAAAGAATCAGCTGGGGACACCTTCTGGTGGGATTCCCATTACGTCTTTTTTGGAAGTCTTAAAGACGTCACCAATCGCAACCTGACCAGTATTCCGTCTCATATTCAGTTTCAGAACTTGGTCAGTTGGCATCCGTGGTGGGGCCTTGGGGGGCATCCGGGCCGCACATGGGGCCGGGCCTATGGCGCAAAAATTAACAGCCTGGATGAAATTCCAACGGCCTACCGGAAGTCGCTGGAAGATCAGACCCCGGAAATCTTTGATACAGATAACTGGACGGAACCGCGTGAAGATTTCAGAGAGTATATGATGGAGCGTCACTCTTAACAGCGCTTGAGCGGACGTCTGTCTGGTGGAGGTGTCAGCGCCCCAGGGCTGGAAAGTCGTCTGGGGTCTGAGTTTTAATTTCTGCCATCACGTCGCGCCACATCAGGCGGTCAGTCTTGGATGGGATGATACCTAAACCTGCAATGCGCAGTGTTGCCTGTTTGACAGCCTCTTTGCCATATCGAGACACATAAAACTTAGCAAATATCTTGGCGCGATCGCGGGCAATGGTACTCATGTGATACCCCCTCAACGTATCAGACCGCTCTGGTCATATCCCTTTGAAAGTGAGCGTGTGCGAAGATCAAACGCCGTTCAAGTGACAGTTTTTCGACTCCAGATATTGGCTCATATACTCTGCCGTATCACCATATCTGCCGCAAACTGGAAGCTAACGCCTGGGCCGGTCACAAAATTCTTCATAAGCGGCTTCATGCCCGGCCATGCCTTGATCAATCATGGCCCGCACCAGATTGTCTCCGAGTTCGGCCATGCTGACCAACACATTGGGTTTGGCGCCAAGAAACTTAGCCAAGGCTGAGGCCCGAACTTCAGGGGAATGGGATTCAAAAACGGCACGGCATTTGATGATAGACAGGCTATCTGCCTGATCACTCTGGCCAGCGTCCTTCAAGCACCAGACCCCAATGGTATAGGCCGCAAAATCTAGCAGACCGGCGCGTATTTTGTCGGCACGCTGCAGAACTTTTTCAGCGTCTCGCGGGTTAAGTTTCGGCTCCGGTGCAGCATATTCTTTGGCTCGCTTAATGCGGCCATATATCACATCGTCCTGTCCGCCCGATCGCGCGCCCCATTCTTGTTCATTCAAAAGCGCTGTTTCTGGAAAGTCGGTTTCGGTGCCATTCGGCAAACTACAGTAGACTGTCCCATCCGCGACTTCATCCACGGTATAGGCGCGGCCATCTTTGGTGTAGGCCGTAGAGCCTTCTGGAAATCGTTCTGCCATGACGCGCCTTTCGGTGGGGGCGCTTAAGAGGTCGCCCGTGGTTCATTCCAACGCATTGAGGCTGGAATGCCGGTGTAGTGGACGCCGACATTGATGATCCACAAAATGAGTAGAGCCCACAGGGTGTATTCAACAAAGACCAAATCGGCGCGTGGTTCGATAGTTTCAAGACCACGCACACATTGCCACACGCGCCAGGGTAAATATAGGCAGGGAACAATCACCCAAATCGGACTTTGATGCTTTTTCCAGATATATTGCTCAGAGCCAATTTGCAGAAAAAACAGCACGAAGTAGGGGCCAAGCGCAAGAAGGGTAATTGTTTCTCCCGCGATCAAGCCCCAGCCGACCAGGGCGATGATCGGGAGCAGGAAGCCGACGAGCCAGATCACTTTGAACCAGACCTTGAACCACGCTGGCCAAGGTGTAACGGGGCCTGGAAAGGGGCGTGCGTTAGGATAGCGCTTGATGCCCACCATCAGAATGACCGATGCGATAACGAAGAACATGAGGTTCTCCATCAGCAATGCAGACGCGGTTGGGTCAGGGATCAGCATCAGAGGAACTCCTGGGCGTATGCTCTCGTGAAGATTGAGACGGAAGGACTGACAACCGGGTTATTAAAAAGCAGAAGCAGCATGACGAATAGTAGGTTATTGGTTATCTCGCATACCGGTTTGTTATGAGGCTCTGCTCAGAATGTTCCGTTTTACTCTTCCGGCGTTGCGGCGTCCGCAATCTGGGCGCAGGTTTCCGTATCGACACGGCAATCCGCCGTTAAGTTCATCACACTGCTTAAGGTGCGGCCTTCAAGAATGACCTGCACCGGAATGAAGCGGTCATCCGTACTAAACAGAAGTCTGCCGCCGCTCTCCTGCATGGTTTCCGTGCGCTCACGGTCAAAACCGAAAACCGGCTCAATGCCGGCTGTTACAGGGATCAGTTCCACATCCTGGCCACCGATCCAAAACATGCGGGGCGCTTCGACACTTCCGACTAAATCATATCGGCGCCGACCATCATAAATAGGCACCCGGAAAGAACGCTCGCGCTTGTGAAAAATCTGACTGCGGGCCGCGATAAAGGCCGCCATTGGGTCGAACACGCCAGTGCGCAGATCATTTGGAACCGGAGGCGGCAACTCGCGGTTGCGATTCCACTCCATGTCTTCAAGAGATATGTCTTCACCCGTCAACGGGTTAAAGGTGCGCTCATTGCTTTGCGCTAATCTCGTCAAAGGGTCATACGCAATGGTGAGAGTGGAGGAAATTTCTTCGGCCGCCCAGGCGCGGTCAAACTGCCCGGGAACAGGAGTTGGTCCTTGCCCCGTTTCGAGGATAAAGGTGCCGTTACCGCTTACTTCAGCACGGAAATCCTGAAACCAGCGGGCCATGCCGCGAGTCTCCATGGTTAAAGATGTGCGGTATCCGTTTGAATTTTCATCAAATTCAGCCAAAAAATCGGCCACATGAAGCCCGCCAATCTTAAGATTATAGGCCAGGCGTTCAGATTGTGGCGGAATATCGGCGGATACTGCAGCACTGCTGAAAGCAAAAAGAACGGAAAAGACTGAGAGAAATCGCTTCATATCACCCTTAAAAATTTTTGGTCTTTTGCTCTATACGGGACATGCTCTGTATTGGATTTTCCTAATGAGTTAATGCCCGTCCAGCCAAGAAACATTCGGCAATGGCCATTTCTCAGGGGTTGATCCGATTGCGCCAGCCTATTATGGACCTCGCAACATCCCTTCACAATGGGGGGGAGATAGGGCATATCAAGCGTTAGACTTACTCTTGAGTTTATGAGGCATCATGAAAATCGCAGTACTTAAAGAACAACGACCTGGTGAGATGCGTGTATCCGCAACCCCGGAGACCGTAAAAAAATTCATCGGTCTGGGCTGCGACATAACAATCGAGACTGGCGCAGGTATAGCGTCACATATCTCCGACGATGCCTTCAAAGACGCCGGCGCGACCATTGCCAACTCTGTCGCCGACGCCACCAAGGGTGCGGATGTGATCTTTAAAGTTGCGCGTCCGATGACCGCCGCCGAAGGAACCGATGAAGTCTCTGGGTTGCCAGAAAATACGATCCTCGTTTCCGCATTGCAGGCGTTAACCGCAAAAGACTCAGTTGATGCGTTGGCCAAACAGAAGGTTACGTCGTTCGCCATGGAACTGATGCCGCGCATCACCCGGGCGCAATCCATGGATATTCTGTCTTCTCAGTCAAACTTGTCTGGCTATAAGGCCGTGATTGATGCCGCCGCCACATTTGGCCGCGCGCTACCCATGATGATGACCGCTGCGGGCACCATCGCTCCGGCACGCGTGCTGATTTTTGGCGCTGGCGTCGCGGGCCTGCAGGCCATTGCCACGGCAAAGCGCATGGGGGCCGTGGTGTTGGCCACAGACGTACGTTATGCCGCGAAAGAACAAGTCGAAAGCCTGGGCGGAAAGTTTATCGTTGTCGATGAAGAGGCCATGAAGGCGGCAGAGACCGAAGGCGGTTATGCCAAGGAAATGAGCGACGACTTTAAAAAGAAGCAGGCTGAAGCTGTGCGCGCAGAAGTCGTTAAAGCCGATATCATCGTCACAACAGCATTAATCCCAGGACGTCCGGCACCCACGTTGGTGACAGCCGATATGGTCGCCGCCATGAAATCAGGTTCGGTCATTGTTGATTTAGCTGTTGAGTCGGGTGGCAACGTTGAAGGATCAAGGCTCGATGAAGTTGTGACCACCGATAACGGCGTCACAATCATTGGCCACGCAAACATGCCCGCGCGGCTGGCGCGCGACGCCAGCGCGTTATATTCGCGCAACTTATTTAATTTCCTTTCCCCTATGATCAACAAAGACACTGGTGCTTTGACCATTGATTGGGAAGATGAAGTCGTAACAGGTACGCTGGTGACCAAGGATGGCGCGGTTGTTCATCCCCGTTTGACCGGTGAAGGAGCAAAATAATGCAGACCCAAGCAGTCCCCGATACCGCAAGAGGACTCGCCGAACAGGCTGAGACCCTCGCTCAAAATGCCGAAGTGCTGGCTGCCAAAGCCGGTGAGCTAGCCATGCAGGCTCAAGCAACGGCTGGCGGTAACGAGTTTTGGTATCTCGTCACGATCTTTGTTCTGGCCGTGTTCGTCGGCTTCTATGTTGTCTGGAGCGTGACACCCGCGCTTCACTCACCGCTGATGGGGGTCACCAACGCCGTATCGTCTGTGATTATTGTTGGCGCTTTGATTGCTGCCGGCCCTGATACCTTTACAACCTCTAAGGTGCTTGGCTTTTTCGCCGTCATTCTGGCCTCAGTGAACATCTTTGGCGGATTTATCGTGACGCAGCGCATGCTCTCGATGTTCAAGAAAAAAGAAAGATAGGGGGCGGTTATGGCACAGGGCGCTACACTGCTCGCTTATTTGGTTGCGGGCGTATTCTTCATTCTCACGCTCCGAGGATTATCATCGCCTGAAACGGCGCGGCGCGGCAACACCTTCGGCATCATCGGCATGGTCATTGCGATCCTGACAACGCTGATCTCTCCTGAGGTCACCGCGTACGTCTGGATCGTTGTTGGCTTGGTGATCGGTGGTTCGATCGGCACCATTATCGCGAAACGCATTGAGATGACCTCATTGCCGCAGTTGGTCGCCGCGTTCCACAGTCTCGTAGGTCTGGCCGCGGTTTTGGTGTCTTTTGCCGCATTATTGTCACCAGAATCCTATGGCATCGGCTCGGTTGGCACCATTAAAGCGGGCAGTCTGGTCGAGATGTCGCTCGGCTTGTCCATCGGCGCCATCACGTTTACCGGCTCACTGATCGCTTTTGCCAAGTTGCAGGGGCTGATGTCTGGTAATCCGCTCGTATTCGCGGGCCAGCACAAGCTGAACGCGATGCTGGGCCTTGTGCTTGTTGGACTCGTGATCTGGTTCTGCTCGACCGAAAGCGTATCGTTGTTCCTGATGATCGCGCTAGTAAGTTTTGCCCTAGGCTTCTTGCTTATTCTGCCCATCGGTGGCGCAGATATGCCTGTCGTCGTCTCCATGCTGAACTCCTACTCCGGGTGGGCGGCCGCCGGGATCGGCTTCACGCTTGGCAACTCGCTGTTGATTATTGTCGGCGCGTTGGTCGGTTCCTCAGGGGCAATTCTGTCGTACATCATGTGTAAGGGAATGAATCGCTCCATTGTCAACGTGGTGCTTGGTGGCTTCGGCGGTGACAGTAATGCTGCTGGGCCAGCTGGCGGGGCATCCGACCGTCCGGTGAAGTCCGGGGCCGGTGAAGATGCGGCCTTTATTATGGGCAATGCGTCTAAAGTTATCATCGTACCAGGCTATGGTATGGCCGTGGCTCAGGCCCAACATGCTTTGCGGGAAATGGCTGATAAGCTGAAAGCCGAAGGCGTCGAAGTAAAATACGCAATCCACCCAGTGGCCGGACGCATGCCAGGTCATATGAACGTACTCTTGGCTGAAGCTAATGTACCTTACGATGAGGTCTTCGAACTTGAAGAAATCAACAATGAGTTTTCGACGGCGGATGTTGTTTACGTGATTGGCGCGAACGACGTGACAAATCCCGCAGCGAAGACAGATCCGCAAAGTGCCATTTATGGCATGCCGATTTTGGATGTTGAGAAGGCTAAGACTGTTCTGTTTGTGAAGCGCGGTATGTCTGCGGGGTATGCAGGTGTCGCCAATGAACTTTTCTTCCGCGACAACACCATGATGCTGTTTGGTGATGCCAAGGAAGTGACAGAAAAAATAGTGCAGTCGCTCTAGAGAACGTTCTCTGATTTTGTGACTGAAAAGGACACCTGATATGACGCAAGAAACGCCCACTGGTCTTTCCCGACGTCATGTTCTTACAGGCACAACAGCATTGGCCGCGGCAGGTGCTTTGTCTGCCTGTGGCGGCAGTGAAGAAGAAGCTCCGATCATTCGTCCCGAGGGCGTTCCGCTTAGTAGCTTCGGGGAAGAGTCCACGGCCGAAGAGGTTACTGCAGGCTTAGATCTGACCGGTAAGACGGCGGTGATCACCGGCTGCAACTCTGGCCTTGGCTACGAAACCATGCGGGTGCTCACCGAGCGCGGGGCGCATGTGTTTGGCATTGCGCGGAGCATGGAGAAGGCGACCGAAGCCTGTAACTCCATCAATGGCAAAGCCACACCTTTCGCTGGAGACCTTGAACAATTTGAGACCATGGCCAGCTGTGCGGATGTGATTGGCGCGACCGGAACCCCCATCGATATGCTCATCCTCAACGCCGGCGTGATGGCCCTTCCTGAGTTACAGCAGGTCAACGGCTTGGAACGCCATTTTGTGATCAATCACTTGGGCCACTTTATCCTGGCCAACCGGTTGATGGAGCAGGTCAAGGCGGCGCCGCAAGGCCGCTTTGTCACCGTCAGTTCCATGGGATACCGCTGGGCGCCGGAAGGCGGCATACAGTTTGATAACCTTGATGGAACCTGGGGGGAATACGGGCCCAACGAAGCCTACGGGCATTCCAAATTGGCCAATGGTTTGTTTTCGCTGGAACTGGCCCGCCGTCTTGAAGGCACGACCACAACTTCGAATTCCATCCATCCTGGCGTCATCAATACCAACCTGGGGCGTCATTACCCCTGGTACGTCAGGTTTGCGGCCGCTGTGATGGGCTGGACCTTTATGAAACCGGTCGAAGCGGGCGCCGCCACACAAACCTATGTGGCGACGGCACCGGCCCTGTCAGACGTCAGCGGCTATTATTTTGAGGACTGCAACCCTGTCGTCGCTGGATTCCATATGGAAAACGCCGAGATGGCCCAGCGGCTTTGGCAGGTGTCAGAAGAGCTGACCCAGCCCTATGTTGAGCCGTCAACGGATACCACTGAGCAAAGTTGATTGGTTCGAGCGGTTTAGTCAGCGCCACGGACCTGGCTTGAACCAATGCCAGCGGGTGCTGTGCCTTTGCGGAAATAATATTCAAACGCTTCGTCAAACCGGCCCGTGCCATAGGGTACGAAGTACAGGTTGGCCATGCCTTCCAGCACATGCGCTTGCTCAATGCCGCCGAGGATCATGGTTTCAAAGCCCATGGCCTGCACAATTCTGGCGACGCTTTCCTTCGCGTCCTCATCATTGCCGACCAACGGAACCGTCACAGGCCCCTTGGCATGGGCCGGATCAGCAACAATGTGGTAGCCGACCGTATTGAAGGCTTTAACCACTTTGGCTGTTGGAGCCCATTCTTGAATCAGGGCACCGGCGGAACTGTCGATAGCGCCTTCCTGATTTGGTTGCAGGGCCTTCAACGTGGCATTGGTAATGTCCATGATGATCTTGCCATCAAGACTATCCTTGTTGGCTTTGATCAAACGCTCTGTTGCACTCCAGGGCAGGGCCAGAACGACGATATCGGACGCGGCGATGGCTTCATTCTGGGTTTTGGCGCTGGCATTCTCACCAGTGGTGTCGAGCAGAGCGGCGATCTTTTCAGATGCGGGATCGCGTGTGCCATAAATCACGGTATGCCCCGTCTCGGCAAAGCGGGGCCCGATGGCACCACCCATGCGCCCTGTGCCAATCACAGCCACAACCTCTGCAAAGGCGGGGACGGTTGTGAAGATCAGTGCAACAGCAAAGGCGGCGCTCACAGTACGGTGAAGGGACATAAATTTGACTCCTTGGGAACTAAGCGGGTTTGTCGCACACCCGGTCGTGAAGGGTTTTGGTGCCGCCAATGGAGCGGATCACAAAACCGGCGTCTTCAATGGTTTTCTCGACGCCCATGGTCACGAAACCTGGGGCATACGGCTCGCCGTTGTCGGCCGAGTCCATCAGCCCAAGAATACCGCCGTAACCGGACTTTTCTGCTGTGGCACTGGCAAAGTCCCACAACACAAAGGTGCCGCCCGGACGCAAAACGCGGAAGGCTTCGGCAAGCGTTTTTTCAATCACCGGCCGCGGAATTTCATGGAACAGAATATGCGCCGCCACCAGGTCAAAATGATTGTCAGGAAACTCCAGCGCTTCAGACGCCATTTGGGCAAAATGGACATCGACGTTTTGTTGAACGGCGCGCCAGTGGCCATAGCGCACCATCGGCGCTGAGATGTCTGTCGCCCAGACCTCTGCATCCGGGAGCCGTTTTTTCAGTTCACAGGCCATTTGCCCGACCGAGCAGCCGATTTCAAGAATACGGTCGACTTTGCCGTCTTCGGGTAAGGTTGTGCGTTCCGCCAGTTCGCGGTGCCAGGCATCGCCCGCGTTACCGCCACCGAAGAAAATTTGCGTGCCACAGTCATAAAACAAGCCAGCAAGATCATCACCCACATAGCCCTTGGGCTGAATATGAATTTGCACCTTGGCATAGTCCGGCATATCGAAATCTGCGTCATAGACCAAAGAGCCTGGGCCAGCTTTCTCGGCGTCCTCAAGTTTGCGCAACCAGTCGTCGCGCTGGGTGTTCATGGAATCGATAATGCGATCCTTGTACATTTCCTGGTAACTGCGCTTCAGGCGCATGAAACTGGCCAGTTCCACCTCTCCAGCGATCACAGCGCGCGCTTGTTCTACGCCATCCCGCGTGTGCTCGATTTCAACACCATGCTCTTTCAGCTTCTGATTGCCGATATCCCCCATCTGTTTCCAGCGGGCATGCAGTAAGACGTTGCGGGCTTCGCAGACATAATCGACAAAGCTCTCATCAGCCCGTGAGGGCAGGGCGGGCGTATTGCCATTCATGCCACGGTCGACGAAGTAGTTTGAGCGAGTCATTTTGGGCCTCTCTTATGATTTCGCGTTCCCCATAAATTTAGCCCCCTCCGAGCCAGACAGCAAGGAGAGGGCTGAAGAGAAGTCCAAACTCAGGTTGGAGCTTAGCCGTCTTTTCCAATCACGTTGAAAAAGTCCTCGGCGTTTGTGGTCGTGTCGTTATCGTAAAGGCACCCAAAAACCCGTTTTGTGAAGACGTTTCGTGAGGCTTTCAGTTTTGCCGCCATGTCGTCGTCAGGCACAAACTGCTCAATCATCTCAGCGGTCACGTGACCTTCGGTTTCCATGAGATGTTCGGTAATCATGCGCCGGTCACGCTCCACCCAGAGTTCACCACCAATGAGCATGACGATTTCCAGCAGATGATCAATCATCGGATCCTTAAAGTAGTGGGGATGGCCGCGTTCAAAACCTGGCAGGTCTTTCACATAGTCAAGCTGTGTTTGATCTAGCATATCTCTATCTCCTCCTCTCTTTTCTCCTGCGCGTGGTCCTATTGGGGTTTGTCACAGACCCGGCCATGGCGGGCGATGTCTTCTAGGGCGTCGTAGCGCAATGTGAATCCTGCGTCTGAGATAAGGCGTTCCACGTCGCAAGAGACGAACTCGCAGGAATAGGGTTCACCGTTATCAGCAGCATCCATGTAACGCATGAAGCCCGAAAATCTGCCGTCGTCTGCGGCTTCGCTTGGGAAGTCCCACAGTACAAAGGTGCCGCCGGGACGTAAGACACGGAACGCCTCAGACAGCGTGCGTTTGATAATCGGCAGCGGCAGCTCATGGAACAGCAGATGCGCTGTGATCAGATCAAAGCTATTGTCTTTAAACTCGATGTTCTCACAGGCCATCTGGGCAAAGTGCACATCCAGGTTCTGCTGTGCAGCCCGGTAATGTGCGTAACGCACCATCGGCGCACCAATATCCGTGCCCCAGACTTCAGCGTCAGGGAATCTGTTCTTGAGGGCGCAGGTGAACTGGCCGATGGCGCATCCAATATCCATGATGCGTTCAACTTTTTCATCTTTGGGAATGGACGTCTTGCCCGCCATTTTCGCATGGAGGGCATCACCATCGTTGACGCCCCCAAAGAACACCTTGGTCCCGTAGTCATAGTGCAAACCACACAGGGGGTCTTCGACGTAGCCGCCGGGCTGAATATGGATGTCGACCGTGGCGTATTCTGGATACTGAAAGTCTGGATCCCATTTGACTGATCCGGGGCCTTCGCTGTCCGACACCTCAAGCATATGGAGAAAGTCGTCTTGCCGTTGACCGTAGGAGTCCGTGATGGTTTGCCAATAGGCTTCTTGCAGACTGCGTTTGACCCGGAGCCAGGTGGCAACTTCGGGCACGCCGGTCATCAGGGTGCGCATATCATCGACTTTATTTGGCCAAAGGTTTTCAGTTAGGCCAGCCTCCTTAAGGGCTTTGGCGCTCATGTCTTCCACACGTTTGTGTTGTCCATGCATGAGCCCGTTCCGCATGTCTGAAATGTAGTCGAGCAAAGCTTCATCAGAGCGGGACGACAAAGCAGGGGTGCGGCCGCGCGTGCCGCGATTTGTAAGGTTATGACCAAGCATGGACTGCATACAACCTCCTGAAAGGGTCTGACCTAAAAGGGCGCCACCATAGCCGCCCCAAAGTTGCGATGCAGTCTGAGGGGGTTTGTGTGGTCTGTCCGTGATATATGTCAAATACGATCTCCGCTATGCGGACAGCATTATACCTGTTTATGATTTGGGGACTGCAATTCGACCTGATGTCATTCAACCCAATGTCCCTCAACCCAAGGTGCACAATGTTCAAGATATCTCTTACACGCTCTCTTCAGCGGCGGTCCGTCATCGTTATGACAGCGCTTCTGGTAGCGGGGTGTTCAGGCGCGTCCGTCAACCAAAGCCTGGAACAACGTGCAGCACGACTCCATGACGAGATTATTGTCATAGACAGTGAAATCGATGTGCGTTTTGATCTATATGCCGATCCGTCCAAGGATCCGGCCCTAGATCAAGACTGGCAATTCACACTCCCAAAGATGGAACGCGGTGGCATGGATGCCGCTGTTTTTGTCGTCTATGTCCCTCAGGAATTGCGCACGCCCGAGGGTTACGCCAAAAGCTTTGAAGGCGGTCGTAAAAAGCTCGCGGCGATTCAACGTATGGCCGCAGAAAACCCCGACCGCGTGGAAATTGCCAAAACGGCAGAGGATGTTGAGCGGATTGTCGCCGCGGGCAAGCGCGCCGCGATGATCGGGATTGTTAACGCCAGCGTGCTCGGGCCAAACCTGGAAGAACTTGATCTCTATGATGACGCTGGCGTGGTTTACATCGGCTTCACCCATGTGGGACATAATCAAATTTCAGACTCAGCGCGTCTCTCTGCGCCCAATGGCGATGGCCCGATAGAACATGGCGGATTGTCCGCCCTTGGAGTCGACCTCATCGCTGAAATGAATCGCCGTGGGATTTTGGTGGATGTTAGCCAAATCAGTGCGGACGCGCTGTTGCAAGCGGCAGCGGTCTCTCAAGCCCCCATCATCGCCAGTCATTCGTCTGTTTATGGTTTGGTGCCGACAGCCCGCAACATCACCGATGCGGGGCTACAGGCCATCACGGATACGGGTGGGGTGATTCAGATTGTCGCCTTCCGGAGTTTCATCCTCGATACCTATGATGATCTTCAAGCCGGGATTGCGGTTGTGCGGGAACGGTATGGTCTGACACCAGAGATGACCGCGGCAGATCTGCCATCAGATCAAATTGGCACGTTTCTCAAGGACTATGGCAGTGTCGTTTTGTCACTTCCGATGCCCACGGTCAGCCAGTACGTCGATCATATTGATTATGCGGTCAAATTCATGGGCATCGACCATGTTGGCATTTCGTCTGACTTTGAACATGGTGGCGGTATAGACGGTTGGAATGACGTCAGTGAAGTGGGTAACGTCACGTTGGAGTTGGTGCGACGGGGATATAGCGACGAAGATATTAAAAAGATTATGGGCAGTAACTTTTTACGTGTGATGCGCGAAGCAGAAGAAATCGCCGCTCGTCTTTCACCTCAGTAAGCGAACGGAGTCTTCGCTATTCCGCGAGATTTAGCCGCTGCACGACACCACCGGCCATGAAATCGCGCCTGAAATACTGATCCCAAATGTTCGCATGCATCATGTTGACCTGCTTGTCGTGGGTGTCGATCAGTATGGCATTGCGAATGACCAGGCTTTCAAAGTTTTGGGGGAGGGTGACGTGTTGGCGGACAAATAGAGTGCCTGCGTTTAACTCCATTCCTTGCCAGTGTGTGTTGAGGGTCTCGCCCGCTGGAGTGCTTAAACTAAACCGCGCGTCGATATAGCTTTGAATCAACACTTCATTTGAGGGCGCGCCCTCGATCACCACAGCGTGCCCTTCAAGTTCGCTGAGGGCGATCTCGACATCCGCTTGATACAGCCGGTGTACAATTTCAAGAACACCGTTCGCGCGGTTATGCTCAAGCGTAAAAAAGGCAACCTCAAACCCGTCTGCAAGAACCGAAGGGATTTGACAGAAAAGAGCAATCGCAAAAACGCCTAGAAAACGCTTCCACGAACTCACATCTCTCATTTTGCGGGGAGGTACCAAATGGGTGATGTCCAGGCTAATTCCTGAGTTGTCTTTGGCGCATCATTTTGACACTCCTGCGGGCGTTCGCTTTCTGGCAACGCAACGCATTGTGCCCAACTCCAGCGGAGCGTCGGCACTTCAACGGCTCTGAGATAGTAGTAAGATGGCTCACTGGGGTTGAACGTTTCATCTTCAAAAACAGTGCAGAGAGAGGGCGAACCGGTACCGCTCCATTCGCCTGTTTGTAAATCAATGTCACCGGTCTCGTTCTCTGCACCTGCCACATCAAAAACTTTATAATGTGACTGTCCCTGACCATCGACCCAGCCTTTGATCACCTGCAGTTTCTGAAGGTGTGCCGACTCTGGGTCGCCCTCGGCACTGACCATAAAGGTGGGTTTGGCGTTGCCTGGGCGTTGCTCAAGGTCGCCGCCCATTGGCGTCCCGTTCGCATAGCCGTGTGCGGCTGGGTTGTCTTGGCTGCATGAGTCTGCAGAGAACGTCCAACCGCCAAATAATCTCGGTTTAATGCGGGTGCCGGTGGTCCCGAACACTTCGCGCCGTTGCAAGGATTCGAAAATAGCATCGCGACCGTTTTCAACAGCCCAAACCCCTGCTAACCCACCAGGATTCGCAGTCAGGCTGCGTGGCGAAGTATGAAAATTCATCAAGCGCTTTTGTAACTCTGTCTCCTCAACCAGGTGTCCAATCCAGGTCTGTTCGTCGGTATAGCCTGCTAATCCGATATGGGTGTCCGTCGAGGCGATCACACCAAATTTATAGGAATTCAAACCAATCACGGCTTCGTCTTGAAGGCCGGTGAGCAGAACACTGCGATAAAACTCATTTTTTGAAACACACCCCAGGCTGATAAAGCCTCTTTGTCCCACTTCTCCCTCTTCGCAAAACTCAACAACTTTAACATCACCTCGAGGGTCAAGGCGTTCCCCGACCGATCGCGCTTGTTCGATGTTACAGAGCTCATCGGGTTCTCCTAAAATATCGGGTAACCCGTTAAAGCACTCAGAACTGCCTTTGTGCTGGAACACTTCCATAACCGGTTCCATGATATTGCGAAGTTGTGCCCTGGCGCGTGCGTCTGCTTGTGACTCAAAAGCCCCAGCATAAGACGGAAACATCTCGCCAGAGCTTATGTTGGAGTTATGAGGAATGGCCAGAACCTCACAGCCTGCAATGCCGTCTACGCATTGTGCGTTCAACTCAGCCCAAAGTTCATGATCTTTCGGTGTTTCAATGTAAGAAATCGCCCGCTCCGGCACCTGCTCATTGCGAAAGATAACATTGCGGTGGTAGTTGTTTGAATTCGGGGTGCCCGTGTGTTCATAGGCCACAAAGCTTGTAAATTCACAGGCTGATGACCGGTCATAGGCGGCTTCTGCCATGTCTTGCGTAGCTTGCCAGAGCGAGATTGAAGCCTCGTCACAAGCGGTGCCGCCGGGACCGCAAATTTCCTCTAACCGTTCTGGTTTTTGCGATATGACCATAGGAAAGAACGGAACCAATCCTCGCCCTTCTCCTTGCCGGAGCAACCAGCACGTTCTGGTGTCGTATACGTCACTGGTCGGGTCAGAGCATAGGGCGAGTTCCCCAAAGAATTCTGAATGATCTGTAACGGCGGCAAAATCCAAGGGCCGTTTTAGTGTAAGCACACCTGTCGGCTTACCATCCTCGTTGTAAGGTGGCGTAGCTATGGGCCCCCCTTTTGCAAAGCGATACGCATCAGCGGGCGTTATCTCAGTGCCAAAGGGACGGGCATCGTAGGAGAAGCCTGTGTGGATATGGAGGTCGCCAAAGTAAGCATTTCGATTGGCGTTACGGTCTTCGCATACCTGTCTCTGCTCGGTGTACCTTACTAAAGGTTCACTACCGGACTTAACCTCAGACACATCGTTGTGCGTCGCGCACCCAGAAACCATGAAAAGTAGAGCCAACGAGATTGCGCGTTTGAGAGGCATAAGCTTTCTCCCCGATATAACGTAAAATTAGACGGACCGCTTGGCAGAGGACTGGATCAGCGTGGCATTAAATAAAACTCGAAACGCGTACGACCTTGATACCCTTGCGCGACATAAAGGTGCCCCATGGCTTCGATCGATCTGGCATGGCTTAAGGGGCCAAGATCCAGTGGTTCCAAGCCCATCGCTTCCACCAACGCGGCCACTTTTGCTTTCGCGGTTTCATTGTCACCGGCCAGAGGAATTGTGATTGGGCCGTCAGCGGCAGAGGGGTCCACCATGAACGCCCGTGTAAGGGTGTTAAACGCCTTCACCACATGCGCGTTTGGAGCCCAGGACTGAATCAATTCTGCCGCCGAGGGGTCTGCTGCGACCGACACGGATTTCTCAGCGCCAAAAGCCAGCGCATTGATTGGGTCAATAATAATTTTGCCGTCCAAGGAACCAAGATCGGCCACCACGTCTTTGGCTGGGGCCCAGGGAATAGCCAACACCACGATATCCGCACCTTTAACGGCCTCAGCTTGTGTGGTGGCTGTGGCCCCGTTCCCTGTTGCACCAACAACCAACAGCACATCGGCGTCATTGGGGGTGCGAGAGCCGTACACAACCGTATGACCGGCGTCGGCAAATTGTGGTCCCAGGGCACTCCCGACGCCGCCGGTGCCAATAATAGCAATGGTATCCGCCACCGCGGGTGTGGCCATAAGTGTTGCGGCAATAAGGCCGAGGGTCAGTTTTTTCATCATCTGTCCTAATCTCATATCTGTCCGAGTTGCATAGAGGAACTAATTGGCTGTGCGCACGCCGTCGCTGCGTTTGGGCGCTGTTCCTTTACGGAAGTAAAATTCAAAGGCTTCGTCCATGCGTCCCTGCACATAAGGCACAATGTAAATCATCGACATCATTTCGAGCGCGCGTGCATGCCGCAGCGGTCCGACGTCGATGGTTTCAAAACCCATCGCCTGCACGATTTCGGTCACCCGCTGTTTGGCATCGGCGTGATCACTGACCAACGGCACGGTCACCGGGCCACCGGCAGCACTCGGGTCGGCGATGATATGAAATCCCACGGTGTTAAAGGCTTTCACCACTTTGGCTCCCGGCAACCACTCTTGAATTTTTTCACTGGCTGAACTGTCAGTGGCGGGTTCAAGCAAACCGCCTTCACCGGGCAATAAGGCGTTAGTGACGTCGATCACGATCTTGCCGTCGAGCGTGCCGAGGTTGGTAATGACAGCTTCAGCGGGGGTCCAGGGAATGGCAATCAGCACAATGTCTGCTGCGGCTGCGGCATCAGCTTGGGTCATGGCTATGGCACCGTTGCCGGTTCTTTCAATCAGGGCCAGATTATCTTCTGCGGCGGGTGAGCGAGAGCCATAGATCACGGTATGGCCGATGCTTGCCAGCCGTGGGCCGATGGCCCCGCCCATGCGGCCCGTTCCAATAATCGCGATTGTCTCTTTATCTATGGTTTTTTCTGGGGACATGCTTTGTGCCTCCGCCTGCTGTGGAAGAAGACCACCAAAGGTCGTCAAGGTAGCTACCGCACTAAGACCGATAAGGCGGATGAACCAGCGCCGTAGAGTGTTTTTGTGACCCATGATGTGCTCCCGAGGTGTATCGAACCTGCATCATATCGGTTGCTGCTGGTTCGTCTATCTCTTCCGGGCAGGCCCTGAAGCTCCGCCCTTAAACCGGGCAGGTATTAAAGCGGGCAGATCAGCCGAATAGCCGTCGCCGTATGGCCGGGCAGGGGTTCCGGGCGGCGGCTTTCCTCAATCCACCCTTGCGCCACATAAAACGCCTGTGCCCCGTCATTGCCGTCTATGAGGTCGAGATAAAGGTGCGGAAGCTCTTTTTCTTTAAAGTAGAGCTTTACGCGATCCAGCAGCGCTGCGCCGATTCCCTGGCGTTGGTGCTGTGGATGGACGTAGCACGCCCAGATATAGCCGGTGGCATCAATCCCGAGAACGGCGGCAACCATAGCATTACATTCCGCCAACCAGAGTTCCTGGCTACGGCTGGCCACTAAGCCAGCGATGGAATGATCGGCTGAGAGGGCGGCCATGGTTTCAGTCGGCAGATATTCTGCGTTGGTTGAGGTCCATGCCTCAGCCACCAAGGCTGCCGCCGCAGTTAAGTCTTCAGGCCCGGCGCGGCGAATGGTCAGTTGTGAAGGGGGGGCTGCGGACACGTTGTGCGTCTCAATGATGAACACTGTGGAAAACAGAGTTTATCTGCTGTTGTCATAAAAAGACAAACGGGCAATGTGATTGCCCCAACACAAACAGGCAATGTGATTGCCCCAACACAAACGGCGCAGCTTATATAAGCCGCGCCGGGTCATTTCATGTATCGAAAGCAATGCGTCGCGAACGCACTGGAACTTGAAAGAGCTAGAAGCCTTCGCGTTCGATGCGCTTACGCTCAAGCTTGCGGGCCCGGCGAACAGCTTCGGATTTCTCGCGAGCACGCTTTTCGGAAGGCTTTTCATAAGACTTACGAAGCTTCATTTCGCGAAATACACCTTCACGTTGCATCTTCTTTTTCAGGGCTTTTAGCGCCTGATCGACATTATTATCGCGTACGACGACCTGAACCAGGGTCCGTCTCCTTCATAAAAAAATGTTTGCTAGGGCTGGTCTAAATCGTGACCTCACCCAAGAAGGCGCGGTGTATATCATAGGGTTTGGGGCTTGTGAAGGGCTGTTTAGCAGGTAAATTGCCATTTGCCCCCGCCGTATGGGTCCCTATATTACGCTTAACCTACGCCAAGATATTCTTTCTATCATAATAACTGAAGATAATTGCAGATATGGCCATTTTAGATGTAGCGCTCATGGGGCACCCCATCCTCAAAGGACGGTCGCAGGAAGTCGATAAATTTGATGATCCTGAACTCCTTCATTTTATTGAGGATATGAAGGAAACCATGGTCCATGAGGGCGGGGTTGGGCTGGCGGCCCCCCAAGTATACGTGCCCTTGCGGATTGTCGTATTTTTTGTGCCTGAAGAGCGCAACAACGGCACGGCGGTGCCGCTGACCGTGATGATCAATCCGGTGATAAAGCCGATGTCCGAAAACATGGAAGAGGGCTGGGAAGGCTGTTTGTCTGTGCCGACGCTCACGGGTGTGGTGCCGCGCTGGACCAGCATCAAATATTCCTATCAGGACCTTGATGGCTCGCTCCGGGAAAGAACCGCCGAGGGGTTTCATGCCCGTGTGGTTCAGCATGAATGTGATCATCTCGATGGTGTGCTGTATCCCATGCGGATGATTGATATGGCGACGTTGTCCTTTGTCCATGCTGAGAATGATGACGTTGAAGGGGAAGACGACGACGATGCAGATGAAGACGCTCTCAATGAAACGGGTGTAGCGGCAGAGGGCCATGATCAACCTGTCTCCGAGCCGGCGCTCTGATGGCGCAGCAACAGAAGAATAAGAGCGTACTGGATAAGCAAGCCAAACAGGATGCGCTGATCCTGGCCGCCCTGACCCACGTTCCGTTTGATGGTTGGAGCCAAAACGCCTTGCTCCGGGGGGCCGAAGACGCTGGCTTATCGGCTGCGGATGTCGATGTGCTTTTTCCCGATGGTCTCAGGCAGGCGCTGCGGCATTGGTTGGCGCTGGCGGATCGCATGATGCTGGAAGATATTGCAGACGCGGATCTTCAAAATATGCGCATCCGTGACCGCATTGCATTTATCGTCAGAACCCGGTTGGAACGCTGGACACCGCATCGCGAGGCGGTGCGCCGGGCCATGGGATTGTCTGTGAAGCCGGGCTATGCCGAAGACAGTCTGCGCAGCGGCTATGCCACCGTTGATGCCATGTGGCGCGCGGCGGGCGACACCGCAACAGACTATAACTTCTATACCAAGCGCGGCTTGTTGGCCGCCGTCTATTCGTCGACGCTGTTGGTCTGGTTGGACGATAGATCAGAAGACAACGCCGAGACCTGGGCCTTTCTCGACCGGCGCATTGAAAACGTTATGCAGGTGCCAAAAATTCAGGGCCGGGTCAAAGAGGTTGTCTCTAAATTACCCAATCCGTTGTCGCTGTTAAAACGCGCGAGACGGACCGCCTGAGTCCCTCAAACTTCTGTTAGGCTTAATCACTTAGCGGCTTCTGAAACTTCAGCACGAACCTGTGCGTATCGCCGCGCAGGTCTGGTTGAAACACAATCACGTCCAGCGGGTCGTCCAGGTTTTCCAGCAGGTCCGTTTCCCCGATCAGTTCAAACCCGGCGGCTGTGATTTCATCCACCACCACATGACGCTCAATGCGGTGATTGCCGCGCACATCGGTAATGCCCATACCCATGGCGGCGTGGTGATCAATAATGCCGTAAATGCCACCCGGCTTAAGCGCATCGTAGATGGCTTTATTCATCGCCGGACGGTCTGTGCCGAGCCAAAAGGTGTCGTGATAAAACAGGATCATATAGGCTTGGTCGAGCGTGCCGGGCGGGATCTGCGGGTCTTCCAGTTCTGACATTAACTCAACAACGTTGGTCAGACCCGAAGCTGCTATGCGCGGGCCCAGCGGTGTGCCCTCCGTAATCCGGCCCGTCACAAAACTGTTGTTGTGGCCGTACACTGTGCCGGTTGGCCCCACCATCTCAGACAGCACTCCCACATAGTAGCCTCGTGAGGCCATCAGTTCGGCAACCGTGTCGCCTTGCTTTAGTCCGAAAAACGCCATCACCTTGTCCGGATGACGCTTTGCATCGCGGTCTTTGTCTTCGGAGGGCCGGCTGTTGGCCTTCAGCGCGTCTGTCATAAAGGTCGGAACGTCAATGTCCGCACCTGGCGTGATCGGGGGTACAATGTCTTCAGCTTGAGCAACACTAAGAGACAGCGAGGCAGAGAAGAGCGCAGATGCGAGAAAATGAAGGTGCATGACTACCCCCCAATATTCAGTTTAAGCGTGCCGCTATCATGCCAACACAAGGCGCTCTTGTCCCGTCAAATCCGTCCCCTAGAATACGGCGTGAGAGTCAGCCTAATGCCGTCATCCGTGGGGGAATGAAATGAAATTTGAAGCTCAAAAAGCGGCGCTTTTGCTCATTGATCTGCAAGTCGGGTTCTGTTCCCCGGACGGCCACACGGGCCAACGGATCGACGTGTCCGGGTTTAACCCTGTTCTAAAATCGGCGAAGTGTCTTGCTGACGCGGCCCGCCAGGCGGGGATGCCGGTGATTTTCACCACCATGGCCTTTGCCCCAGATTATGCGAATGGCGGGCTGACCACGTCAGAGTTGCGTCCGAATTTAGCTGAAGAAAATGCGTTACGCGCGGATAAGCCTGACCGTGACATTATGCCCGAACTGAATATGCAGCCCGGCGATATCGTGATCGAGAAGCAGCGTTATTCGGCCATGATCAAATCACCGTTGCCTGCGCTGCTGGAAGAGAAGGGCATTACAGGTCTCGTCGTCGGCGGCGTCACCACATCCATGTGTGTGGAAAGCACGGTGCGCGATTTGGCCATGATGGATTATCGCACCTTCATCGTGCCGGAAGCCTGCGGTGATCTCCGGCCTGAGTTTCATGACCGCGCAATGCAGTTGTTCGCCTTAGCGTTCGGGCGTGTGGTGCCCGAGAAAGCCATGCTGGCCGCCATAAAAGACGGCGCAGCAGACTTTCCTCATCAGGCCCGATAAGGCACCGATTCGTTTTAAGCTGGCTTGCGGAACTTCAACACAAAGCGGTGCGTGTTGCCGCGCAGGTTGGGGGCAAACACGCTGGTGTTTAAAGGATCATCCAGGTTTTCCAGAACGTCGGTCTCTGCGGCAAACTCGAACCCGGCTTTCATGATCTCTTCAATCACCAGGTGCCGTTCGACACGGTGGTTTTTGGTCAGGTCAAGGGCGCCCATGCCCGGTGCCGCATGGTGATCAATAATACCGTAGACACCACCCGGCTTAAGGGCGTCATACACCGCCTTATTCATGGCGGCGGTGTCCGTTCCAAATCCACCCATGGCATCGTGATAAATCAAAACGATAAACACGGAATCCATTTCGCCTTTTGGCAGGCCCGGATTTTCCAGCTCGCTGACCAAGTCTACAATGTTGGCGCCGCCATGCTCGGCAATCCGTTTTTCAATCGGGGACTTGCCATCTTCCTGGCGTTTCATAACCCAATCGTTGTTATGGCCATAGACGACGCCGGTTTCGCCCACGGCCTCGGACAACACCCCAGCGTAGTAACCGCCGAAGGTTAATAGCTCGGCGGTCTTATCGCCGGGTTTGACGCCGAAGAAGGTCATGATTTTGCCGGGCTTGCGATTGGCGTCACGGGCTTTTTCTTCAGCAGGCCGGCGGTCCGACATCAGCGCATTGGAGAGTGTGGCAGGCACCACAATGTCTTTGCCGTGGACAACGGTCTCGGCCAATTGTGCGCTGGCGGCGTAGGTCGAAAGTGCAAGCGCTAACGCGGGCAAGCTGCAAAGTAATTTTTTCATGGTCCGTCCCCAAAATGAGTCTTCGGTGAATGTAAGTAAGCTCTGGACTGATAGTAGAGCAGTTGAGGGGCAGAGAGAAGGGGCCGATGTTTATCGCGTTGTTTATCGCGTTCGTCCCTTAATCTGCGATCTTGGTCGCCCCGCTGGCAATCATGGCATCTATGGCGGCCTGATCAAGCCCGGCTTCCGTCAGAATTTCCTGGGTGTGTTCTCCCAGTCTTGGCTGATGCCGGCGAATATCTGCGGGGGAATCCGAGAAGGTGATGGGGAAAGCCGGCGTGCGCAGCGTGCCTTCGGTTGGGTGCTCAATGGTTTTCCAGAAGCCCGTCGCTTTTAAATGCTCGTCTTCAATCAAATCTTCCAGGCTGTTCACCACAATGGTCGGCACGCTGGTTTCGCCGAAAATATCCATCCACTCTTTTGTGGTTTTGCTCAGCATGGTTTTGCCAGTTTCCTGGTAGGTCTGATCAATATTGCCGACCCGGTCCGCCAGCGTTTTAAAGCGTGGATCGTCCAGTAACTCTTCGCGCCCCGCCAGTTTGCAGAAGGTGTCCCAATGCGCATCCAGATAGGGTAAAATCGCGATGTAGCCGTCTTTGGTGGGATAGGGTTTACGTTCTTCACTCATCAGGCGCACGTAACCGGGCGGTCCCATGGGGGGCTCAAAGCATGTGCCCCACAAATGTTCGGCCATGACGTAAGACACCATGGTTTCAAACATCGGCACTTCAATGGCTTGCCCCCGGCCTGTGCGCTCGCGATGAAACAAGGCCGCCAGCACCGCTTGCACCACCGCCATGGCCGTTGTTTTGTCACACACAATCGTTGGCAGATAACGCGGCTCGCCCAAAACCATTTTGTTCAGCATGGCGATGCCTGATGCTGCCTGAATGGAATCATCCAACGCGCCTTTCGATCCATAAGGACCGTCTTTGGCGTAGCCATAGGAGCCGCAATAAATCAGCTTCGGATTGATGTCTTTCAGGGTGTCGTAGTCCAGCTTCAGTTTGTCCATCACCTGCGGGCGATTGTTGTGCACCAGCACGTCGGCTGTTTTCACCAACGCGAGCAGCGCCTCGCGGGCTTCAGGTTTTTTCAGATCCAGCACCAGGCTGCGCTTGTTGCGGTTGACGGTCAGGTACAGCGCGGCCATGCCCTTGGTTGTGCGCACCGCGCCCAAGCTTCTGTTGCTGTCGCCATAGGGGGCTTCAATTTTGATCACGTCGGCGCCCATGTCGCCCAGCATCTGGCACGCCCAAGGGCCTAAGACCACGGCCGTGAGTTCAAGAACCTTAATGCCGTCTAGGGGACCGGGCATGACACAACTCCTCAGCAGTGGACCTCAAAACCAAGCTCTCGGTGGTACCAGGAGACAGCAGGCGGGGCAAGCATCCGGCGCAGGCTTGCGGGCCGCTCAGGCCGCTTAGAGGCGCTGCAGACTTTCTTTTAGTGCTGCGCTCAGGCGCGCCGCCGCCGCATCCGAGAACATGTCTGCGTTGGTGCCGACAATGCAACTCAATGACGGTCCGCGCTCAAACAGAAACACCGCAATGTCGGCCACGGCAAACAGCGGCGGATGCTCAAAGGGAAAATCCTCGACGGTCAGATCCGTCATCTCGGGCAGAGCCGGGCGCGGCACCGAGTCCACAAAAATACGCGGTAGGGTATCGACAATACCGTCGTCCATCAGCGCCCCGATCGGCACGCCCACATGGGGGTCAACCGTGCGGGTTGCCGCTTGAACCTGTTTGATCAGTTCAGCGAGGGAGGGACTTTCACCAGCCAGTGCAAACCGCAACAGCACGAGTGTGGAAAAAAACCCAATCAGGTTTTGCGTCCCCGCAGCCGCGCGATTGGCATGCATAATGCCGACCGGAAGATCATCCACGTCGCTGAGTTTTTTCAGGGCCGAGAGGACAACCGCCAGAAACACCGAGTGCACGGATGTCTGATGAGTCTTTGCCACGGATTTGAGCGCCTGTTGTATGTCAGCCGGAATCTCAACCACCGTCCGCCGGACCGGGAAATTAAAAACGCTTTGTCGCGGCTGATCCGCGGGCAGCGGAATGTCGAGCGCGGGCGGTAGCCCCTTGAGATAATCGCGCCAAAACACTTTGGAGGCTAGGCCGGCATCAGACTCCAGCCAGGCCCGGTGCCACGCCGCATAGTCGGCAAACTGGTAGGCCAACTCTGGCAAGGGGGGCGTTTCTCCAGCAACCAAAGCGTTATAGGTGGCGGCCAGTTCGTTGACCAGCAACCCCATCGACCAGCCGTCGCTGATGATATGATGCGTGGACACCGCCAGCACATGCTCGTTGTCATCAATCTTAATCAGCGCACAGCGCATGGGCGGGGGGTGGCTCAAGTCAAAGACTTGGGACGTAATCTCTGACGTCAGTTGGGCGGCCTGCGCGCGACGTTCGTCCAACGTCGCCCCGGCCGCTGCTCTGTGTTCAAGCGTTATGTTTGCTGTCGGATGGATGTCAACAAACACAGAGCCGTTTTCTTCCAGAAAAGACGTACGTAAAACTTCATGGCGCTGGGCCAATGCACTCAGACTGTGTTCAAGGACCTCAATGTCAAGCAGACCACACAACCGCGCCGCGCCTTCGCCGCGCAATTGAAAGCGTTTGGGATCTGGGTTGCGCTCGTAGGGCCACAGCCGTTCTTGCAACAGTGAGGCGCGCAAGCGTGTTGGGCCAGTAGACTTACGGGGCTGCAGCGTGATGGTGCGGGCGTCTCCCGCGGAAGGAGTCGCGCCCCCGCTTTGAATAAACGCAACCAGCGCGGCAATCGAGGGATGATCAAACACGGCTGTTGACGGAATTGTGTGTCCGCGTTCTTCCAGGCTGGTGGCGACAATAGTGGCCATTATGGAATCCCCGCCCAGCTCGAAAAAATTGGCATGGGCGTCGATTCCGTTGAGGTCTAGCACCTGCTCAAAAACCTCGCGCACAGCGTCAGGGGCTGGTTGTGATTTGGCGTTGCGGCGAAAGAATTTAAACATCAGGACGCCGTGTTGCTTTGAGGGAAAAACGTTTTTTGCACCGCGCGTCTGTTGATTTTGAGGTTACGCGTCAGCAGGCCGTTGTCGGTTGTAAAATCTTCCGCAGTGTGTGCGAAGACGAGATGGTTTTTGAACGAAGCCGCGCCGGCTTCAACAATGCCCTTTGCCGTTTGTTCTAAGCGTTGGCGGTCCTGGTCTTGCAGCATCTTGGGCGATTGCAGCACCACACCCAGCGTGCGACCGCCCTCTAATCCGACCAGCACGGCCGTTGTAATCAGACTGTGTTCTTCCAGCGTTTTTTCAAGGGGTTCCGGCTGCACTTTGACGCCGGTATGCCCGACAATGGTTGATTTCTTGCGGCCCACCAACGTGAGTGTGCCATCGCTGGCCAGTTGGCCGAGGTCGCCCGTGTAAACCCCGCCATCCTCGTAGCGCGTGTCTTCCGTCGTCACTTCAAAATGGAAGAAGCGGCTGGTTTGTGGCGCAGGCTTGCGGACAAAAATCTCACCGTCTTCAGCAATAGAAACCGTGTTGCCCGGCAAGGGTTTGCCCACGGTGCCAACGGTGTTGTCGCCGGGCCGGTTGACACAGACCACACCACATTCCGTCAGGCCGTACACTTGCAACACAGGCAAACCAAGCGACTGATAAAAGCGCAAGGTCGAGGTGCCGATTTTTGCCATGCCGGTGACCAGCACGCGCATCTGTCCGCCAAACACATTATGCGCGGCACCGTAGTGGCGTTTCAAAATGGCGTTTGAAAGCGTTCCTCCCGCGATGGGGCGCAACGCCTGTGCCGTGTGGGTCAGCGCCGACAAAACAGCGCGGACAAAACCCGATTGCGCCTTTATCCCCGCGCGGATGCTTTTTTCAACGGCTTCATAAAAAATCGGCGGGGCGACCAAAAACGTCGGCTGGAATTTCTTGAGTCCGTCCATCAATTGTGTCGCGGGCACGACAGCAACTTCGACGTCATAGGCCAACGCCCCGTAATACAGCGACCGGTTCTGGTAAGAGGAAAACGGCATAAACAATAACAGGTGATCCGAGGCGGAGACTGCCATGGCCTCGCAGAAGGTTTTGAGTTGGTCCTGCACGCCCAATTTGGAAATCACCATGCCTTTGAAGGCCCCGCTGGTGCCCGATGAAAACACAAAGGAATGGTCGTCGTCTGTGACGGGGTAAGGATCATTTTCAACAGTGCGCGCTTTATGCTGGCCCGGCGTTAGGTGTCCCAGCACGCTAGCGTCATTCCGCCCTGACACCTGTTGCGTCAAAGCCTCTGGTCCGGCGTCAGACGCCACGTAAAAAACCAGGCCATAGTCTTTGATCAGGTCATCAATTTTGCGATCGTTAAACTCGGGCGGGAACACCACAGAGACGGCGTCCAACTCGGCCAGGGCCAGGTCCGTCACCATCCACAGATACGAGTTATCACCCTGCAGTCCGACCTTGGTGCGCGCGGTTACGCCAATCTCTGCCAGCAGCGTTTTTTGGGTTTCAACATCAGCGGCAAGATCTTGCCCTGTCACCTCAGTCACCGTGGCACCGCTGAGCCATCGGACACTTACATCCGTTCGGTCAGCCAGGTCAGGAGGAATGAGTTGCACGCGGTCAGTCCATCTTCAACCAGAGGTGAATGCAGCTTGCGGCGGCGGCACTCTAAAATACAGCGTCCTGTTCATCGAGATAGAAATAACAATCATAGGTAGAATTAATCAGCAATTCCATTGACGTACTATTTTAAAGAGTGTTTTAACTGCACTTCAAGATCGCGTCAAAACGATATTGAGAACTCTGGGCAATAGACGCCATTGGTTCTGAATGATTAAACAATGGATACCGGGGGTTACGTGCCGCGACGCATCATGACAGAGCATACCTACGATGTTGGGGCGGACACACTTTGGGCGTGCTGCATTTCCTATAAATGCTTGGCCGAAACCATGGCCAGCCTGATGTCTTATGACGGGTTTCCCGAGGGCAACCTCGAAACCGGTCAATCCATCGAGGTCCAGGTCACGCACTTTGGCTTCATGCCGCCCATGCCGTGGTGGATTGAGGTGCTGGAACGGGATGACCAGCGGCACGTGCTGAAAACCTCAGAGCGTGGTGGGGCGATGAAAAGCTACCTCCACACCATGACCATTCAAGAACTCGCACCCGACCGGTCGCTGTTGATCGACGAGGTTGAGTTTGATGCGGGCTGGTTGTCCTGGCCGATGCAGGCTTGGATCCGGCACATCTACAAAACCCGCGATAAACCCCGGCGGCGTTTGCTGGGGCTCACTGAACAGACCGAACCATAACAAAATGAATTTTAATTGTTATTTGCAAGATAAAACTAGGGTCCCAAGCCGAGATTCTGGTGCATGGGCTCGTTCCTCGGGGGCGGTCCGAGGGGAGTCCATGGGCTCGTTCCCGCAATCATACGTCCATGGGCTCGTTTGACCGGAACCAGTCGTGCATGGGCTCGAACCAAGGGGGAGAGCCCCAACAAGAAAATCTCGAACCAAGGGGGAGAGCCCCAACAAGAAAATCTCGAACCAGGGGGGAGAGCCCCAACAAGAAAATCTCGAACCAAGGGGGAGAGCCCACCAACAAAAAATCTCCAACCGGAATCACTCTCGCATTTCCCTCTCATTCAGTGATGATTTTATCGGAGTCGCTCTTGTGTTGAGCCGGACAGCAGTGAAGGATGCTTCATCACCACAGAAAGGGGAGTTCACTCCATGATGCGTTTTTGTTTCACCGTTCTTGCCACCGTCTTTGCGGCGTTTGCCGCAATAGCTCCAGCTCAGGCCCAGGTGCAGATTTACTGCGACGGCCAAACTGAAAATCTCAACACCTATCTCAAGATCCATAAAGTGCTGTTCATGGATCGCGATACCTCGCGTGTCAGCGAGTTCTATGCCGACCAGATTATCTCCCACAACAACGATGCCGGCGGGCCAGGATCTTTAGTGCCATCTTCAAGCATGGCGAAGATGTGGGAAGCCTCAAAGAAGAACAATCCAGAGCGTGTCCTGGAAGATGAATTGATCTTGTGCTCGGGTGACTTCGTCACCGTGCGGACAGTCGTCAAGAGCAGCTTTACGACGCCCATAGAAGGAATCGAGCCAACCGGTAAGCCCTATGAAATCACAGCCATTGATATCTATCGTTTTGAAAACGGTAAGGTCGTTGAGCGCTGGGGCAATGCCGATGTCGCGTTCATTTACAAACAGCTCGGCTTCGAGTTGGTCGCGGGCGATAAGTAAAACCGCGACAACTTTTTAAGCGACAACTGTTTAAACGACGACTGCTTAAACGACGACTGTTTAAACAGCCTTCTTTTTGCTGAGGCGCGTGACATGGCCCATCTTGCGGCCGGGGCGCGCCTCAGTTTTTCCATACACATAAACCTGATACGCCGGGTCAGCGTAATACTTATCCAGGTCCAGAACCTCATCGCCTAGCAGGTTCGTCATCACCGCGTTTGAGTGGCGTTCGGTGTCGCCCAAAGGCAGGCCGCAAATCGCGCGAATGAGCTGGCTAAATTGATCTGTGGGGCAGGCATCCAAGGTCCAGTGGCCCGAGTTGTGTGGTCGCGGGGCCATCTCATTGATCAGCACGCCGCCGTAAGATGTGACGAACATCTCAACTGCCACAATGCCGACGAGATCCAGCGCTTCCGCTGCCCGCCCGGCGATGCTCAGGGCGGTCTTGACTGTCGCTGAGGACAACTGTGCGGGTGCCGTTGTGCTGTGCAGCACGTGGTTTTTATGCACGTTCTCAACCGGCTCAAAGCACTCAATGGTGCCATCTAATCCACGCGCTGCGATGACCGAGATTTCTTTGGTGAACTTCACAAAGCCTTCCAGGATGGCAAACGGCTCGGGACCGCGCACACCGGTTTGATTTGCGGTTAAGGTCGCCCAAGCGGCTTCCGCTTCGCTTTTGCCGTTGATCCGCACCTGGCCTTTGCCGTCATAGCCCAGGCGGGTGGTTTTCAAAATCGCCGGTGTATCGATGATCTTGAGTGCGGCTTGCAGGTCCGTCAGGCTGTGGATCGGCTTCCAGGGGGCCGTAGCGGCGCCGATATCGGTGAAGAAGGTTTTTTCCCTGGCCCGGTCTTGCGCGATCTCCAGGGCCTTCCATGAGGGCCGCACGACACCTTTATCGGCCAGGCGCAAAGCGGTTTCTGCCGGGACATTCTCAAACTCAAACGTTGCCACGTCTACCTGGTCCGCGAAGGCATCCAGAGCGGCAGTGTCGTCATAAGCCGCGCAGGTGTGATGGCGGGCCACAAATGAGGCCGGGCACTGCGGCTCAGGACAATAAATGTGAGCGTGATAGCCCATGCGCCCAGCAGCCAGGGCCAGCAGTCGCCCGAGCTGACCGCCGCCAAGAATCCCTATCGTGCCGCCGGGGTATACGCGATTAGCCATGGTGAACGTAACCGGGGGTTAGGCTTTAGAAGAGGGGGCGTCAGCCACCGCATCTGTTTGGGCCGTCCGCCAGGCATCCAAGCGTTCCGCAATACTGTCATCAGCGAGCGCCAGAATAGCGGCTGAAAGCAGCGCCGCGTTCTTTGCCCCGGGCACGCCAATCGCCAGAGTGCCAACGGGAACGCCACCTGGCATTTGGGCAATCGACAGAAGGCTGTCCATGCCGCTGAGGGCCTTGCTTTCAACGGGCACACCCAGCACGGGCAGGGGGGTCATGGCCGCGGTCATGCCGGGCAGATGAGCCGCGCCACCAGCGCCGGCAATGATAACCTTCAAACCACGATCCCGGGCCGTTTTTGCATATTCGGTCAGGCGATCCGGCGTGCGGTGCGCCGAAACGATGCGTTTCTCATAGGGAATGTCGAGTTTATCCAGGATATCTGCGGCATGGCTCATGGTCGACCAGTCAGACTGGCTTCCCATTATAATCCCGACAACAGCAGTACTCATCTCGCACAGGCTCCTGGCCCGAAAAAGGGGCGCACTGTACCCATGGGGCCTGCGGTTCGCAAGCTGAAGTGCTATAGTGTCGAAACCGCGTCGGTTTCAGCTTGAGGTTGGTCTAGGTTCAGATATGTCAGAAATTACAAAACCCGCAAATGTGACGCAGGTTCAATGGCAGGAAGAAAAGCCCCGTGATGAGCAGCATCGTGGCGAACACGCACCGAATAAGGTGGCGGAGACCTACGAAGAATCCGCCTATGCGTTTAATGATAAAATTACCATTCTCGGCATCCCCATCGATTTGATGACCACCCAAGTCCAGGCCACGATTGGTGGCCTTGTCGCGGAGGTCGATCACCTCAAAACCAAGGTCAAACGCTATGAGGGCGGGCAAGGGGGCAAGGCTGCCGCGCCGACCTCTGCGCTCTTAACCGGAGAGCAATATATCGCCGCCCTGGACCAGGCTTTGAGCGAACCGCCACCGCACGGCATGCACCGTCAACTGGCGCTGATCGTCGTCAATACGTATGAGGATATCCGCAAGAGTTCAGGCGTTCTGGCTGCCAATTCGGCTTTGGCAGATGTGGTTATGGAAATCACTAATGCCGGATTGTCAGTGACGCCTGTTGGAATTGTTGGCGGCCCAACGATAGGCGCGTTGCTGACCGAGCCAGATGTGATGGAGCCTAAAAATCCGAAGCCGTCTAAGCCGGAAGATCCGCCGCCACTCACAACGGCAGATAAAGTACGGGCGGCTGTAGATCAGAAAACCTACACGGTCTCTGGCATCGACATGCATCTCAGTTTTACCGTTGCAGCGGTGAGGGTTGTGACCGGGCAAAGTGCTTTGCAGGCCATTGGTCAGGTGGATCACGTACTGCGCAGTTAGCTCAGTCGGGCTAGGCCGGGAGCTTTTTGCGATAGCGTCTTCGCCTAGGCGATAATATCCGGAAACAGATTATCTCGCAGCGACGCAATCTGATCTTTCAACATCAGTTTCCGCTTTTTCAGGCGTGACAACTTGAGTTGGTCAAACTCGCCCTGGCTCTCCAGGTTGCTGATAACGTCATCCAAATCCCGGTGCTCGAGCTCTAAGGCTGCAACCTTGTCTTGGATCTTCTTTTGAGAGTCATCGGTGTCGGACATGAGGCATGCTTACTGAGTTACGGGACGCCTGTATAGGTGGCAAATGTCACGCCCTGAACGCGCGTTTCTGAGGAATATTTTCGCCATTTCGTACGAACCGAGTCGCGGGCGCTGGTATTCCCAGTTCTATATGATGGGACTGTTACGGTCACTGCGTCAAAGTCGCGGAAATCGGGCGATTATTTCGCAATTTCTGACCAAGCGACCGATTCCAACCTTAACTGCTACGAATATGAGGTAATTGGATAATAAAATTACTCTCAAAAAACCAAATAAAGTCAGCCAGTTAGACAAGCCTCTAGCGTTGACCGGCGCAGCGGCGTTAGCATGAGGTGTTGTGGATAAGTATAAATAGGAGTTTGTCTATGGGTACGGATGCTCGTCTGGAAACATTGAAAATGAAGCATGAAAAACTCGATCATGAGATCGAAGCAGAAGAAAACAGGCCATCTCCCGATCAAGCAACGGTCCATGCCATGAAGAAGCAAAAGCTTCGACTTAAAGATGAACTCCATCGAATATCTGGATAACCTGAAGCAATTAGACACGTCAGCAGGTAAAAATACCGACCTTATAAAAGGTCGTGCGCCCGTCAAGAGCAATACGTCAAGACCTAAAAGAAGTGGGTTTGGATCCCCCACAGAACCCCGACGGCCTGTCCTTCTTTGGACGGGCCGTCTTTTTTTAATCCCACGTTTTACCCCATGCGGCCTGTCTTTCTTTGGACGGGCCGTTTTTCTGAAGGATTTAATTTTCCTGGGTGCTTGGCCGGAACAAGTTTTCGGCTGTGACTTCTGGTGCGGCGGGAGCTTTTTTAGCTACCGGTGTTAGCTCTTCTTCTGGCAAAGGCTCCGGCTTGGGTGGCTCTATGCCTGCTTTTTTCGCGCGCTTTGCAGCGAGCAGCAGGGCTTTCTGAAGGTCCGGCTCGGAGCACAACCCGAGTGTAATGGGGTTCTGAGGTTTAATATTTTGAATGTTCCAGTGGGTACGATCTCGAATAGAATTGATTGTCGGTTTTGTTGTGCCCAGTAAACGTGAGACTTGTGAGTCCTTCAATTCAGGGTGATGACGCAATAACCACGCAATGGCATCTGGTCGCTCTTGGCGTTTTGAAACAGGTGTGTAGCGTGCGCCTTTGCCGCGGGCTGTAGGCTTCGGAATATCAGATTTGCTCAGCTTGAGTCTGTAAGACTCATTTTCTTCGCCACGTTTGATTTCATCTGCAGACAGTTGACCAGTGGTCGTTGGATCTACACCAACAATACCAACAGCAACTTCGCCGTCGGCGATGGCCTGAATTTCAAGCTCGTGCATGCCGGTAAACTCGGCAATCTGATCAAAGTTAAGCGTCGTATTATCGACCAGCCAGACGGCTGTCGCTTTTGGCATCAACGGCAAAGCCATGGAAGCGTCCTTTCGGGTGGGTGACCAGCATCCGCCAATCCTGGCGGTGGCGCGGTAAACTGCAAATTATGGCGATGGTATATCGGAAGAGGGGATATAGGGTCAAACCCGCAGAACGCCTAATTATCTTTCGTTCGCAGTAAAATTTTACCGATATGGCCACTGTTTTCCATCAGCGCATGGGCCTCAGATGCCTTAGAAAGTGGCAGAATACAGTCGATTCTGGGTCTGTAGTGACCGCCTTCGACCCACGGCCAGACGGTTTTTCTGATGGAATCAGCAATTCCAGTTTTAAAATTCGCTGATCTGGCCCGTAAAGTCGATCCCGTGATGGTGAGCCGTTTGAGCATGACCTGCATAAAATCAACTTCAGATTTTGAACCGCCAAGAAAGGCGATAAACACGAGGCGTCCGTCTGGTCTGAGGCATTTCAGATTGCGCGGAACATAATCCCCACCGACCATATCCAAGATGACGTTGACACCTTTTTGCGGGCGGTTTCTGATAACCTCTACAAAGTCCTGGTTTTTGTAATTTATGGCTATGTCTGCGCCTAAATCGAGGCAGGCTTGGCATTTTTCATCTGACCCGGCTGTGACAATGACCTCACTGCCGTGGGCTTTCGCCATTTGGATCGCGGTCGTTCCTATGCCGCTAGAGCCGCCGTGGATAAGAACTGAATCGGTGGCTAAGAGTTGCCCAAGCTCAAATACGTTATGCCACACTGTAAAAGTTGTCTCGGGAAGGGCTGCTGCTTCTATGAGACTGATGTTGCTCGGTATCTTCAGGCAAGACCCTGTGTCCGCGATCGCAAATTCGGCATAGCCGCCGCCCGTCAATAAGGCGCAGACAGAGTCGCCGACTTTAAGTCCCACCACATCTGAACCGATCGAATGAACGATGCCAGAGACTTCTAGCCCTGGAATGTCCGACGCGCCGTCCGGCGCTGGGTATTGCCCGAGGCGCTGAAAGACGTCTGGACGGTTCACGCCAGCGGCAGCGACTTCGATTAAGATCTGGTTGCGATCAGGTGTTGGAATAGAGCGTTGCCCCATGACTAACACGTCCGGGCCTCCAGACTCAGAGATTTCGACGCAGTTCATGACCTGATTATTCATGTTCTTTTGCATCCTCTTTCTTGTGGCGTAAAGTTAGGCGGACTTTAATGACCACAACCTGCACCGTCCAGGCCAGTGCAAGCGTTAGTAAGGGGAGGCAATTATGGATGGCGAAGAACTAGAACCGTTGCGCAAAAAGTCGAAACCTCGTGATCTGACGGTGATGTCGATTGAGGACTTGGAAGACTACATACAGACACTGTCGCAAGAGATTGAGCGCACCAAGAAAGCAATTAAGGCGAAACAGAGTGCGCGGATGGGTGCTGAATCAGTGTTTAAGTAACTAAGGGCTTGTGCGTAACCTGTGTCTTAAAGGTCAGCCAGTTCATCGCGATGGGCATCGGTCCAGGCAATCTCGAAAAGCGCCTTCGGTTTTTCGATACCCTTCATTTCGAACTCGCCGCGCGGCAGGAAGCCGAAACGCTGTCCTTGGCAAGACTGCACCACAACCTCTGAAACCCAGGCATGGCCATCGGCGGCTTTATCACAGATGCGTGCGGTCATTTGCACTGCCTGGCCAAAAAAGTCGTTCTCTTCTTCAACCGCTTCACCGGTGTTCACGCCTATTCTAATTTCAACTGGAATATCCGGGGTGGCTTTGTTGTGGGAGGCTATGGCTTGCAGCATCTGTATCGAAGCTGCGACCGCAGATGGACCATCGGGGAAGGTGGCCATAATGCCGTCACCCGTGTGTTTCACCTCTCGGCCATTGAATTTTTGGATTGCGCCGCGCACAGCATCATTGTGTGCCCGCACCGCCTTTTGGGCGCCAGCATTGCCTAATTGCTGAGTCATGGCCGTAGAGCCGACAATGTCGGTGAATAGAAATGTGAACATGTTGGGCACGGATGGTCTTTTTTCGGGTAAATTCCATTCTGTCAGTAACGCACTTAAGCCTGCGTTCGCTGCGGCTACGCCAGCCATAAAGTTACTCATGGCTTTACTGCCGGCCTGAATCATCCCTGCGTAGCGCGGATTTTGACTGTGTGCTGGAATATCGTCACAGAAAGACTGCGCGCGCGCGGCATTGGTGCCGATTAGGTTAAGGCCATCCTTGAGGAGGCCCAACATTACGTCGTTGGTGAGCCCTTTGGCCTGGCATATGGTTGTGCAAGCGCCACACATATAGAGGTTCATACCGAACTTGCTGAAGGTATTCAGTTGAGCATGTTCGCTTTGAATAGAGGTTACGGCATTTGTTAAAAACTTGAGAAATTCTGGTTTTGCTGCATCGGCAGGGCTTTTCGGTTTTTTCTTCTTTGCGTCAGCTTTCTTTTTCTCTTCGTCTTGTTTTGCTTTCTTTTGAGTGTCTTTTTTCTTTTTGTCGTCTTCCTTTTTTTTGTCCGATTTTTTGTCCCCGGTGGCCTTATCTTCAGGCTCCTGTTTTGCAGTGTCATCAGGTTTGTCGGTCTCGAAGCCCTCATCATCACCAAGGGACGGGGCGAGGCCATCTTCCTGTTCTTCTTGAGCCCTTACGCGCTTGGTTAACTCCTCAAGGTCAGCGTTGGCCAAATCTGAAACATCTGCTGGGACTCTTTTGCTTTTACTCGCCTGATTGATCGGAACCGTTTTGGGGGCGGGGCCACGATTTTTCTTCGGTTGCTTCTTAAATATCTGAACTAAATTGAACTTTTTGTTCAGATACATAAATGCTGTACCGAAGAACAATAAGATAAATGTACCGAAGACAAGAGCATTCCGGTTTCCGGATGGTACGAGACCAGCCTCAACCAACTGAAACAGAATCAGTGTAATGGCGAGAGAACCAATAACGGCAGTTACTAAGCTCAGAATGAATCCGGTCAGCACGACCAATATTGCGTTCTTAGCTTTTTTTCTCGTTTTTTGTTTTTTTGTTCGGTCATCTTTCTTGATCACCTGTTGGCGCTGAGCGCCACGCCCTAATTGACCTGCCGAAGAGCGTTCTTTGCTTTCAGATCGGCTTGCACCCCTGGCAGGTCCGGTCGCACTTTTGCCTTTTCTAGGCGGACCGCCAGGGTCACTAGCACCAAACATTGAGTCTGAATCTGTGATCTTTTTTGCGCGGTTGCCTTGGTAGGAGACGACTTCTTCTGTGGTGTTTGATTCTGGATAGAAGGTTTCGCGAATGACCCGCGCTGGGTAGCCAAGATTTGCCTCTACAGACTTCGCTTCCTCAATCGCAATTTCACGTTCTTGGGTTTCAAACCTTGCATGAACATGCCATCGGCCATTCTGAAAATAATAGACTTCGAAATGCTCAATCGCCATGTGCCGCGTACACTGCTTAACCAGCAGCCCTTTATCAACGGTCGAAAATTGAGTCTTGTGACCCCACCATTAAGGAGGATTTGTAGTCGTTAATGCCCCCCAACTCAACAATATGAGGATTAAACCCTAAGTTCGAATTAACGCGCAATGCGCGCAAATATGACAATGTTGCGATTAACGCGACTATGCCGGTACGGATGCCAATTTCCTGGCGGGAGGCTGTTTCCAGATAATGTCGTGCCCGTTGGACACATCAGAGAGGCTGGTGCTGGTATTCCAGCTATTTTGTAGGCGGGCGTCCCCAGCAATCTGACCGCTCTCTATTTGACTGCAAAGTTCGTTTAAGTATTCAAAAACATGTCCTGTTATGTCGGCACCATCGTGTGAGTTTTGACCTGCGGCCAGTGCCAGGCGCAATGTCGGCTCCGTTGCACTGTCATTTTCGTTGGTGCGCTGAATAAGCAGCGTTGCCCTTAGAGCGTCTTCTGGACCGGTAAAGCGGGCAAAGACACCCTTTCCAGTGTGACGTATTTCTTCACCGTTGAATCGGGTTAGGGCTGCCCGCACAACTCTATTATGGCGTTCAATATCGTCTGCTCCGTCAAAAGTATTCTTGATGGACAGTGACGACAGAAGAAATACATCAGCGACGGGGGGCGTTTGGCGCTCGGTTGGCTGTTCCCATTTCGCAATCGCAGCCCTTAAACTCTCGTTTGGTTTATTCGATAATTGCAGGTGTTGATACATCGCCTCTTCGCCAGCGTGAACGACTTCCTTGTTCTTTGGCATTTCCAGGTCTTGTTCAACACTCTTCAAAAAAGTCTCTCGTTCCTCGTTTGACTGTCCAAGCAAGGTTAAGGCTTCTGAGAGAACATCTTTCTCCTGCTGCGGTGTGAGGCCGCGGCGATCGGCAAGTGCCGCGGCACCGCCGGCTAAATACAGCGCTACACCATGCCGCGTTTTTGCATCTAATTTCGCCTGCTTGGTGCGTAGGTTCATAACCGTATCGCCCAAGAATCTAACCATCATTAGACGGTCTAAATCCATATCTGTCAGCGCGGTTGGTCGGTTTGCTTCGGACACAGCCGCTTTTATTCTGTCCGTAGCTCTGGAGTCATTTTCTAAATGAGGTTCTTCTAGGTAAGGTTCATTTTTAGGCTTTGGTTGCTCTGGTTTCTTTTCTCCAGCTTTTTTCTGGGTGCTGGCTTTTATCGCTTCGTCTTTAACTTGAGGCGTGGGCTTTTTTGGGGGAGCCGGAATAACTACTTCGCTAGTGAACTCTTCGGAGTCTTGGCTGTCGTCGGCATCATTTAACGTGTCAATGGAGTCTAAGTCCCCGCGTTGGACTTTCATATCATGTATTTCTTGAGCGCGTTCGCGCTCGCGTTCGCTGGAGTCATATTTCGGCTTGAACGACATTCCTTGCGCCGGCTTGGACATGGCGGTTTTGATTTGGCTTACAGCTCTTGAAGCTTTTTCATGCTTTGCAAACAGGCGTCGCCAGGGCACGTAGGCTTTATTGAGAGCGATACAGCTCACCCCGAACATCGCAATATACCAATACACCGATATTTTGGTGCCAATGTCGTTTGAGAGCGAAATGCCAAGCTTCGGCAGATTATTGAGCACTGTTCCGAGCAGGACAGTTAAGGCTGAAGCAATCAACAGGCTTGCCAATAGAGCCAACACCAGACGGGTTAAGAACTGACCGTGGCTGACAGGAGTGGTGTCTACGATACCGTTTTTGGGCTGATGAGCATTCTGATCAGAGCCGGTTTGGCGGGTTGTGTAAGTCCCCGGTCGTTTTCCACGAGGTTTGCGTTTCTGGGCTTTACTCTTGGCATTAGGGCTTATGTAGATAACCGATTCTTCAGAGTAGTTCAGATCACGATGATAGGTGTCTTTGATGACTTTGGCCGGGTAGCCGGTCTGATACTCGGTCTGTCTGGCATCAGATAATGCTTGGTCACGTTCAGCACCAGGATACCTCGCATGAAAGTACCAGCGACCTTCATCAAAGATATGGACTTCGTATTGAACAACTCTCAGCATATCGATTCAGTGATTATTGACGTTAAACACTAAACGTATTGATACCGGAAAAGGTTCGCGCCCAACACAAAAAAGCCGCCTTCCGAAGAAGGCGGCTACAATATCTTGTGCTTTTTTAGGGTTTTAGTTTTTCAAACCAAAATTTGAGAAACGCTTATTAAACTTTGCCAATTGACCGCCGGAATCGAGCAGGCGGTGAACCCCTGTCCAAGCCGGGTGGGTCTTGGGGTCAACGTCAAGACGAATCACATCGCCTTTTTTGCCCATCGTGCTGCGGGTGACGTATTCCGTGCCGTCGGTCATGATCACGGTGATTTCGTGATAATCAGGATGAATATTTTTTTTCATGGTTTTCCTCACCAAAAAGTCGCTGGGGTATACCGAACCAAGACTGGAGACGCAAGGCCCAAGGCGACCCAAAGCGGCACTAAGCTGCTGAATTTTGAATTATCTTTGGTCGACTTTGAGCTCAATACGCCGGTTTCGACTGCGCGCATCGGGCGTCTGGCCAGGGTCGATCGGCTGATACTCGCCAAATCCCGCCGCAGCGAGCCGTTCCGGAGTGATCCCCTGGGTCACTAAGTATCTGACAACAGAGAGCGCTCTTGCGCTGGATAACTCCCAGTTTGAGCGGAATTCAGCTGTGCTGATCGGCACATCATCCGTATGGCCATCAACACGCATGATCCAGTCAACTTCTTCCGGAATATCCCGTGAGATGTCTATCAGGGTCTTGGCCAATTGATCCAACTGGCGTTGACCTTCGATGCCCAAGTCAGCAGAGCCGCTGGAAAAAAGCACTTCGGATTGGAATACAAATCGGTCGCCAACAACTCTGATGCCGGGGCGGGTGCCCAATATGTCTCGCAAACGACCGAAAAACTCTGAACGATACTGCTGTAACTCTTGGACTTTTCCTGCCAAAGCCCGGTTCATTCGACGTCCGAGATCAGAGATCTGTGCTTTTTGTTCGGCTGATAACGCATCGGAGGCATCAAGGATTGCAGCAAGTCGACCGAGTTCTTCTCGCAAAGCTTCCAACTGCTGGGTCATAAGCGCGGCTTGAGCGCGTGCTTCTATGGTCAGCTTGCGCTCATCAGCAACTTGCCGCTCCCGCTCAACGACGCTGTCGCCAAGCCGTTCGATTTCGCTTTCTAACTCCGCCCGCAGGGCTTCAAGCGCCCGAATGCTCTGTTGCAACAGGGCCGCTTCTTGGCGTTGCTTCGAGAGAAGCGCCTGATCTGCTGCTGCGGCTTCAGCTGCGGCGTCTAACGCGACTTGCATGCGTTCCCGCTGTGCAGCGGCTGTCTCTGCTTCTGATGTTAAGACAGCGATTTGGCCGGAAAGCTCCAGATTTTCCATACGCAGGGCTGCCATGCCGTCCAGTTCAGCATTTGCAGTTTGTAATTGATCTGAAAGTTGGGAAACATTCAGGCGTAACTCCTGATTCTCTTGACGCTCAAGCGCGAGCATTTCGCCAATCTCATTCATCTGGAGGGTCAGTCTGTCCAGAGCTTCGTCTCGTCCAGAGAGGGCCTGACCGAGAAAGAACTGTCCAAGGACAAATACCATCAGAATAAAAATGATGATGATCAAAAGGGTCGCTAAGGCGTCGACGAAGCCAGGCCATATGTCTGTGGTTCTGCGGGTGCGGCGGGCGGGAGAGGCCATGACTGCTGCTTAAACCGGCTTAGTCGTTGTTCTCTGAGCGGCCACTTGAAGCTGCCACAGTCTTGGAAAGGAGTTTGATTTCAGATCGGATGTCTTTCACCATCTGATCTCTGCCGGACATCAACTCAGTCACCAAGCGCCCAAGCGCGTGATCGATATTGCGGATGTGGGTCTTGGTATCTTGGTCAAACCCGGCATTTTGAGGTTGGTTAAAGATGTCACCGAGTGATCCGATTTTTTCCAAAAGTGGTGCCAGATCTTTTTGATTTCCGGCAACCTTTAGAAGGACTTGCTGCTCTGCCTTCATCTGTTCTGTCAGCAAGGAAAGCTTCTCATTCATGGTTGCAAAGTGTTCGTTCGCCGCAATTCGGCTTTCTTCACTGCGCCCTAATATGCGCTGAAGTTCATCCAGGCTCTCGGCCGTTTGTTCGAGGAGGGCCTCCGTGTAAGCCGAGACACCTTGCTCACCGTCGCCAACACTGGTGCCAGAAGAGAGCCGTGTCATGCCAGACAGCCATTCTTCTAAGTCATTGTAGAAGGCGTTTTGTGCTTGTCCCGCTTGGAGGTCTAAGAACCCCAGAACAAGGGAACCCGCCAAGCCAAAGAGAGAAGATGAAAATGCCGTTCCCATCCCTCCCAAAGGTGCTTCAAGGCCTGCCTTAAGATCATTGAAAACGAGAGAGATGTCGTCGCCCGTGATCGACAGATTGCGGATAACGTCGCCCACGGAGGCGACCGTGCCAAGAAGACCCCAGAACGTACCCAGAAGGCCCAAGAAGATAGACAGTCCAACAAAGTAGCGGGCGAGGTCCCTTGATTCTTCAAGGCGGGAAGCGATCCCGTCCAAGAGAGTCCGCATAGCTTGAGCGCTGAGCGAGAATTTACCGCCGCGGCTGTTACTCTCTGACAACATGCGTGCCATAGGGGACAGGAGCCTAGGTCCAGTGCCGGAGAGGGATTGAGGCTCATCATCATTTGAAGTTGGCGCGCTTAGCCTCTTTTCCGCGCGGCCTTGAAACGATTCAAGCCACTCAATTTCGGGCTTCAGCATCACGACTTGCCGGACATTTAGCATGATGCCGATGAGCAGGACCCCGAGAATGAGACCGTTCAATAGTGGATTTGCGAGGAACGCATCGATAAGCGTTCCATATAGGAACGCACCTGCGACGCCGCCTGCGACTAAAAAAAGGATCATGCGTGTAAGAAAACGTGTCGTGTCTGTCATGCTGGATCCGCTGAAATACTTTCTAAATTTTCTCTAAAGCTACTCTAAGACCACATCGACACGGTTTGGCTCACCGCTCTCAATTTGGTCGCCAAGTGCTCTCACTTCAATCCGGGTGCTTTGAATGCCAGCGTCCATGAGAAACTCACGGACGGATAGTGCCCGGCTCAATGACATTCTGCGGACACTACTGGGCGAGCCATCGGCACTGCTCGCATATCCTAGCAATTGCACACGCAGATTACCGTCAGAATTCATTCGCTCGGTGACGGATGCCAAGCTAGCGGCGGCAGAGAGCGGTAAGTCTTTTTCTTCCGGGCTAAAAGCTATCGTGATTGGCGCGTTGGTCATCTCGGGCGGAAGCGATCCCACCTGGTCTGCTTGCGGCTGAATAATAGGTTCTGGTGCCGGGTCTGGCATGGACTCAACGGCAGGCCCCATTGTTATGGGTACACCTGATGCTGATACTTTTGGTGCAGGATCGGACATCTCAGCGGCGAGTGGAGCCGGAGGAGTTGGAGCCGTCGTTGCTACGGGGGGTGGCTCAGGCTCAGTGACCGATGGTGATGGGGCAACTGAAGTTACCGAGGTTGGCGGAGATGCTGCCGGAGGGGCCGGTTTAGGCACGGTTATGCTGGGTGTTCCTGCTGCACGATTTGGTATACCCGGGGGGGGGCGCAAAACTACGCGAGACTGTCCTGGTGTGACGGCGCTAACCCCAGGCGGTGGCCTTAGCACTATGCGGCCCGATGTCAGTGGCGCAGTTGGCATTAATAGGCGAGGAGCCAGTGCTCGTGAGTCTAGGTCATCAAGTACGTCAAGATTAACGGCAACACCTTCAGAATTTTGAGCGTGCACGTTTTGGTCCAAGCCTAATACAGCGCCGAAAATTGCGCAGGTCAGTGCTGTGTGTAACACCTGAGCGCGGATGTTTTGTCCGCAACGCCCCTTAGCCATATCTCAATCCTAACTTAGATCCCGTGTTTACTGCACAGGTTACCCCGTGAGGTCAGAACCCTACCCCAAGGGTGGCCTAACCGACAACGCCTGACATGAAACTCTCGCAAACTAACGGGCGCGCAGCCGTTCCGTCTTTTTGCCCGTCAAAAGATGGCTGAGCGGGCGATGCAGACGCGGATTTGTCGCTAATACGGACTCTCCGCTTAAACCGTCGCCTTTGCCGTCGATTTCGGTAATAAATCCGCCGGCTTCACGCACCAGAAGAATACCGGCAGCCACATCCCAAGGCTGAAGGCCTGTTTCCCAAAAGCCGTCGACTCGTCCGGCTGCGACATATGCCAGATCAAGAGAAGCGGACCCAAAACGCCTGATTCCAGCTGTTGCAGCCATCGCGGCCGTCAACTGGGGCATGTATTTGGCATGATCGCCACGCCCCAAATGCGGAATACCTGTCGCAAGGACGCAGTCCGACAAGTTTTCCCGCGACGCAACACGAAGTCTGCGGTTATTGCAAGTCGCTCCTTGACCTTTCTCGGCGACGAATAGTTCTTCGAAAATGGGATTGTAAACCAAGCCAGCGACCAATTCGCCGTGTTCCATCAAAGCAATCGAAATTGCGAAGTGTGGAATGCCATGGATGAAGTTGGTGGTTCCATCAATAGGATCAATGATCCATGTGCGGTTGGGGTCTTCACCCTTAACCTCACCAGATTCTTCCATAATGAAGCCAAATCCAGGCCGCGCTTTAGAAAGCTCATATTGAAGCGTTTTTTCGGTTCTCGTGTCAGCCGCTGATACAAAATCACTGGTGCCCTTGCGCGACACCTGCAGGTTCTCGACCTCACCGAAGTCTCGTTTGATCATGCGCGATGCTTTTTCAGCAGCGCCAACCATAACATTCAAAATTGGGGTCCGGACCGCCACTATTTATGGCCTCAGTCTTTGGCGCGTTCGACGTAAGTGCCGTCAATGGTATTTACGACGATGCGCGTTCCGGCTTCCACGAAAGGCGGAATCATCACTTTGACGCCGTTTTCAAGAATACCGGGCTTATATGAGGATGTCGCTGTTTGCCCTTTTACAACGGCGTCAGCTTCTACAACTTCAAGGGTCACGTTTTGTGGGACTTTAATACTGACTGGCTTACCTTCAATGGTATCTGCCATAACAGCCATGCCGTCCTGCAAATAGGGTGCCGCATCACCGATATCATCAGCAGTTAACACAAACTGTTCAAAGGTCTCAGTATCCATGAAGGTGTATTGATCGCCATCTTTGAAAAGATACTGACTATCAATTTCGCGGACCTCTAGTTTTTCAACAGAATCCTGGGTTCGCCATCGGTCATTAGATTTGTTACCCGATGCGATATCACGCATTTCGACTTGTATAAATGCACCGCCCTTGCCCGGTTGCAGCAGTTCAATCTTGAGGATTGTCCATTGTTTGTCTTGGTGTTCAATGACCATCCCCGGGCGCATTGTATTGGCTTGAATTTTCATGCTGTCATCGCCGCTGGAAGTGTGAAGAATGTCGGTCGAAAGTCCGACCGTGAGGCGGGCTTTTATCAGTTTGCCTTTAGCCGTGCAACGGGCTCGGCCTTCAAAGCCATGAGACATGTGAGTCATTACTATGCCGAGACCCAGCTGGGATAAGACACGTTACGCCGCGCGCAAGAGCAATTTGTACGCCCGTGCACGAATTCTAAAGGCTATCCGGACTTACTTTGATGACGAGGGATTTCTTGAGGTTGAGACGCCAATCCTGCAAGTTTCCCCTGGTATAGACCGCCATATTAGGCCGATAAAAGCATCTGTCGCCGGGGCGTTTACTGCGCCACATATGAACCGTTTTCTTCATACATCACCTGAGTTTGCCATGAAAAAACTTTTGGCTGCGGGCGAACGGCGTATTTTTCAAATTTGCCATGTATTTCGTGATCATGAGGATGGGCCTCTCCACCATCCAGAGTTCACGATGTTGGAATGGTACAGGGCAGGAGCGAGCTATGAGAGTCTCATAGAAGACGTGCAGGCTTTGGTGTTATTGGCGGCCGATGCCTCAAGCGCAAAGCAGTTTAAGTACCAAGATGTAGCGGTTTCCATCGAAAAAACATGGAAAAAGTTGTCTATTGCAGAGGCTTTTTCCGTTTACGCTGGCATCGATTTACTGGCTCAGGTGGAAGGTGATGCTGCTGAAAAAACGCGATCCTTTTTATCTGCAGCCCGTCAATCGGGTGTGAGATGCGAGGACACTGACTCTTGGGATGATATCTTTCATCGGGTGATGTTGGAAAAAGTCGAGCCAGCCTTAAAAAAGGGGCCGCCGATCTTTTTGTATGACTACCCAGCGCCGGTGGGGGCATTAGCGCGTCATAAACCGCTAGATCCAAGGGTCTGTGAGCGTGTTGAAGCTTATGCTTGCGGTGTGGAATTGGCGAATGGGTTTTCAGAATTGACAGATGCTGAAGAACAACGCCAGCGCTTCGAGCGGGACCGGAGCGTTTTTGAGACTCAATACGGGACGCAATTGCCAATTGATGAGGATTTTTTGATGGCCTTGGCGAGCGTTCCGCCTTCAGCAGGTATGGCTCTTGGCATCGATCGGCTGGCTATGCTTCTCACTGGTGCCGGTCAGGTCAAAGACGTGATGTGGTCCGAGGTTGACCTGGTTCGCGATTAAAAGGTCATGCCTGAAAATAAAAACGGCAGGACTGTGCCTGCCGTTTTAGATCATAGCGTTGAATGTATTTTCTATTCTGGTGGTGCACAGGCCGTTTCGATCATGGCAAGAGCTTCCGCCTGAAGGGCGGGATCGGTGATTTCGGCTGCCGCCAATTGCATCTCACCACACCAATACCCATGGTTCGAACTGCACTCAGCAGCGGTTCTGGTGGCAAACTCACCATTGGTTTCAGCCGGAACCCAGGGAGTGTATTCTGTTTCGTTGTCTTCAGCGATATCGGCAAGAAGCTCTTCGTATTCTATGCGGTCTTTACGGCTTTTTCTGGTGGCTTCAATCGCGGCGCTCTTTGAGCACATTGCTGCGCCCATAGCACCAATTTTCCATGCTTCTTCGCCCAAATTGGCAACTTCCTCAAGGCCATCACAGGTTTTAGTAGAAACGGGGCTGCAATGGTCCAGTTTCTTCTTTTTTTGCGCGGCCGGTTGGGCTGGAATTTCTTCTTCTTCTTCTTCTTCAGCAATCTCGGGAGGAGGGGGAGGCGCGACGTTTTTTGCTTCCTGCGCGTAGCTTTGGCTAACACCAAGGAAGAGAAAGGTTATGAGAAGTGCAATCCGGTATTTCATGTTTATCTGCCTGATTTCAGGTTCTAAGTCGAGGTCACATTATGCGGATCAGTCCCTAATGGGAAGGCCCAGAATGCCTCATTTTTTGATTATTGGGCCATTATCTCCGAAAATGAACGCACAGCACTTTCCGGGCCATCTTTATAGGCCCAAACACCAGCTGAGACGGCAAGGAAATCGGCGCCAGCCTCGATTAAAGGTTGGCAGTTCTCAATTGTAATACCGCCAATTGCAACAGATGGAACGTTTGTTGTTTCTGACCAGACCTCAATCAACTGAATTGGCGCTATTTCTATGTCTTGCTTGGTGTTTGAGGGGAAAAAAGCTCCAAAAGCGACGTAATCTGCGCCAGCTTCAGCTGCTGTCATCGCCAAATGGCGCGAAGTCTTACATGAAACGCCGACTGAGGCTTCTGCACCGACCAGTTTTCTGGCATCCCCATAGGACATATCTTCAGGACCAATATGGACTCCATCACATCCAGTAGATGCCGCGAGATCTGGCCGGTCATTTAATATTAACGCTACATCAGCCCGTGCACAGACAGGAAGAATCGCCTCCACTGTGCGCCGGATGATGTCATCATCAACGCCTTTTAAGCGCAGTTGGAGGCAAGCGACATCACCCGATTCAAAAACAGCGGGCAGCTGGGCTAGGAAACCGGCTGTATCCGCTATTTGTGGTGGTGTGATCAGATAAAGACGGCAAGCCATTCCAGAGCCTAGTCTTTACCTTTGTAGATGTTGATCAAGGTATCCAGCATAGCCATGGCGTCGTCTCTGGGGCGCTGGAATGTATTTCTTCCAATAATAGAGCCATTGCCGCCACCATCTCGAATGGCACGGGCTTCGTCGTAAAGGCCATCCAGACCTTTTTTACCGCCCCCAGAAAACACCACAATGCGTCGGCCTTCGAAGCAGCTTTGAACCACATGCGCAACGCGCTTTGACAGTGTGGAGCCGTCGATTTTTTCTTCTTTATAAACTTTTTCCGCTGCTGGCAGATCTAAGTGATCTGTGGGCAATTTAACTTTAATAATATGCGCACCAGCCAGAGCAGCCATGTGTGCTGCATAAGCAACAATATCTAAGGCAGTTTCGCCTTCTTTTGAGACATAGGCACCGCGGGGGTAAGACCACACTACAACCGCAAGACCAACGGATTTGGCCTCTTCAGTGAGTTCCCTGAGATCTTCAATCATTCCATACGCTTGCTGGGAGCCAGGGTAGATTGTGTATCCAATCGCAGAGCAGCCAAGCCGCAACGCGTCTCCAACGCTGGCCGTAATTGCCTGCGTTGGGGCGTCATTCTCTCCATTTAAAGAGTTAGCGCTGTTCATTTTGAGGATGGTTGGCACTGATCCGGCAAAGGTTGAAGCACCTGCTTCGATCATGCCGAGGGGGGCGGCAAAAGCAGATAATCCAGCATCAATGGCCAATTGCCAGTGGTAGTGGGGGTTGTATCCTTGCGGATTGGGAGCGAAGCTGCGTGCTGGCCCGTGCTCAAATCCTTGATCGACGGGCAAAATGACGAGCTTGCCCGTGCCGCTTAAGCGGCCCTGCATTAAAATGCGTGCCAGATTGGCCTTCGTGCCAGGATTATCGCTCTCATATGCGGCCAGTATTTTCTTGACGCGTTGAGTCAACTTCATCGCTTTTCTTTCCCCTGTCATTTGGAAGGCAAACCAACATTAGGTTTGAACTGTCTCAATGTTAGGCGGAAGATATATCGACCTGCTGCGTGCCTGAACAGACCCAATTCTTCGTGAAGTTAAACAGGGCCAGTTTTTTGTTCTAAATGTGGACGATTGACGCTTGCAATAGCTCTGCCTATGTTCCAGTAGTGGTTCAAGAAAAGGTGCCTAGTCCATTGAAAGATATTGCGATCTATAGACTCCAGCGTGTTGAGAAAGCGCTGAAACGACTAGGGGCTGCTGTTGATCGTCTCGAAGGCGCTGCAACAGCTATTGAGTTACCTGCAGAGGTGGATTCGAGTGTTCAGTCCGGTAATGGGCAGCTTAATTTCCTTCAGACTGAATTAGAGTCTGTAAAAGCGGACTATAATCGCCTGCGTATTGCCGCAACTCAGGTCGCTGATCGCTTAGATCAGACGATTGAAACGCTTGATACTTCAGATGCTGGCGATACTTCAGAATCCGTTAAGGATAGCAGTATCCATGCACAAGGCGCTCCGGGCTAAAGGTAAAATATAGATATGGCCCAAGTTTCGATAACTCTGCGTGGCAGAACCTATCAGATCGCTTGTGATGATGGACAAGAGGCTCATTTGAGTCGTTTGGGACGGTATCTGGACGAGCGTGCCACCAAGCTGCTGGAGTCAACCGGCCCCGTATCCGACAGCATGCTGTTGGTTATGGTGTCGCTGTTGATCGCAGATGAGCTCTCCGATGCGGCTGGGGAACTCGAAAATTTGAGGCGTAGCGGCAAAGGTGAGGCCCGGATTGAAGCCGAAGAAGCAATCGTGACCGCAATAGACGCAATGGCAACACGCATCGATAGCCTTGCTGAAAAGCTTGAACGTCCCTAAGTTGCGGCTGTGGAGCTGTCTGGTGCGTCAGGCTGTGGTTACTCCCAGGGGCGATATCGTAAGATCGGGAGCTGCCTCTCGTAGGGCTCTGGCTCTATGATCGCGGCGCCCACATTAACCCTGTGGCCCATGGCGAGGTCACGTTAGCCGACGGCTGTGACGGCTCCACGTTCTTTTTAGTATAGGTTTTGAGAATGTCACAATCGGCCCAGGGCCAAAGCCAAGCCGAAAAGGCTGCCCTCAGGTCTGAGATGCTCGCATTGCGGAAAACCCTCAAAGCCAGCCATCCAAGAGCTTCTAGCCAGCTTAGCGCGCAGTTAGAGCGGCATATTAAGTTTGGCCCACAAACTGTGATTGCGGGCTACTTTGCGATCGGTGACGAAATCGACCCACAAGAAGCACTCATGCGACTGCAAGACCGAGGAGCCACACTCTGCTTGCCCGTTGCAGGTCAGTCCGGTGAAGTTCTGACCTTTAAGGCTTGGCGGGTTGGTCAACCGCTAGACCGCGGACGTCACAAGACTTATCAACCGGGCGCGCACTCTGACGAACTTGTGCCCAGTGTAGTTTTGGTTCCAGTGGTCGCATTTGATAGTGCAGGGTTCCGGCTTGGGTTTGGCGGCGGGTACTATGACCGAACTTTAAGTTATCTAAGGCAAAGCAATAATATAGTAGCCTATGGAGTAGCGTTTGATGAACAACAGGTTGAGGCCATTCCTGTTGAGCCATTTGATGCTCAATTGGATGGTGTTTTTACGCCGACACGATTTATTGAAACCGAATGTGTTGGGCAGGTCTCGCTATGAGGGTGATGTACCTTGGCGACATTATGGGCAAAGTCGGTCGTCAGGCTGTGATTGACTTAGTGCCAGAGTTACGCGACCGGCTTGGCCTGGATTTTGTTGTCGCTTGTGGGGAAAATGCAGCCCACGGCTTTGGCATCACAGTCAAGATTTGTGAAGCTTTGTTCGCGGCTGGTGTCGACGTCATTACGACTGGCAATCATGCCTGGGATCAACGGGAGATCATTGATTACATTCCAACGGAACCCCGCTTATTGCGGCCTCTGAATTACGCAGAGGGCACACCAGGTCTCGGCGCTGGCCTTTATCAAACAGCAGATGGACGTCGTGTCGCCGTATGTCAGGTCATGGGTCGTTTGTTCATGCCGCCGATTGATGACCCGTTCCGCGCTTTGGAAGGCTTTCTGGCCGGGACTCAACTGGGCAGGGATGCAGATGCGATTATTGTGGATATTCACGGTGAGGCGACCAGCGAAAAGACGGCCCTTGGGTGCGTGGCGGACGGCAGAGCTTCGCTTGCTGTAGGAAGTCATTCCCATATTCCGACAGCGGATACGCGTATTCTTCCTGAAGGCACTGGGTATCAAACTGACGCAGGGATGTGCGGACCTTATAATTCTGTAATCGGCATGGATGCGGGGATTGCTTTACGGCGCTTTGTGGCGAGCCTTCCAGGAGAGCGGTTGGAGCCTGCGACGGGACCTGCGACGCTGTGCGGCGTGGTGGTGGCCACCGATGACCGTACCGGCCTGGCGGACACAATTCATCCCATCCGTGTAGGGGGCGAATTGGCGGAAATCCTTCCCCCAGCCGCGTAACATCGCTTGACAGCGGCAGGCTCCGCTTGTCATTCAGAGGCCCAACGTTTGCTGGGTGAGAAACACAACATCTGGTATGCTACAATAAAGTGGGTCGCCGCTATTGGTGGCCGCAAGGACGGTGTTATGGCGGGTCATTCCAAATTCAAGAATATCATGTTTCGCAAGGGTGCTCAGGATAAGAAGCGCTCTAAGCTGTTTACCAAGCTGGCAAAAGAAATCACTGTTTCGGCAAAAATGGGTATGCCTGACCCGGATCACAATCCGCGGTTGAGAGCTGCCATTGCGGCGGCGCGCGCCCAAAGTATGCCCAAAGACAATATCCAAAGAGCCATAGATAAGGCGACCGGTGGTGACAGTGAGAATTATGAAGAAGCCAGATACGAAGGCTATGGGCCGGGAAACGTTGCGCTGATTGTCGAAGCCTTGACAGATAACCGCAACCGCACAGCTGCAGAGGTCAGAACGGCCTTCAACAAGGGCGGCGGAACAATGGGTGAAACCAATAGCGTTGCTTTTAGTTTTGACCGTGTTGGCCTGGTTAAGTACTCCGCCGATGCCGCAAATGAAGAGGGCATTATGGAAGCGGCCATTGTGGCAGGCGCAGCTGATGTTGAGTCCTCAGAGGACGGGCATGATATTTACTGCGATCCCAATGATCTCAATATCGTACAAAAAGCCTTGGAAGATGCTCTAGGCGAGCCTGAAAGCGCCAAATTGGACTGGCGTCCACAGACTACAGTCGAGCTTGACAAAGAAAACGCTGAAAAGCTTTTCAACCTGCTTGAAGTGCTGGAAGACAACGATGACGTCCAAAATGTCGCGGCCAATTATGAGATCGACGACAGCATTTTAGCTGAACTCGGCTGACTGACGTCTGAACCACAGGAATTACGAATGGCCATTCGGCTCTTAGGGTTAGACCCAGGACTTCGCGCAACGGGATGGGGCGTTATAGATGTCGATGGTAACCACCTTAGCGCAGTGGCGAATGGGACGGTGTGCGCATCTGCCAAAGATGATCTCGCAATTCGGCTGCAGTTTATTTTTTCACATCTCACCGAGATCATAGACATTCATCGACCAAATGAATGCGCGATCGAAGAGACATTCGTTAATAAGAATCCGACCTCAACGCTCAAACTGGGGCATGCGCGGGCCGCAGCGATGCTGGCTGCTTCAAATGCCGGATTGAGCGTTTCTGAATACACACCGAATGCAGTCAAAAAAGCGGTCGTTGGGGCTGGTCATGCGGATAAACACCAAGTTGAGACCATGGTCGCGATGCTGCTCCCTGGCCACAAAGCGGCGTCGTCTGATGCTGCAGATGCGCTGGCAGTGGCGATTTGTCATGCCCATCATCGGGTATCCGGCCAGAGATTAGAGCGCGCCATCGCCGGGGGAGCCGCGCGATGATTGCGAAGCTAAAAGGCATCTTAGATAGTGTTGGCGATGACTGGGCCGTTATTGATGTTTCCGGTGTTGGGTACCAGGTGTTCTGTTCGTCGCGAACGCTAAGCGAGCTGCCCCAACAAGGCGAGGCGGTTACGCTGTCTATTGAAACACATGTCCGTGAAGATCACATACATTTGTATGGGTTTGCGTCAGCCCGGGAGCGCGAGGCATTCTTGCTGGTCACGAAAGTTCAGGGTGTTGGGAACAAAGTCGCATTGGCGATTTTGTCTGCCCTCAGTCCCGATCAGATTGCCGAGGCTGTCGCAGCTCAGGATAAAACCCCCTTCACACGCGCTTCTGGTGTTGGTCCTAAGTTGGCGGCCCGGATCGTGACTGAACTTAAGGACAAGTTTGCAGCGATCGGATCTTATGCCGCATTAGCGTCGGTAAAGCCCGGAGTAAAAACATCAATATCAGAAACTCAAGCAAAAGCCGGACTGGTTGACGACGCAGTGTCTGCTCTGGTTAACCTTGGCTACGGTCGGGCAGATGCGTTTGGCGCGGTATCTCGGGTGCTTCAAAACAACCCTGCCGATATGACGCTGGATATCGTCATCCGTGACGGACTGAAGGACCTTTCAAGTCATGGCTGAAGACCGGGTCATTTCAGGCGGCGAACAACAAGACGATGCGGATGCGAAACTTCGCCCACAGCGTTTAAGCGAGTTCATCGGCCAACAGTCGTTGCGTGAAAATCTTAGCGTTTTTATCTCAGCGGCTGCGGCCCGAAGCGAGCCCCTTGATCACGTTCTTCTGCATGGGCCACCGGGTCTGGGTAAGACAACGCTGGCGCAAATCGTCTCCCGAGAGTTGGGCGTCGGGTTCCGGGCGACCTCTGGACCAATGATCGCGAAAGCTGGCGACTTGGCGGCGATCTTGACCAATCTTGAGGCGCGCGATGTGCTGTTTATTGACGAGATACATCGCCTCAATCCCGCCATAGAAGAGGTGTTGTATCCGGCTATGGAAGATTTCCAGCTGGATCTCATTATAGGCGAGGGACCAGCGGCTCGTTCGGTACGGATAGAATTGCAACCTTTTACACTTGTTGGCGCAACAACGCGTTCAGGTCTTTTGACGACACCCTTGCGTGACCGCTTCGGTATTCCGTTGCGCCTTGAATTTTATGAGCCTGATGACTTAGTCAGTATTGTTACCCGTGGCGCAGCCATTCTTAACCTGAAAATGGCATCTGATGGTGCGTTGGAAATTGCAAAGCGCTCAAGAGGGACGCCCCGGGTTGCGGGACGTCTTTTGCGCCGTGTCCGGGATTTTGCTGCAGTTGAAGGCACCGAGATTGTTGACGCCAAGGCTGCGGATGCTGCTTTACAAAGGCTCGACGTTGATATTCTTGGTCTTGATGCTATGGACCGTCGTTACTTGATGTGCATCGCTGAATTCTACGGCGGTGGCCCGGTTGGCGTGGATACATTATCGGCGGCTTTAGCAGAGGAACGCGATACGTTAGAAGATGTGGTTGAACCCTTCCTTATACAAAAAGGGCTGATCCAGCGAACGCCTCGGGGTCGTATGTTGTCTGAGAGTGGCTATCGACACATTGGGGTGTCTGCGCCGCAACAACGAGAGCAACCCCAACTTGATATGCTTGGTGAGGCGGAATGACCGTATCCTTACCGCGCTCTTCAACCGGCGTGATGGACGGTCCAGTTCATCTTTATCCGTTACGCGTTTATTACGAAGAGACAGACGCGGGACGTATGGTATATCACGCGAATTATCTCAAGTTTGCTGAGCGCGCCCGCACCGAGATGATGCGTGTCAATGGTCTTAATCATATTGAAATGATCGAGACGCATGGCTTGGTGTTTGCTGTTCATTCGGCTGACGTAAAATACATTCGTCAGTCCAAGCTTGAGGATGAACTCATCGTTCAGACTCACCTGGATCGTCTCGGTGGTGCCTCAATGGTGATGCATCAGCGGATCAATCGGATGGATGAGTCTGGCATTGGCGAGGCCGTTGCGGATTTGAAAATCAAACTGGTGGTTGTCAATGAAGAGGGCAAGCCGCGGCGCTTGACCTCCGCCTTGAAAGCTACACTTGAACGTTTACGTAAACAGAAGGGTTAGTTGGGTATGGATGTTGAAACAGTCGGTGCCGTTGGGGAAGTTGCTACACAACTAGACTTCTCTCTTTGGGGCCTATTTCTGCAAGCGGACTTTGTGGTGAAGTCAGTGATGCTATTTTTGGCTGCGGCATCTCTTTGGAGTTGGGCGATTATTTTCGATAAAGCTCTAAGGCTTCGGTCTTTGACAAAACGTGCAGAGCGCTTTGAAGAAAAATTCTGGTCCGGCAGTTCATTAGAGGAATTATATGACCGTGTTGGGCCACGCCCGCCCGATCCTATGTCATCAATTTTTGTTGCGGCTATGCGGGAGTGGCGTCGCTCGCCTTCCAAAGGTCGTGAAAGTAAGCAAGAGAACATTGGTGTTCTGGGACAGCGGATTGACCGTGTTATGCGGATCAGCTTGGAACGGGAGATGGACCAATTGCAACGCCGAATGACGTTTTTAGCGTCAACGGGGGCGGTTGCACCTTTTGTTGGATTGTTCGGAACCGTTTGGGGGATCATGAATACGTTTAGTGCGATTGGTGCTTCAAGCGACACGAGTCTGGCGACAGTTGCACCCGGCATTGCGGAAGCCCTTTTTGCGACAGCGCTTGGGCTGGTCGCCGCTATTCCAGCGGTCATTGCATACAACTCCATTTCATCGGATATGAATCGCTATGCCTTGCGCCTCGAAAACTTTGCTGGAGAATTCGGAGCGATTTTGTCCCGGCAACTTGAGGAGCGCAGTTAGATATGGGTATGTTTGTACAGCCCAGCGAAGGTGGCGGCGGCTCGCGTCGCAAGCCCTATCGGCCAATGGCTGAGATTAACGTGACTCCCATGGTCGATGTTATGCTGGTGTTGCTGGTCATTTTTATAGTCGCTGCGCCGCTTTTGACCACTGGAGTTGATGTTGATCTGCCGGAAGCAAAAACGCCAAATTTACCTCAAGACAATCAAGCCCTGACTGTGAGCATAAATAAGGATGGTGTGACGTTGCAAAGCACGCCAGTCGAATTGAAAAATTTAGGCGCACGCCTGAAAGCGGTCACTGAGGCAAATCCTGACGTTCGTATTTATGTTCGTGCGGACAAGTCACTTGCCTATGGCACCGTTATGGACGTGATGTCAGAGATTTATCAAGCCGGGTTGAGGAATGCGGCGTTGGTTACCGATCCACCGAAAGCCCGTTAGGCAACACAACTGTGAGAAAAAGCTTCTTACTTTCGACGGTGCTGCATGGCTTCGTGATTTTGGTCACGGTGGTTGGACTACCGTTTTTCGAGCGCGAAAAGATTGCGGTAGATGATACTATTGTTGTTGAGCTGGTTGAAATTGCTGAGGTGACGGCAGCGCCACCACCGAAGCCAAAGCCAGAACCCGAGCCTGAACCTAAGCCCGCTCCGGCACCCCCAGAACCGGAACCTGCTCCTGCGCCCGCAACACCGCCAGAGCCCGAACCTGCTCCTGCGCCACCACCGCCGCCGGAAGCTCCTGCGCCTGAGTCTGAGCCCAAGCAAGTTGCTGAAGCACCTCCCGTACCTAAGGTCAATGCTCCACCCCGCAAGCCTAAGCCTCCTAAAAAAGAGGACTCTTTTGATCAACTCGTAAGTCTGGTGAAGAATTTAGAGCAGGAAGTTTCAAAAAGGCCGACGCCTCCTCAAGAGCCAAGCCAAGCTGAACCTGATGACCGTGTCAGAACCTTGCTGAATGCAGATAGAGCTACTCTGAGTGAGCGTGATGCTATACGTGCGCATATTGAAAATTGCTGGCGGATTGACCCTGGTAAAGAGGGACTTCAGGACTTGACAGCGGATATCAAAGTTTCAATTCAGCCTGATGGCAGTGTGCGCCAGGCTGTTATAGAAGACACAGCTCGGTATTTTTCAGATCCGCCATTTAGAACATTCGCGGACAGCGCGAGAGCTGCTGTATTGAGTTGTAGCAATATCCCAATCTCGCCACAAAGATACGAAATATTTAAAGAAATCGTTTTTACATTTTCTCCACAGGGTCGCCTCAATTAAACTCAGTTTCTTGATGGTGCTATGATGAAGGCAAAAGAAGGATGTTTGGTGTGCGTATAAGCTGGCTTTCATTGGCAACAGCGTTTGCAGCGCTTTTAACTGCTGCCACAGCACAAGCCCAGGTTCAGATCGATATCACGCGGGGACGTGTCGAGCCCATGCCGATTGCGGTCGCGCTCTTCTCTGGAAACGGTGACGCCGCCGCGAGCATTGGGCAAGATGTGAGTTCTGTCATTTCTAATGACTTAGAGCGATCAGGTCTTTTTAACCCGATTGATCGGGATGCCTTTATTCAAGCCTTACCCTCGCTAGATGTGCAGCCGCGTTTTGCGGATTGGCGCGCACTGAATGCCCAAGCCTTGGTGCAAGGCGAGATAGAAACACAGCCCAATGGTCAGGTTCGGGTTGCTTTCCGCTTATGGGATGTTTTCGGCGGACAACAGATGATTGGGCAGGCCTATGTTACCCAACCAGAGAATTGGCGGCGCGTTTCGCACATTATTGCTGATGCTATTTACACTCAGATTACCGGCGAAACCGGTTATTTTGATACGCGCGTTGTCTACGTGTCAGAGAGTGGGCCGGGTACGGCACGTGTCAAACGGCTCGCGATTATGGATCAAGATGGGGCAGGACACCGCTTTCTCACCGACGGGTCTGCGCTTGTTTTGACCCCGCGTTTCTCGCCGACAGCGCAAGAAATCACGTATCTCTCGTATTTTCGCAATGTTCCCCGTGTCTATCTCTTTAACATTGATACGGGACGCCAAGAGCTGCTGGGGGACTTCCCGGGCATGACCTATGCGCCGCGGTTTTCACCAGATGGTAATAAAGTAACTTTTTCCATGGCCGCCGATGGCAATTCAGAAATCTATGAGATGGATCTCAGAACTCGTCGAACATTGAGGTTGACCAATCACCCTGCGATCGACACCTCTTCCTCCTATGCCCCGGATGGTAAGCAGTTAACATTCAACTCGGATCGCGGTGGAAGCCAACAAATCTACGTGATGAACTCAGATGGATCAGAAGCGCGTAGAATTAGCTTTGGGAGTGGCCGCTACGCAACACCGGTCTGGTCGCCCAGAGGTGACCTCATTGCCTTTACACGTATGAGTGGTGGTAACTTCTATATTGGGGTTATGGAGCCCAATGGTGAAAACGAGCGTTTGTTGGCTCAGGGCTTCCTTATGGAGTCTCCCACATGGGCCCCAAATGGCCGGGTTTTAATGTATTATGCGCAGTCACCGACCCGTGCAGACGGTTCTGGCGGACGCACTCGGCTTTATTCAATTGACTTGACCGGGTACAACCAAAGAGAGATGTTAACACCTCAAGATGCTTCAGATCCGGCGTGGTCACCCTTGATTCCTTAGTGAACAAGGGTGAAAAAAGGGGACCTTTTTGAGCTTTAACGTGTCTTTGTTAAGTGTGGACTTAATGGAATCACTTGCGTCCTAGTGAACAACTGATAAAAGTCCTACCGAACACCTAAGAAAATAGGTGTTAAAAGTCGCCATTTTGTGCATATTTACGTCATTCTTGTGACCGAAGGGAAGAAATAAAATGATGGTCCGTTTCACTAGCGCCGTCGCCGCTATCGCTCTTTTGGCTGCCTGTGCATCCGATCCAAAGGATGACATGGGTTCCGACTCAATGGGAAGCACCCAGCCAGCTCCTGCTGCTCCGGCAGCACCATCCGGCCCAGCTATGGATTCTGCTGAGTACTTCAACCAAGTGGTTGGCAATGGAGTTTACTTTGGCCTCGACCAATACGATCTGAACAGTGCAGCGCAAGCCACTCTTCGGGGTCAAGCGTCATGGTTGAGTCAAAACCCTTCACGTTCGATCGTTATTGAAGGGCACTGTGACGAGCGTGGCACCCGCGAGTACAACCTCGGTCTTGGTGAGCGCCGTGCAAATGCTGTTAAGGATTACCTCGTCTCTCTTGGTGTGACACCAAGCAGAGTTCGTACGATTTCTTATGGCAAAGAACGCCCTGTGTGTGTTGCGTCCAGTGAAGACTGCTGGAATCGTAACCGACGCGGTGTGTCTGTCGTACAATAGCGGTTAGCACTTCAACTCACTTCTGAGTTGTTGCGTAATTAAAACGGCGGCTCTCTGCATAGCAGGAGCCGCCGTTTGCCTTATTTCCGCCTTGCATTCGCGATATCCAACATACTCTTTTCTGGAAGATTGCCGCGCTATGTCACGTCTGTTGTTAAATTTTACATCATTAACGAACCTTTTGGCCGTCACTTGTTTGACCTCGATGTTGGCCACCACCACGCATGCTCAGTCCCCGCTTGATGTTCGTGTTTTGAGTGAACGGGTTGAGCAGCTTGAACGACAGCTCTCCGCCCTCCAAGGACAGGGGGGCTCCTCGGTCCAAATGCCGCTTTCGCCGCAACAAACAGGCACAGACGCGCAACAGATGCCGACCGACGTGGCCAGCCGATTGCAGGTTCGTGTGCTGCAACTTGAACGCTTAGTCGAAACGATGACAGGTCAGGTGGAAGAGGCACGCTTCGAGATTTCTAGGCTGAGGTCTGAACTGCAAAGACTATCGAGTGATGTGTCTTATCGCTTGGCCGTATTGGAGCAGGCTGCTGGTATTTCTTCTGCAGTTGCTAATGCGCCAGGTGAAGCAGGAGCATTGGTTCAAGATCAATCCAATGTGACTCCTTCAGCGCAATTCGGGGGTATGGCTGAAAACAACTTTGCTCAGTCTGAAGCTCGCCCAGAAGGACGTATCGAACCAGATATGAACATGCCGATGTCCACGCCAGTTCAAGCCCAGCCTCAATTGCAATTGCAACGGCCAGCCGGGCAAGCCACTGTGACGTCTTCAGGTGTTAGCGACTTGGAGAGTGGAGGTACTTTTAGGGCACCAGTTCAGCCAGGACCAATTAATCAGGGTAATACGTTTGGCGTTCTCAGAACCGATGAAGAAGGCACTCCACTGCCTGCTGCGCCTGGTTCCACAAGCGCGCCCATTAGCCAGCCAGCTCCGCAGGCGTTTCAAGCGCCACCAGCCATGCAAGCGGCACCCTCACCTGGTCCGGTGTCAGCGGCAAGAATAGGAACAGCATCAAGCGCAAACACGGCATTTATTGCATTGCCGAACGGTACACCCCAGCAGCAATATGATTATGCTTTTGATATCCTGCGGCAGGCTGACTATGCCAGTGCAGAACGCGCCCTTCGTCTATTTCTTGAAGCACACAGCACAGATGCCCTTGCCGGAAATGCCCAGTATTGGTTAGGTGAAACCTATTATGTCAGAGGCGATTTCGAGCAGGCGGCTGTAGAGTTCTTATCAGGATACCAGACGTATCCGACCAGTTCTAAGGGGCCTGACAACCTTCTGAAACTTGGCCTGTCTATGGCGCGTCTGGGCCAGACTGATGGTGCCTGTACGGCACTGACAAGATTGGCAACGGAATACCCATCAGCCAGCGACACAATCCGTCGGCGCGCGCAGACCGAGAGGGCTCGGTTAAAGTGCAGTTAAGCTATGGTGCTGGCTGAACTCAATTCCTCAGAAACCGCCGATGACGAGGGTGCTCTCACGTCTGAGTCTTTTGCCGGGCTCATGGCGCACTATCAGGGCTTGGATGCCGGAGTGAGACTTGCGGTCGCTGTTTCGGGAGGGCCCGATAGTATGGCGCTGTGCCACCTCGTTCACGATTGGGCAAAAACGAATAACCTCACGGTCGTAGGCTTAACAGTTGACCACCAACTCAGGCCAGAAGCAGCGGCTGAAGCTCAGAAAGTTAAGGGATGGCTCTCTGAGATTGGGATGGCACATGAGACGCTTGTCTGGGAGGAAGGGCAAAAAGTTAAGCTTTTTGATCGGAGCCCTCAGGCTGCTGCGCGTGCCGGGAGATTCGCTACAATGTTTAAATGGTGCAGGGGAAATGGTGCTCTTGCTTTGCTAACCGCGCATCATGCGGATGACCAAGCAGAGACCTTTTTGTATCGGTTAATCCGCGGGTCTGGTGTGGATGGCTTAGCATCAATCGCCAGCGAAATAGAGCGAAATGGCATAAGGGTCTTGAGACCGCTGCTCAGTGTTTCGAAAGCGTCGTTGATTGCGACGTGCGAATACTTCAAACAGGACTGGGTGACAGATTCAAGCAACACGGACACAATGTTCGCACGTGTGCGCATTCGAAAGTTGTTATCAGAACTCAGAGGAGAAGGACTGACAACAGACCGACTGCTGAAAACTGTAGGCCATATGCAGCGCGCAAAGGTTGCGATTGATGTGTCTGTTGAAGCGCTCATAGATCATGCCGTGAATAAGATGGAAATCGATTTTGTAGATCTTGATGTGGATTTACTTCTTCAAGCACCTCAGGAAGTGGGTTTGAGATGCCTCTCTCGGCTTCTGGTTCGTGTTGCCGGTTCGGATTATCCCCCTCGTTTTGACAGCTTGGAGAGCGTCTATCAGTCTCTCGAGACTAATCACTGGTCAGACAGAACTTTAAATGGTTGTCAGATCCGCCGAAAAGGCGCACGCCTACTAATTACTAAAGAAAACAGAACTTATTGATATTATTGATAAAAATTCTAAATTCATCATCGCCTAAGGCTCTGTTTTATATATGGACACTTAAGACATTTATATGAGGCGCAATTGCCACCTTGCGTTCATGGGTTCGAACCCTATTTAATTAAGGTTAGACCTGCGGTTACTTGCTGGTGAACGCGGAACGGCATGATAAAAAGCTACACGTAAAGTTTAGAGAAGGGTTAGACGTGAACATCAGTAAAAACCTTGTCCTTTGGGTCGTAATCCTTGTTTTGATTGTAGCGCTATTCAATCTATTCCAGGCTCCAACAACCCGTAATCAAAGTCGTGAAGTCTCCTTCACTGAATTTATGGCCTCAGTCGAAGGCAACGAGGTGACAAGTGTCACCATTCAAGGCGACAACATTACCGGAAAGACGCGTGAGGGTGTGCAGTTTCGCACATATGCGCCAAATGATCCGACGCTGGTGCCTGCGTTGCGTTCAAATGGTGTAGACATCAAAGCTGTTCCTGCTACGGACGGTGAAACGACATTGTGGAGTATTTTAATATCTTGGTTCCCGATGTTGTTGCTGATCGGGGTCTGGATCTTTTTTATGCGTCAGATGCAGGGTGGCGGCGGCAAGGCCATGGGTTTTGGCAAATCTCGCGCCAAGCTTCTGACTGAGAAGCAAGGACGTGTGACATTTGAAGACGTCGCAGGTATTGATGAAGCTAAACAGGAACTCGAAGAAGTCGTCGAGTTCTTGCGTGATCCGGGCAAATTCCAACGTTTGGGCGGAAAAATACCCAAGGGTGTTCTGCTTGTGGGGCCTCCTGGGACAGGTAAAACATTGTTGGCGCGCTCAATTGCGGGTGAAGCAAACGTTCCATTCTTTACGATATCGGGTTCAGATTTTGTCGAAATGTTTGTTGGCGTCGGCGCTAGCCGGGTGCGCGACATGTTCGAGCAGGGCAAGAAAAATGCACCTTGCATTATCTTTATTGATGAAATTGATGCTGTCGGCCGGCATCGCGGTGCTGGTCTTGGCGGTGGCAATGATGAACGAGAGCAAACCCTCAACCAGTTGCTGGTTGAGATGGATGGGTTTGAGGCCAATGAAGGTGTGATCCTAATTGCAGCAACAAACCGTCCGGATGTTCTTGACCCGGCTTTGTTGCGCCCCGGTCGTTTTGATCGTCAAGTTGTTGTGCCGAACCCCGACATCTTGGGTCGCGAAAAAATTCTAAAGGTACATACCCGCAAGACACCAATTTCTCCCGACGTGGATTTGAAGGTGATTGCTCGTGGGTCTCCTGGCTTCTCCGGCGCGGATCTGGCGAACCTCGTGAATGAAGCTGCGCTGTTGGCCGCTCGAAAAGCCAAGCGTGTGATCACGATGTTAGAATTCGAAGAGGCCAAAGATAAAGTGATGATGGGCGCTGAACGGCGGTCCATGGTCATGACTGAGGATGAGAAAAAGCTCACCGCTTATCATGAGGCCGGACACGCATTGATTATGATGCATGCTGAAGGGCATGAGCCGCTGCATAAAGTGACGATTATTCCGCGCGGTAGAGCCCTTGGTCTCACTATGTTTTTGCCAGAGCGAGACAAATATAGTCAGTCACAAATGGAACTGAAGGCCATGATCGCAAGTCTCTTTGGTGGTCGGGTCGCTGAAGAAATGATTTTTGGTATTGAGCGAGTTACCACGGGCGCATCAGATGATCTGAAACGTGCGACGGACATTGCGCGTCGTATGGTGACCGAGTTCGGGTTCTCAGATAAGCTGGGTCCACTGCGTTATAATGCGGATCAAGAAGAAGTGTTTTTGGGTCACTCTGTGTCCCAACAGAAAAATGTGTCAGACGCCACTGCTGAACTGATCGACCAAGAAGTGCGGCGCTTTGTGGAAGAGGGTGAGAAAAAGGCCCGCCAGATACTTGAAGAACGCAAGGACGATCTCGAAGTTATTGCTAAAGGTTTGCTCGAGTACGAGACACTCTCGCGCGCTGAGATCGACGCTTTACTTCGTGGAGAGGACATTGATAAGTCGGACAAACCGACAACGCGCCCTCGTCCTCCAGGGCGCAGAACATCTGTACCCACAACGGATGGTAGTGACGAAGAGTCAGATTCCGGTGGCATAAGCCCTGAACCGGAACCCCAACCCAATACGTGATCGCGTTTAAAAGTGGGCTGCCAAATCCGGCCTCGCTCAGAAATGAGCGGGGCCTGTCCATTTATTGTATTCCCAGCGGACTGGTTTCTGGCCCATTGGCGAGGTACTTGGTTAAGGGGGGGTACGCCCTACCATTTCTTGGTGTATCGCAAGCATTTGCAGCCGTTGAGGTGATTACTGACCAAGAGGGGCTCCTTACTAGGTATGGTGCTTCCGTCGCTGCGTTTGAGCCATGGCGCCAGGTTCTGCATGGTGAGGTAAAGTCTCGGCTATCAACCTTGTTAGATTTCTTTTCGTCCGAAAGACCTCCTTATACAGACTTAGACTTGAACGTTCCTAAAATTATGGGCGTTGTGAATGTTACTCCTGACAGTTTTTCTGACGGCGGCGACCATGACACAGTAGAACGTGCAATCGCTCATGGCATATATTTAGCAGAAGCAGGAGCGGACATACTAGACGTTGGTGGTGAGTCAACTCGACCGGGTGCCACGCAAGTATCGCCGGAGACTGAGCAGCAGCGCGTTCTACCGGTTGTCAGAGCTCTTTCATCACGCGGATTCACGGTTTCGATTGATACGCGCCATGCGCCTACCATGGCTGCTGCAATAGAGGCAGGCGCAAAGATCGTTAATGATGTGACAGCTCTTACAGGAGACTCCGCCGCGCTCGGCTTGGTGCGACGGAAAAAGTGCTGTGTGGTCCTGATGCATATGCAGGGTGCGCCAAAGACAATGCAGGATAAGCCCACATACACCTGGGCACCTATGGATGTCTTTGACTACTTAGAAGCACGTGTTCAAACATGTATCGATGCTGGGATAGACCGAAGAAAAATCTGTATCGATCCTGGGATTGGTTTCGGTAAAACTGAAGACCACAACTTGGATTTGTTGAAATACTTATCAATTCTCCATGGGGTGGGATGTCCGATTCTGCTTGGTGCATCCCGGAAGAGTTTCATTGGTAGAGTGTCGGGTGTAGATAACCCAAAAGCGCGACTACCTGGGTCACTCGCCGTTGCTTTGGATGGCGTACGCCAAGGGGCACAGATCATTCGTGTTCACGATGTCGCTGAAACACACCAAGCTATTCTTATGTTAAATGCCGTTCAGGGCAGATAAAGCCCTTGTGGCTTGATTCACACGAGGGCCTAGGTCATTTACTTGACCTGAATTAATATCGACAATCTGAAGAGTTAAGTGGTTGGGGCACTATGGCAATGACGCGCCTATTCGGAACAGACGGGATACGTGGCACTGCGAATACGGCCCCGATGACCGCAGAAATGGCATTGAAGCTTGGAATGGCGGCTGGTCACACGTTTCTACGTGGTCAGCATAGACATACCGTTGTTATTGGAAAAGATACCAGGCTGTCTGGTTATATGCTGGAGCCGGCCCTAACGGCGGGCTTTACATCTGTGGGTATGGACGTTGTTTTGGTTGGTCCAATACCTACGCCTGGCATTGCAATGCTGACGCGGTCTTTAAGGTGTGACTTAGGTGTAATGCTCTCTGCATCTCATAACGCGTACGAAGACAACGGTATTAAGATTTTTGGGCCAGATGGTTTCAAGCTGTCAGACGAGATAGAAGAGGGTATCGAAGACTTAATGGCCAGAGGTACAGATGACTTACGTGTTGAGTCTTCTAAGCTTGGTCGTGCACGGCGCCTCGATAACGGGACTGGAGCTGTTCGTTATATTGAATTTGTCAAAAACACCTTTCCAAGGAGTTTGAGACTCGATGGTCTCAAGATTGTGGTCGATTGCGGTCATGGTGCAGCCTATAAAGTTGCTCCTGCAGTTTTGTGGGAACTGGGTGCAGATGTTGTAACGCTTGGTGTTGATCCCGACGGTTTTAATATCAACAAAGACAGCGGATCCTTGCACCCGCACCTGATGGCAGAGCAAGTCAAAGCAAATCATGCTGATTTTGGAATGGCGCTAGACGGTGATGCTGATCGCATCGTCGTATGTGATGAGAAGGGTGTCGTTGTAGATGGCGATCAAATCTTAGCTGCAATCGCTAAACGGTGGCAGGTATCTGGTGAACTTACAGGTAATTCCGTTGTTGCTACTGTTATGAGTAATTTGGGACTAGAGAGATACCTTCAAACTCTTGGGTTAACTCTTGAGCGTACACAAGTCGGAGACCGCTACGTTTCTGCTCGGATGGAAGAAGGGGGGTTTAATCTGGGCGGAGAGCAGTCAGGTCATGTTATTCTGGGCCGTCATGCAACTACTGGGGACGGTTTGATGGCCGGACTCCAATTGCTTGCGGCCCTGGTTGAAAGTGAAAAACCAGCCAGCGAAATGTTATCATCCTTTCAACCGGTGCCCCAGATTTTGAAAAATATCCGCATGCAAGACCGGTCCACAGCAGAGCGTGCTCTTGATCATTCCGATGTTAAGAGTGCTATCGCTGATGCGGAAAGCGAAATTGCTGGCTCGGGGAGAATTTTAATTCGGCAATCAGGCACTGAACCTTTGGTAAGGGTTATGGCCGAAGGGGATGACTCGGCAAAAGTGAACGCCGTTGTGGATACTTTAGTATCCATCATCAAAAAGGCTGCTGTATAGTGGGCAAGCTGCAGGTGCGAAGATATGTCTATTAGTCCCAATTTGGGTCGCATACTTATTGTGGCAGGCTCAGACTCTTCTGGCGGAGCTGGAATACAAGCTGACATTAAAACTGTGACGGCATTAGGTGGTTATGCAGCAACAGCGATAACAGCCGTGACGAATCAAGATACAACAGGGGTGCACAGCGTTCATACGGTGCCGTCCAATTTTATTGGACAACAGATTACTTCGGTCTTGGCGGATATTGGCGCTGACGTGATCAAAACGGGTATGCTTGCCAGCGCAGAAATTGTTGGCGTCGTAGCCAAGGTGTTGACAGATTATGGAAAAATTATACCGCGCGTTGTTGATCCGGTTATGGTTGCCAAAGGTGGGCATCATTTGAGTGATGCTGACGCGATTGATTTTCTAAAAAACAAACTGCTAGCAGGCGCTGCAGTTGTCACACCTAATTTACCAGAGGCAGAAGTCTTGACCGGGCGACGTATCAAGACGCTATCCGATATGGAAGACGCAATCCCAGATCTTGTTTCTTTAGGCGCGCAAGCAGTTTTGTTGAAAGGCGGGCACCTTGAGGGAGATTCTCTTGTAGATATTCTAATTGATAGCGATCAGGTCCATAGATTTGAAGGACCAAGAATAACAACCACATCTACGCACGGAACTGGATGTACACTTGCATCGGCGATCGCGACCGGACTGGCCCAAGGGCTTAGTCTTTATGACGCGGTCACCCGTGCTCGAAAGTATGTGTTTGATGCGATCAAGAGTGCGCCCGGGTTAGGGCGTGGTCACGGCCCACTAAATCACGCCCATACGGTTCAAGAGTCCTGGACCGCCAATGGCTTGCAGGCTTAACTGAATTATTATGGCTGGTTTTGAAGCAACGTTTCAGATGTGGGTGGTATTAGGTTTGGCAGTGACCCTGCTGACTCTTTATGTCACCCAATGGCTTTCTCTAGAAATCAGTTCTCTCGTCGTCCTAACAGTCCTGCTCCTTTTCTTTCAGATATTTCCACTGACAGGCACCTATGATGTAAATCTTCTAAATGCGGAAGTTTTACTAGGCGGTTTTTCTAATTCAGCTTTAATTGCGGTGATGGCTCTTCTTGTGGTCGGTGAGGGCATCGTTAGAACAGGTGCCCTGGAAAGTCTGGGCTCGGTCATATCAAGCACGCGGCTTCCGTCCATCGTCTTGCTCGCCTTTGTATTGCTCTTGGTCGCCGGATTGTCGGCGTTTCTAAATAATACACCTATCGTGCTGATCTTTATTCCGATCCTTCAGGCTTTGGCGCATAAATCTGGTTTGTCAGCCAGCCGTACGATGATGCCTTTGTCGTACGCGGCCATTCTTGGTGGCATGACGACGCTGGTTGGATCGAGCACGAACTTGCTAATCTCCAGTTCCATGAGTCAGCAGGGCTTACGGCCACTTACATTCTTTGAAATCACACCGCTAGGACTGATACTCGCGGCCGTCGCGATTATTTATGTATTGTTTATTCTTCCTGTGATTATGCCAGAACGCAAGTCTGCGTCATCAAAGGTGCAAAGCGGACGTCACTACATCTCGCAATTCGTTGTTCCAGCCGACTCAGACCTCATGGGCGAAAAAGCTGCTGCTGGTGCCTTTAAATCTTTGCCAAATGCAACTATACGGATGATTTATAGAGGGAACGAGGCCGTATTCCCGCCCTTCGATGACTACGTTATTCATGCAGGCGATACATTTGTATTGGCCGCGACCCGCCAGACGCTGATTAAAATAGCCAGTAAGCACCCTGGCCTTTTCCATCCGCCACTTCCTTACGGTCTGGACCTACAAGAAACTCGCGTCAAAGAGTATGAAGAGGCCTCTGATGCAGATGAGTCCGAAACACCGGAGGATCGCGACACTGTTCTTGTGGAGGCAATGATTACGCCGACATCTCGAATGGTAGGTTTAACGCTTGAGCAGTTCGAGCTTCAGCAAAGCCAAAGAGCTATCTTTTTAGGTATTCAGCGTCGTGCTCAAATGACTGCCGCACGGATGACGAATATCAGATTGCAATCCGGTGATGTATTGTTGCTCAAAGGGCGACCGGATCGTTTAGAGGCATTGCGGCCTGAGCGCGATGTCGTGCTGATTTCAGGAACACGCGGTATTATTCCAAACCGCACACATGCAAAGCGGGCTGTGTTGATTTTCGGCGGAGCAATTGGGTGCGCGGCGGTTGGTCTTATTAGCATAACCACCGCCGCAATAGCCGCTGCAACACTTATGATCCTGACTGGGTGCATGAACTTGAGGCAGGCCGGCCGTGCAATCGACAAGACAATTTACTTGTTGGTTGGAACGTCTTTAGCACTTGGAACGGCTATGACGGCAACGGGAGGCGCTGCTTATTTAGCTAATGTCATTGTCTCAGTGTTCGGTGCGGCATCGCCGCCGGTTATTCTCTCCGTCTTTTTTCTTGTGGTTGCGCTTTTCACAAATGTTTTGAGTAACAACGCGTGTGCTGTTCTTTTTACACCCATAGGGGTGGGGCTGGCGGCCAACTTAGGAATTGACCCCCGTTTGTTTGCCATCACATGTTTGTTTGCCTGCAACTGCTCTTTTGCAACCCCTATGGGCTATCAAACAAACCTGTTGGTCATGGGGCCAGGGCAATATCAATTTGGTGATTTTGTCCGTGCTGGGTTGCCTCTTGTTATATTGGTTTGGTTGGCCTTTTCTTTCGCGGCGCCTTGGTATTGGGGGCTCTAAGCCAGAAAATTGGCTCCGTTGACGCCGTGTGATGGCCTCCGTAGTATTCGCGCCGACTGAGGCAGCAGGTTGCATGTATGATGCCCAACTTCACAGTCCATTGCTTGAGTGTATTAGGAAGGTTTCATCAAGATGAACGTCATCGCAAAGCCCAAGGCTAGGCCCAGTAATCCGAATTTCTCATCAGGCCCCTGTGCCAAGCGCCCAGGGTGGTCACCAGAGGTTCTTGCTGACGCGCTTGTTGGTCGCTCGCATCGAGCGAAACCTGCGAAAGCTAGAATTCAAGCTGTTTCAGACCTCTCAAGAGAGATTCTCGGTATTCCAGACGATTACTATATTGGCATCGTTCCCGCGTCAGATACGGGGGCAATGGAAATGTCCATGTGGTCCATGCTTGGAGAACGTGGCGTCGAGATGTTGGCCTGGGAGAGCTTTGGTGATGGCTGGGTGACAGACGTCGTAAAGCAGCTAAAGCTCAAGGATACCCGGACGCTGAAAGCTGACTATGGCCAATTGCCAGACCTGAGCGCGGTTGATTTCGACAGGGACGTTATTTTCACATGGAATGGAACGACATCAGGTGTGCGCGTGCCAGATGGCAACTGGATTTCTGATGATCGCAAGGGGCTGACATTTTGTGATGCAACCTCAGCAGTTTTTGCGATGGATCTACCGTGGCAGAAATTAGATGTGACTACCTATTCCTGGCAGAAGGTGCTCGGCGGTGAAGCTCAACACGGGATGCTGGTTCTCAGCCCTCGCGCAGTAGAACGTCTTGAATCTTACTCTCCACCTTGGCCGATGCCGAAACTGTTCCGTATGGCGAAGGGGGGAGAGTTCGACGCTAGTATTTTCTCAGGTGCAACCATCAATACCGTTTCTATGCTTTGTGTCGAGGACGCCTTGGACGCCCTTAAGTGGGTTCAATCTGTCGGTGGTCAAACCGGTGTGCAGAAACGTTCAGAGGATAATCTCGCCGCGTTGTCGGCTTGGGTAGAAAAGACGAGTTGGATCGAGTTCTTAGCCAGTGACACGGCCGAACGGTCTTGCACATCAATATGTCTCATTATTACGGCTGACTGGTTTACGTCTCTGCCGGTTGACGGACAGGAGGCGGCGGCAAAGAAAATGGTGTCGTTGCTGGATGGTGAAGGCGCTGCGTTTGATATCGGAGCATATCGAGACGCACCGCCGGGTCTGCGCATTTGGGGTGGGGCCACAGTTGAAACCAAAGATATTGAAGCTCTGTGTCCGTGGCTTGAGTGGGCTTATGAGCAAGTCATGACCGAGCACGTGGGATAAGAGATATGCCAAAGGTACTTATTTCTGACAAGCTGAGTGAGCAATCTGTCCAGGTCTTCAAAGACCGCGGTATAGATGTTGATGTTAAAACTGGGATGTCTGCGGAGGAACTGATTGCTTGCATTGGCGAGTATGATGGCCTCGCGATTAGGTCGAGCACAAAAGTAACCCCAGACGTTCTGGCTGCTGCGAAGAACCTCAAGGTTGTCGGGCGTGCAGGCATTGGCGTTGACAATGTCGATACACCAGCAGCAACACAAAGTGGTGTTGTGGTTATGAACACGCCGTTCGGCAATGCCATAACGACGGCTGAGCACGCGATATCCATGATGATGGCGCTCGCCCGGCAGATTCCTCAAGCCAATGAGTCGACGCACCAGGGCAAGTGGGAGAAGAGCCGCTTCATGGGGGTTGAGCTCTATGGCAAAACCCTTGGTTTAATCGGGTGCGGCAACATTGGGGCTATTGTTGCTGACCGGGCCCTTGGGCTTAAAATGAAGGTTGTTGCTTTTGACCCGTATCTTTCGGCTGATCGTGCAATTGAACTAGGCGTAGAAAAAGCCGAGTTTGAAGAGCTGCTATCTCGTGCAGATTTCATCACCTTGCATACGCCGTTAACCGATCAAACGCGCGGCCTGATTAATGCCTCTGCTCTTGCCAAGATGAAAAAAGGTGTGCGCATTGTTAATTGCGCAAGAGGCGGACTTGTCATTGAATCCGACCTTAAAAAAGCGCTCGAAGACGGTCACGTTGCTGGTGCAGCGTTTGATGTTTTTGAGAACGAACCAGCAAAAGAAAATATTCTGTTTGGAATGGAGAACGTCGTCTGCACGCCACATCTCGGGGCGTCAACGTCTGAGGCGCAAGAAAATGTAGCTATCCAAGTGGCTGAGCAAATGTCGGATTACCTTAACACTGGTGCCGTCACCAACGCTCTCAATATGGCTTCTGTTAGCGCTGAGGATGCGCCACGTCTTAAGCCATATATGAAATTGGTAGAGCAACTTGGCGGCTTTGCAGGGCAGATTACACAGAGTAGCATTAGTGAAGTCACGGTTACTTACTCTGGTGCTGTTGCCCAGTTAAACACGCGACCGCTTACAGCCATTGCGATTCAAGGATTGCTGTCGCCGCTCATGGAAAGCGTTAATATGGTCAACGCTCCGGTTATTGCGCGAGAGCGCGACATCGAAATCACAGAAGTCAAAAAAGAAGACTGTGAACAGTATCATACGCTAGTTACGTTAACGGTTAAGACTGAGCGTCAAACCAGGACGGTTTCAGGGACTCTTTTTGGCGACAGTTTACCGCGGTTGGTAGAGGTTAACGGCATTAACTTAGAGGCTGAAGTTGGTCCTCACATGCTGTTCCTCACTAACGACGATACGCCGGGATTTATTGGTGCTTTGGGTACGACCCTTGGAAATGCAGGCGTCAATATTGCATCTTTTCACCTTGGGCGGCCAACAAAGGGAAGCGAAGCTATCGCACTTCTCCTACTTGATCAGGAAATAGGAGATGACTTGCTATCCGAAGTCAGAAAATTACCACAAGTCCATCAAGCGCAAACGCTAGACTTCTAGGAATTGTCTGGGAATTAGATTGCTCTTGAGGGGGCAGACGGTTAGAACATCTTTATACGAAGGGGTGAGGGCGCTTCACTCGTGTATTAGTGCGCTTGCTGCTCCCTGAGACCAATCAGGCCTATAATCTTATGTCCGATACAGCTAGCCAGACCTTGCTGCCAGAAGGCTTGCGCGACGTGCTCTCACCGGATGCCGCTCGCGAAGCGACGGTTGTTGAGACCCTTTCCTCATGCTTTGAAGCAAATGGGTACGAGCGTGTGTCGCCCCCACTTGTAGAGTTTGAAAGCACTCTTCTGTCTGGGATGGGCGCTGCGACAGCAGATCGAATATTTCGGATGGTTGATCCGATTTCACAGCGCACTCTTGGGATCCGAGCGGACGTCACGGCACAGATCGCACGCCTAGCATCAACAAGACTGCAGAGGGCACCTCGGCCTTTGCGATTGATGTATGCAGGCCAAGTCCTGCGTGTGAAAGGTCATCAGTTGAGGCCCGAACGACAATTCTCACAGGTTGGAATTGAGTTGGTTGGCCCGGACAGTGTTGCAGCAGATGCTGAGGCTATCATGGTTGCTGCGGAGGCGGTCATGGCACTCGGCGTCAAGGGTCTGACAATTGACTTGGCGCTGCCGCCGTTGGTGCCGGCTATACTTGAGGCTACAAGGGTAGAAATTACCTCTGACGATGAACTTTATTCAGCACTCAACCAAAAAGACACAAAACGCATTCAGGAACTTGGCGGCGATTGTGCACAGGTTTTAGTTGAATTGGTTGAGGCATCGGGTCCTATAGACTCTGCTAAACGAAAGCTAAAAAATATCAAGCTGCCGGAAAAGGCGTCCGCATACTTGACGACACTTTTTACAGTAGGAGATCGACTGAGCCATGAGGCACCTGGATTGTCTCTTACCGTAGATATGGTCGAGAATAGAGGCATTCAGTATCATACAGGACTAACCTTTTTTCTTTTTGCCAAGGGGAGCATGAGAGAAATCGGGCGCGGGGGGCGCTACGAAATCGACCACGGCGAAGGTGTCATTGAACGGGCAACCGGCGCGACGCTGTTTGTCGACTCTTTGCTGCCAGTTTGCCCAGCAGAGAACCAAGCTCCACGTCTTTATGTTTCGTTTGGTACGCCGCGAGAAGACATTAAGAAGCTGCAGACTGATGGGTTTAGGATAATAGCATCGCTATCCACTGATGATGATTCAATGGAAAATGCAGTTAAATTAGGATGCACACATATTTTACAAAACGGTGTCGTGACCGATGTTCCCAGTAAAGGATAAAGCGACGTGACAAATGTAGCAGTGATCGGCGCACAATGGGGCGACGAGGGAAAAGGCAAGGTTGTTGATTGGCTCTCTGAGAGGGCCGACATGGTAGTGCGTTTCCAAGGTGGTCACAATGCAGGCCACACTTTAGTGATTGACGGCGAAACCTATAAACTTAGTCTCCTGCCATCAGGTGCTGTTCGCGGTAAACCCTCCATTATTGGCAATGGCGTAGTGATAGATCCCTGGGCCTTATTTGAAGAAATTGACAGGGTAACTGGCCAAGGTGTTCGTATTGATCCTGATATTCTTCAGATTGCTGACAATGCGTGTCTGATCCTGCCACTTCACCGGAATTTAGACTTAGCAAGAGAAGACGCGGCTGGAACTGCCAAAATTGGTACCACTGGCCGTGGCATAGGCCCAGCCTACGAAGATAAGGTTGCTCGTCGAGCCATTCGAGTTTGTGACCTTGCAGATCCGGACACGATAAAATTCAAAGTTGATCGTTTATTGGCTCATCACAACGCTTTGCTTAAAGGTCTTGGACAAGCTGAAATTGATCGCCAGGAGTTGATTACGGCCATTACAGAGATGGCGCCAAAAATACTGCCGTACGCAACTTCTACGTGGGAGAAACTTGATGAAGCACGCCGAAGCGGTAAGCGGATTTTATTTGAAGGTGCCCAGGGGATAATGTTGGACCTGGATCATGGAACATATCCTTACGTCACGTCTTCTAACACGGTTGCTGGACAAGCGGCAGTTGGCTCAGGGCTAGGTCCTGATGCCGTCGGCTATGTTCTTGGAATCACCAAGTCTTATACGACGCGCGTTGGTTCCGGACCGTTTCCCACGGAATTAGACGATGATGTTGGCAAGACCCTTGGCACCCGAGGCCGGGAATTTGGTACTGTGACTGGCCGCCAGCGCAGATGCGGCTGGTTTGACGCGGTCATGGTCCGGCAAGCCGTTAAGGTTGGTGGAATTACAGGGATTGCCTTAACTAAATTAGATGTCTTGGATACGTTGAAGGAACTCAAGGTTTGCGTTGCTTATGAGTTGAAAGGCAAGACAATCATGCGTTTTCCATCCGCAATGGCAGAGCAGGCAGCTGTAAAACCAGTATATGAAACGCTTGACGGGTGGAACCAAAGTACCGAAGGCGCGAGATCATGGGCTGATTTGCCTGCGGAAGCGATCAAGTATATCCGCAGAATTGAAGAGCTTATTGATGCTCCGGTCGCATTATTATCGACCAGTCCAGAACGCGAAGACACTATTCTAGTGCGCGATCCGTTTGCGGATTAGGGGAAGTCGTCAGCTTGTATCGGCAAACGGAAATGATCTAGCGGTTAATTGTTCTGTAATTGTCATATGTTGATGTAAACTGCCGAAATTGCCGTTTACCCGGCAATTGTCCTTTTTGCGTGCGCGAGTATACGACGCTCCATGGCTGAACAGGTAGCAGATTTAGAAACGGAATTGGCTTCGCCCAGTGATCAGGCGTCGTCGAATACTGGTGAGTCTGGCGCCAAAGCGGATTCAAAAGTGCCAAACGAAGCTGGACGCCAGGCTGAAAATGCGAAACAGCCCATTCCACCGCCTGAACAAGCCGTTGGCGGTAATGCTATAACCGTTCGTGATCGCTACAGTATTTATTACGACAAGCCTATTCCCAGCCTTGATATGCCTAACGCTTTAGCTTTTGAGGTCGAGGATAGAAAGCAGCCCGGACGTGCTTTGTATGCACTCGTCAGTAAGCCGGAGATGTTGGCCCGCATTAGTGTGATGCGGATTCTCAAGAGCAATGAGATTCCACACATGCTTCCGATGGTCGATTGGGGAGCCGCTGATTGGCCTCCGGCTGAGCGCAAGTGCATCATCATCATCTATCATCGACCGCTTGGCGGTCGGGTGATGGATAGCTTGACGGTCGTTCGTGACAGAATTCCGGATCATCAGTTTCCGAAGCTCATCATTAAACCTATTGCAGATGCTCTGATTGAGCTTGGCCAAAAAGGGATTACTCACCGCGCTATTCGACCAGACAATCTCTACTTCATGGACGAGACTCGCCAAAAGATTGTCCTGGGGGATTGTTGTACCGCGGTTGCCGCCAGTGAACAGCCGGCTGTGGTTGAATCAATCGAGTCTGGCATGAGCAACGTTTATGGTCGCGGCTCCGGCATGTACGCAGATGATATGTACGCCTTTGGCGTCAGCCTCATCATTCTCGCGCTTGGGCGAAATCCTATGGCTGGGAAATCTGATGCGGATGTTATTGATCGTAAAATCAAAGAAGGCTCGTATGCAGCGTTGGTTGGGGACGAGCGTCTGCCGGTCTCTTTGATTGAGTGTTTGCGCGGCTTAGTAACGGATGACCCAGAGCAGCGGTGGCAAGTTCAAAATATTGACCTTTGGATCAATGGTAAGCGGCTGACACCTGTTCAAGCGAAGGCCGAGGCGCATTCACAGCGCAGTTTCAAATTCGCTGGGAAGGAGTTTTGGTCATGCCGTCCCCTCGCTGTGGAGTTGCACCGCCATTGGGATGAGGCTGTTAAAGTTATAAGCGATGGCACATTAGAAATATGGATACGTCGTGGCTTAGAGCAGTCAGACCTTGCGGATGCAATCTCCGCTGCGACAAAGACGTCAAAAGCTATGCCCGGAGACCAGAAAGAATCCGATGATGTTCTGGTCGCTAGAATTCTTATGCTGATGGATCCAACAGCACCTATTCGATATCGCACTTTTTGTTGTCATATCGAGGGCTTTGGATCGGCATTGGCAATCGCGATGCTGCAGAAAAAATCGCTCCAGCCATATATTGATTTTATCAATAAGGATCTATGGCGTTATTGGGTTTCGGCCCAAACGACTTATCATCCTGATCATGGCCAATGGGAAGGCGTGTTCAGAGATCTAAAAAACTATCTCAAGGATACAAATTCAGGGGCAGGGATAGAACGCGTCGTTTATGAACTTAATGAGTGGCTGTATTGCCTAAGTCCCCTTATTGCCAATCAATACGTATTAGAAGTTAAGAGCGTACTGCCAGCCCTTGATATCGTCTCGAAGACAGCAAATACAAAAATGTGGCCGGTAGACCGTCACGTTGCGGCTTTTCTAAGGGCACGTTATGCGAAGGGGACTGGAACGCAAATTGACGCGATGAATGATGATCGACCGGACCGCGCAGCGACAGGAATGTTGAGTGTTTTGGCGATTGTGCAATGGCGGCTGGGACCAGAAGCTGTTTTTGGTCTTGCGAGTTGGGTTGGTGGTCTCATGGGGCCTATTATCAACAGCTACCAGAATCGCCAGAAGCGTAAAGAAATTGAAAAAGAAATTCCTAAATTAGTGCGCAAAGGCAACTTACCGGAGCTTTATAATTTTCTCGATAATCCTGAAGAGCGGCAACGAGATGCCGAGGGTTTTGCTTGGGCTAAAGCTGAGTATGCTGCGGCTGAGAAGCAGATGTACGAGCTTCAGCATGGCCAGATGGACCGCGATGAAAATGCGTTGAAGACGGGGCGTCAGGCCGGGGCAGCTGTTGCTGTTGTGATCATGCTGTTGGCTTATGCGGTTGCCCTTATTGGAGAGGCGTTTTAGATGTCTAGTACGCCAGGCCGCAGTAAAATGAATAAGAGCCGGATTTTCTTGTACCTCATGTTGGCGATTCCGATTGGTTTGATGATCGTGCCAACGATGATCGTGCTTATGTTCTCGCTGTTACCAAGCGCTGTAGCTTTTTTGATGGAGCGTGGAAAAGGCATCTATGCTGGACTTTGCGTGGGCGCTATGAATCTTGCGGGGGCATCACCTTATCTTGCTGACCTATGGTTTTCAGGTCACACCACAGAAGGTGCCTTTGAAATTATCACGGACGTTTTTGCCGTGCTTGTTATATACGGATGTGCAGCTTTCGGGTGGGCCATCTATGCGTTCACGCCGTCTTTTGTTTCAGCCTTCATGGCAATGACGGCCGGCCGGCGGATCGCTGCGTTGCAGACCACTCAAAAAGATCTCGTTTTAAAGTGGGGCTCAGACGTGCAGTCTGTGTATGAACCGGAGGCCGAGAAAAAGAACTAACGCTCTTTCTTGTCCGTTTGGATCGCGTCTAATTTTGACACAAGTATGGTGAAATCGTTAGGTAGCGTGGCCTCAAAGGTAAGTTTCTCATGGGTCTCCGGGTGTTCAAAACCAAGAACGGCAGCATGCAATGCCTGCCGCCCTAATACTTTTATAGCCTCTACAATATTTGGAGGTGTTCCGCGTTTGGCATCCCGCCCGTAGACCTGATCTCCCAATAAAGAGTGTCCTAAGCTTGTCATATGAACGCGTATTTGATGAGTGCGGCCAGTTTCCAATTCGCAAGATACATGACTGACCAAATGACCGAAGGTTCGCATCACCTTGTAGTGTGTGATAGCTATTTTTCCACCGACAGCGATGACAGACATCTTTTTTCTATTTCTAGTACTTCTTCCAATAGAGTTTTCCACGGTTCCACTCAATGGAGAGGGGACACCCCATACCAGGGCATCGTATCGTCGTTTGATCGTATGGGAAGAGAATTGCTCACTAAGGCTATGATGGGCTCGTTCCGTTTTTGCGATGACCAAAAGACCTGACGTGTCTTTGTCGATTCTGTGGACAATACCTGGACGCTTCACGCCGCCTATTCCACTCAAGGATTCTCCGCAATGCGCAAGAAGCGCATTTACAAGGGTTCCGTCGGCATTACCTGCGCCGGGGTGAACAACAAGACCCGAAGGTTTGTTGAGAACAATCAGATGGTCATCTTCATATTGAATGTCGAGCGGAATTTCTTGCGGTATTGGGTAGTCTGGTTTTGGAAGTGGTGGCGAGAGTAAAAGAGTATCGCCAGTTCTTACGCGATGGTTTGGGTCTTTTACAACTTCACCATCAAGTGTGGCATAGCCATCCTCGATTAGGGCTTTAACGCGAGAGCGCGATAGATCAGGTATGATGTCGGTTAAAATGCGGTCAAGTCGGATGCCATGTTGCTCTTCTTTGACCGTGCAACGAAAATGATTTTCAGACAATTCAACACCAAACACGTTAAGAGCAAATGTGGTACAAGAGGCGCATCAATTATAAAGTAAGTTAGTTAATGAGGGTCTTAGCATGAAAGCAGCGCAAATGCTTGTGTGGGTTATGTCTGGTATGCTGATTGCATTACTGGCCCTTTTGGTTGTTGGGTTGTCCCTTGGTTGGCATATCGACGATGATTTCGTTGTGGCGACGCCTCAAGAAACTTTAAGCGAAAAATTTTCTCTTACACTTCAACAGCCCGCCGGAACGATGATCGGTAATGTTTCTGAAGTTAACGGGCTTGCAGCCGTGTCCTTATCTGGAGGTGGCATAGGCCCACGTGTCTTATTTCTTAACCTGACAACAGGCGCGGTCGTTGGTGATTTAACTTTGGAATTTTCAGATTAAGTGATCCCGAAAAAATGACTAGCACTTTAAGTATCTCAGATGAGGCGCGAGCTCTAATGTGTGAAGCGGCGGAGCACGCCTTTCCAAAAGAATGTTGCGGTTTGCTGATCGGTGCGGGCGCGGACTCCGTCATTGTTTCCCAGGCGGTTGTTGCTCCAAACCTTTCAGAAGATCCGAACCGGTTTCTGATAGACCCACAGGTTCAGTTTGATTGGCTACGAAAGCTGAGGGGCACAAAAGAACGCATTGTGGGCCACTTTCATAGCCATCCAAATGGGTGTTCTGAACCTTCAAAAATTGATGCTGAAATGGCCATAGAAAGAGATCAATATTGGGTCATTATTCCTGTAAAAGATGGTGTGTCAGGCTGTCCACATGCCTATATAACACGGCAATCAGAAAGCCCTTTTTTGAAAGCAGCGCTCATTATTGAGTGACTGCCAAGCGTGGCTTACACATTGTTGCCCAGCTGTTCTTCTGGCATGCTCAAGGATGTGCAGAGCAGAAACAGGCAATAGGCTCAATTCCACATGAAGACTTTAAAAAACTCAGGTTTTGATCGTCGACATCTCTTCAAATCCGTCAGCGCAGTGATTGCTGGTGTGGCCGTCAGTGGGCTTCGGCCTGCTAGTGTTTCAACAGTTTATGCGGCAGCTGTAAATAATCCTATTCGGCTATTGGCAAACGAGAACCCATATGGGCCGTCTGAAAGCGCTCAGTCAGCAATGGCGGGGTCCTTGGCCGATGGCTGGCAATATGTAGGATCTGATATCCGCACCTTAACAACCCTCATCGCAGAACGTGAAGGCGTGCCTACAGACCATGTATTCGTGACTGCGGGGTCTGGTGAACTCTTGAAGATGGCCGGGTTGAGTTTTGGGTTAGAGGGCGAAATTGTTGCCGCGCGACCTACATTCTCCATGTTGATTGCCTATGCCAAACAAATAGGCGGCACAGTTCATGAAGTCGACGTTGATCAGAGCATGCAGCATGACTTGGCGACTATGGAAGAAAAAGTCACCAAGGATACGAGTCTTGTTTACGTCTGCAATCCAAACAATCCGACCGGAACATTACTGGACGCTGATGTGTTGCGGTCTTTCATTAACAGTGTCGAGCCGCGAGCGACTGTTTTTGTTGATGAAGCATATGTAGACCTACTGACTGACTATGAACACAATACTATGATGGACCAAGTCAAGGCGGGTAAAAACGTTATTCTGGCGAGAACCTTCTCTAAAATTCATGGAATGGCTGGCTTGCGTGTCGGTTACGCGATTGCACGGCCTGATCTCATTCAAAGGCTCAGGCCGTTGCAAATGAGTTTCGCCAACGTGATGGGAATACGTGCAGCGATTGCAAGTTATCAGGATGCCGAATTTCAGACCTTTAGCCGCACCAAAATAAGGCAATGTATTGATCTTACCCAAACCGCTTTTGAGGATCTGGGTCTAGCATACACGCCATCGGAAACGAATTTTGTAATGTTCGACACGCGCGGCTCGGTTAAAGACTTCGCCACCGCAATGCGTGAGCGAGGATTGTTGGTGGGGCGGTCCTATGCTCCCTTCAACAGTTGGTGCCGTGTCAGTATGGGAACTGTTGAACAAATGGCCATTTTTGCAGAAGCCACACGCAACTATTTTACGGGGTAAAGAGTGACGTATCGTATTGGGGTTATTGGAACGGGTGGAGGGCCAGCCAACAGCAGTGCGCCGCCTGCGGGTATTGCAGAGATCGCAGGTGATCGTTTTGCACCCGAACTTATCGAGACACGTTTGCGCACCTTTCCGATGACTCCCTATGATCGAAGCTTAACAACATTGGCCTATATCGACTGTGCCATAGAAGCAGAGAAAAACGGCTTTGATGCGGTATTTATAAATACCGTTGGCGACTATGGCCTCGGAGAAATACGTTCAGCGACAGATATGGTTGTTGTTGGCGCGGGTGAGGCCACCATGGCTATGACGTGCCAAACCGGAGCCCGGTTTTCCATTGTTACCATTTGGCCACCGAAGCTCAATTTTATCTACCAAGAACGCTTGCGGACCTGTGGCATGGAAGGCCGGTGTTCATCTGTGCGCAACGTACTGAGTGATAATGAGGTAGAGGGTGTTGAAGGCGCCGGAAGTACGGTTTTAGGACTGGCTGATCATAATGCGCAATTGATCGATCGGGTGCTTCAAGAGATTGAAAATGCGGTTCTAGAAGATGGTGCAGATACAATCATGCTCGGATGTACATGCATGGCACCGATTGGGCCCCAGATTGCGGCGCAGTCCGCTGTCCCGGTTTTAGAATCTATGCGGACAGGCTATGCGGCTGTTGAGTCTCTGTTGACCCTGGGCCTTCGCCACAGTCAGATAACTTATCCAAAAGCGCGCAAAGAGAACTTAAGCGCGGTTGATAAGCTGATTTCAGGACAAGGCAATCTTGACTTGGGCGGAGATTGTGAAGTGTGCATCGTTTCTGATATGGCCGCAGAATAAATGCCTTAGAGCGTGCTTGCAATTTTGTATATTCTTACGGACTCGACCCTTGCCACTGGCTGTGGCGTTTGTGAGGATACTGTTTGGGCAAGCTGACGGCAACGCTTAAACCCCTTCCACCAATGCCGCATTGAGGCCGCAATAGGTTGTGCCATGTCCTGCCTAAAGACGATGTCGTTGAACAGTTCTTTTGTATCCTCAAGTGTATGAAGATGAAGGAGTTCAGAAATCCGTTTCATTACAATGTCATGGGATTTTTTTGTGTCATCGGAGTCTGCGATCCGCACACGTTGCATAATGTCGAACACGAGGTCAGAGACCAGTCGATCTGACCGATCAGCAACGGTATCAATGCTTTCATTAATATCAGCGAGAATATCTTCTGCGATGTCGTCCTGATAAAGTGTTCGTATCTTTGCGGCTTCCATCGCGACGATGGCAGCATAGTAATAATAACGGAGCGGATGAGCTTCGAGGATGCCTCTTTTGTCTTCTAAACTCAGAGGCGTATCATCTAAGAAATTTGCTAGGCGATGCTCCCAAATAGGATAGCTTTTTTCAACAGTTTCGGCGACATCGTAGAGAAAAAGCTCTGCCGCATCTCGTGTTGTAACTGTGATTTTCGGAACCTGTTTTTCCATCTCTGTCACCACATGTTGTACGTTCCAGTTATGATAACAACGTTTTGTGGCTCATCAGGTTGCATCGATATTTGAGGCTTAGCTGTAAAGCCCAGCAAAATAGTACTTTTAGTCATCTCTCGCGCAGATACGACTTTTAAATGTTTTGTATAGAACTTCGCGCGAAGATAGACGTTGATGTCATAAAGCCTCAAAATGTGGCTAATGCAGGATGTTCTGATGGCGGCCAAGGCGACAATACAGGAAGAACGACAGGAGCGGCGTGGTTCGCCAGAATTCCGGCTGCGGGCGCAGCAGGGTTATTCGGTGTTGCGCAAGATGATAACCAGTCATGGCAGCTCGGAGATCGGTGATGATCTCAAAAACATGCCAATGATTGAAGATGTCATGCGACAAAAGCCAGAGTTGGTTGGCGCTCTGCTAAAATCTGCCTGGCAATTACGTTCAAATGAAAAACTAGCAGAGTTTTTTAAGTCGGCTGTGACGCCCGAAAAAGTTGTAGACGGGCAAGATGAATCTATCTTGCCCTGTGATCGGACGTACGAAAGCACACTCCAGTCGCATCTGTTTGGTACCGTGCGTCTTTACATGAAACAGAAAGAGAATGCTTGGGTCCAGCGAAGAGTGTCGCGTCCTGAAAGTTTAGACAAAGAAGCCGTCGGTGGGTTTGTTAACTTTTTTCGCAAGCTGTTCGGTATGAAGCCTATCGTTAACGAAAATGTGGTCCGTGAATCCTACCCGAGCCGTGGGCTCTATGAGATATTAAAGCCTTACCTGTTGCACGCAGACCAATTTAAATACATCACGGCTTACTCGGGCCTGAGTGCTAAAGGTGCCTCGATTATTGGCGACATATTTGAGAATCTCAGGTCATCTACAGCGCTAAAGGTCGCTTGCACATTAAGCCCTGACGCTTTGTTAAGCGCCCGTGGATGCGCCCGTGCTTACGCTGAGTCCGGGATCTTCGCCGAGGTATTGGAAGAAGAAAAAGAAGTCGCTAGAAAACGCACACCACAAGAGATGCGGCGCGACAGTGAAATTGCACTGCGGATCAAACAAGATACGACCGTAATTTTTGCTGACATTCTCAATAATCATATTGAAAGCTTAGACTTTGTGAAACGCCATAAAGCAGGGGCTGAAGCTGTTGTCAGAGCACTTGCGCCGCTTTACCAGGAGGAAACGTGGTCTATTTTGGCAGAGGATGGAGCCGTTGAGAACGTTATCAACTGTCCGCCGACTGTCGCAAAGGAACTTGGCAAAGATGCGCGATATATTAACGCGCAAGTTTCTAAGTACATCACTCAGATGCATTATCCCGATATCGGAAGAGATATTATTGCGATTCTCCGTAAAGAGTTGAATGAAGAAAATTTCAGACGCTCTTTGCAAGATGAAGCAGCCATTAAGGTATGGGAGACCGTTCCAGGTACCTTTAACAATCGGTTCAAGTACCAACACGATGCTAAGGCTGGAGTTAAAGAGATCAAAAATTTCAAAGACTTATTGGGTGAAGCGAAACCCATCGTTGCTGATATGAGGAACGCTTTGGGACTTGAAAAACCAAAGCGGTAATTTATTGGATTTTAGGGCACATTATAGTTTTACGAATAGAGAACCAGATTTGCGCAAATCCTATGCGACGAGTAGTTTACAAAAATATTTTACAGCTAACGTAACGGGGCGGCAGCAATGGGCGATACGGAACGGGCACATCCAGATGCAATTTTTCTACGCTTTACCGGCTCAAAGGGCTATGGCTTTACCTATATAGACGAAGAGGCCTACGCAGCGGCGGCGGATCATTTTCTAGCCATAGCACTCGCGCGGGAAGAAGAAGATACCCCAGCAATGCGGCGAAAGGTCTGTCATGATCAGTTATGGCGGGTGTTTTCTGATCCCATGGGAGAACAGTATTCCTGGCATAATGTCCGATGGATTGCGGCAGCTACGGTGCGCGATAAGTTCGGCTACGAAGGCCCTTCACCTCGCGTAGTTGTTGTTGAAAATGCTGAGGATGACTCTGGTATCGTTATTCGTTCTGGCGACGAATTTCTGAGTCACCCCGGCTGGCCGAGGGCTTTAATCATTGGTCACCCTGCGATTGGCGGTGGGCCGGCTACATTTTTTTCGTCGGATGAGAGTTTTCAACTGACGGCTAAAAGCCCGATGTCAGATGACCTGTGGTTGCCGCAAATCGTTGCGCGTCTGTATGAAGTAACCCCATCTGTTGTAATGGGAATGCCGAAATCTGACAAAGAGGGGAAGATGCAGGTTCAATGCAGAGCGCTCGCGTTTGGGACAAAAGCGAGCTTAAAAGAACGAGTGAACGCGGCTTAAGAGTCGTCTGTATCTTCGAGGCTGATCAGGGCCTCAATATCGCGATCTGCCAGCTTCACCGCTAAGATGAGTTTGGTCACTCTAACGTCTAGCGGTTCTTTTTCATTCTCGTTGTCGTCCGCATTAAGGCCATCAGCGTGCACTGCCGCTTCAAGCCGTTCTGACATTGCTGCGACACCATCGTGACCCAGAGCCCTCACGCTTAGCTCCGGGCCACGCATCAAAAATCCAGAGAATTTTGCAATGTCTTCCAGAATCGAATCCAGAGCGTCTTGATCATGGCTGTATTGCTGTGCCCATGTGTACAATAGCTGCCGGATACCGCCGTCAATGGGCCGTATATCAATGTCTTGGGCAACCCATGCCCGATCTAAGACCTGAAATGCCGATTTTCGCTTGCTTCCGAAGCCAAGGATATCGAGACTAAGAGCCATGGTAGATGATCCAAATACGCCCAAGCCCGACTTGCCTGGTGTTCAAGAGTGCCAAAAGTGCTCCGCGACCTTCAGGTGGGAGCCCAGTAACCCTTTAGCGGAAACGTCTCCACTTGTCGCCCGCTTGGTTAAACCAAGTGATACCTGCGATTGTGGATACGGTAAAATCGGTTCTACGACTCCAACAACGGCAGATTAGGGCCTTAGCAATCCTGGCCTAGGATAATCCGATTCTATCATTGTCGAGCGTGACAGCTTTGATGAGCGAATAGATAGGCATATTTTTTTGGAGACTCAATCTCTCCGCTGCCAGTCGCGTAATCTGGGCCCAAAGAAAAACAGGTCGCTTTGCAGAACCAATGTTAACCTGCACATCGACCACTGGCCGTCGTGGAGATTCTAGAATTGAGTTGATGTTACCTTCCAGGATGTTCAACACGCTTACTTTTTCAGGACGTTCCAAAGCTAAGGAAACATCCTGAGGTCTAACTTGGACCCGCACATGTGCGCCTGCAGGAAGGTTGAGCTTTGTGACCATTAGGACTTGGCTGGAGACGGAAAGGCGTGAAAGGCCATGCCTTTGATCATGGTCGGTTACGATCGCCGCTAATACAGTTCCCGCATCGCCACCTTCAGCCAAAGGAGTCAGATCCATTTGCCCCGTGATGTCTTCAACAGAACCAAACGCTTTGACCTGCCCATGGTCGAGGACGGCGAGCCACGTTGCGAGCCGGCGGATCTCAGACAAGCTATGAGAAACGTAGAGGATCGGTAGGTTCAAGTTGTGTCGAAGGTTTTCCAGATAAGGCAAAATTTCGGCTTTATGGCTCGGGTCTAGCGCCGCGAGAGGCTCGTCCAACAACAGAAGGCGGGGGTTCGCCAACAACGCTCGTCCAATGGCGACGCGCTGACTCTCGCCCCCCGATAAACGGTGAATGGGCCGGTCTAAGAAACCTTCTAATTCCAACATTTTGACAATGGCGTCGAAGGAGAGTTCCGGACGTTCTGACGGGGGATTAAACCGTCGGCCAAAGTTTAGGTTACCCTTGACGTTCAGGTGAGGGAACAAACGGGTGTCTTGGAAGACGTATCCTATTCGACGTTGTTCCGGCGGCACCCAGGCCCCGTTTTGGGTGTCGCACAATACGGTGCTATCGACTTCGACGCGGACAAAGTCAGGACGAAGAAGTCCTGCGATAATTTTGAGAAGAGTTGTTTTTCCAGAACCTGAACGCCCGAATATTGCGGTTACGCCGGTATCGGGTGTCTTGAGGCTGGCGTCTAGACTAAAGACGTTTGAGCCATCTACAAATCGATGTCCTGCTTCAACTGTGAGCATCAATCACTTCCCAATCAGCTGAATACTGCTGCGGCGGGCTAACCATTCCGAAACGAGCAAAGCAACAAATGCCAGAAGCAATGAGAGCGCCATAATGCGCAAGGCTACCGGGTCACCACCCGGCGTTTGAGTGGCTGTATACAGAGCTAGTGGCAAGGTCTGGGTTTCACCAGGAATGTTCGCAGCAAAGGTTATGGTCGCGCCAAATTCACCAAGAGCACGGGCAAAGAACAGCAACGCACCGGTCAGAATTCCAGGCATCACCATAGGAAGCGTAACAGCAAAAAAGGCTTGCCGGTGATTGGCTCCGAGTGTGGTCGCAGCTTCTTCTAAACGAGGGTCAACAGCTTCTAGCGCTTGGCGAATGGGGCGCACGAAAAGCGGGAAAGCGACCACAGAGGCGGCAATGGCTGCACCTTGCCACGTAAACACAAGGCTTACACCGAACCAATCGAAAAGCGATGCTCCGATTACGCCTTGCCGCCCGAGTAAGATCAGCAAGAGATAGCCGATGACGACGGGCGGCATAACCAGGGGAATGTGCACGATCGCGTTCAGCACAGATTTCCCCCTGAAGTCTTTTCGCGCCAAGACCCAGGACAGAGCGAGCGCGACAGGAAACGTCCACACAATACTCCAGATCGAGATTTTCAGGCTGACCTGCAGGGCCTCGAGTTCGAGCGGGGAAAGGGCGATCATGTTTTTATGCGGCCGCGCTAAAGGAATTCATTGCATCAAAAGCTTGCGCGAGGTCATCAATCAGGTCTTTGGGGTTTTCTAATCCAACGTGCAGGCGAATGGTTGGGCCTGTGGCCTTCCATTCTGAAACTGGGCGTTTGATAGAGTCTCCGGACGTTGACATGGCGAGGCTTTCATAACCGCCCCAACTGAAACCGCGCAGAAAGATGTTCAGCGCATTCAGAAAATGATCGACTGCGGCCTGACTGACGCGCTGCTTAAACATAACACCGAACAAGCCGTTTGCTCCCGAAAAATCGCGCTGCCATATTGTGTATCCTGGGTCTGACTTAAGAGCTGGATACATCACCCGTTCGACTTCGTCCCGCTCGCTTAGCCAAGTGGTTACGGTGCGTGCGTTTTCTTCGTGACGTTGCAGCCGAACACCAAGAGTGCGTAGTCCACGGAGTGCCAGGTAGGCATCGTCCGGGCTTAGTCCATAGCCAAACAAAAGGGAGGTCCATTTTAATTTTTGATGCATGTCGTCGTCGTCAACACACAGCGTACCGATGGCAACATCTGAGTGGCCGCCAATGTATTTGGTACCTGACTGCACAGAGATATCAATGCCAAGCGCGGGGGAGTCGATGAGCAACGGCGTCGCCCAGGTGTTGTCGGCCATGATAAGAATGCCATGCTGTTTAGCGACGGCTGCTATTGCTGGAATGTCGGTCATGTCGAATGTGAGTGAGCCGGGACTCTCAAGAATAATCATTTTGGTGTTTGGCCGGATGAGCTTTTCGACGTTTGCTCCAATTGACGAGTCAAACAGTTCGGCATTTAATCCCCAGCCCTTCAGGCGGTCGCAGCAGACAAGGCGAATAGGGCCATACACATTTTCGGCCACCAGTATATGATCACTGCTGCTGCACAATCCCAATATTGAGATGAGAATCCCAGCCATGCCGCTGGGCAGGGCCAAGCAGTGCTTGTACCCTTCTAGATCAGCGATGGCCTCTTGCAATGCCCAATGGGTCGGTGTTCCGGCGCGACCATAGGCGAGCACACCAGGTGGATGCTTGGATCGCTGCCGCATTTCTTCAACGGTTGCTGAGACAACGGTCGAGACCCTGAAGACCGGGGGATTTACAGCACCATCAAAGCGCTCTGGGTGCGCTCCACCATGAACGAGGCGCGTATCCTGATGCCGTCCGTCCCTCTTGTTTGACATTCTGTGAATCCCCCACCGTACCTTGACCGCATTGTGGCCTGAGTCGGGAGAAAACGAAAGCAGTAGCTCAAGCTGCGTCGGCGTTAGGCCCCAGTTTCTTTAGAGCCGCCAGTGGGCTGGCTTCTATGTCTGTGGACAAGGTTGCATTCCATTTGTTGAGAAAACCGAAGAGGGCGATGACGCTCACAATTTCGCAGATTTGGTTGTCGTCAAAGTGCTTCTTGAGTTCATCAAAATCTTCATCTGTGACTTCAACCGGAGCATGGCCTGCGCCCTGTGCGACCCGCATCGCGGCGCGCTCTGCATCGCTAAACAGAGGGCTGCGCTCGTAGTCCCAGATGGCTCTAATTTTCTCTTCATCAATACCGGCCATATCAGCGCCGTGCACAGTGTGAGACTGACAATAAACACAGCCAGCAGCGGAGCTGGTGATGATGGAAACCAGGCGTTTAATTTCATTCGAGACCAAGCCGTCTTTTCCGTAAATGGCCCAGGTCAAGCCGCTGAGACCTTCCATCAAGCCAGGCACACGAGCAAAGGTCAGGCCATCATTGGCCTTGAACCCCATCTTGGATTGGCCCTGCTTCATGCGCTCCTGAAACTCAGCGGGCAAGGATTCTATGGGAAGGGGATCAATACGTGGCATGAAAAATCCTTTGCGAGTGTTGATTAGGCGGTCGGTCCCGTGACCACTGGCGTATCAGCATCACTTCCCCAGTCAATCCAGGAGCCATCGTATATGGCGACATCCTCTTTGCCGAGCAGATAAGCCCCAAGAGCAACGGTGCAGGCTGTTACGCCAGAGCCACAGGTTGTGGTGACAGGCTTCGAGAGGTCAATGCCTGCGGCCTCAAATTCAGATTTAAGGCCATCAGCCGATTTGAAGGTTTTCGTTTCTGGCGTGAATAAGTAATTCCATGGCAGATTCAGGCTATTGGGAATATGGCCAGAGCGCAGTCCTGCTTTGGGTTCTGGGTCCGTCCCAGCAAATCGTCCGGCCGCGCGTGCATCAACAACTTGGTAGGCTGCGGCCTCAATGTTGTTTTGAATGTCCGACTTATTGCGGACACGCGGTTGAGCGTCTTGGCTTGCTCTGTAGGTCTGAGGAGTAACGTCGGGAACATCAGTTTCCAAGGTCCGGCCTTCGGCTTTCCATTTCGACAGGCCGCCATTCAAAACAGCCACTTTTTTATGGCCAAAGGCTCGGAACATCCACCACACACGTGCGGCAGCGCAGCCGCCACCAGCGGCATCATAGATCACCACAAGGGATTGATTGCTGACGCCGAGAGCTCCGACTTTTTGGTTAAAGACTGCCGCAGACGGCATGGTGTGATCTTGGTCGGCGTCTGGGTCGGCAACGTCATTAATGTCGAAGAAAACTGCGCCGGGCAGGTGACCGCTTGCGTACTGTTCTGTGGCTGGTCCTGTGCCGCCGGGCACAAAATATGAGGCGTCTAAAACGATGATATTCTCGTCGGCGAGGTGATTAGCGAGCCACTCCGTGGAAACGAGGGCGTCGGGATTGGCGTAACTCATGGACGGGCTTCCGTGTCTGTCGGTTAGTCCCCCATCCAAGGCGGGATTGGAAGGCCCTTGGAGCGGAGAAATTCAGGATTATAAATCTTACTCTGATAACGGCTGCCATGATCGCACAAAATTGTGACGACGTTCGCGCCGGGATTTAACTTTTTCCCAATACGGATGGCTGCTGCCACGTTAATTCCGGTCGAACCGCCCATCACCAGGCCATCATGCAATACCAGATTGTAAATGGTCTCTAGCGCTTCTGGGTCGAGGATCCGTTCTGAGTCATCTATGGGGGCGTCTTTGAGGTTGAGCGTGACACGGCCTTGCCCAATCCCCTCAGTGATTGAGCCGCCTTCGCTGGTGAGTTCGCCCTTTTTGATGAAGTTATGAATCACCGATCCGCCCGGATCAGCGGCGACGGTGAGAACGTCTTTAGACCGTTCTTTGAGCGCTATGGATATCCCCGCGAGGGTACCCCCGGTGCCAACAGCGGTGGTGAAGGCATCGACTTTACCGTCCAGGGCGTCCCAAATCTCAGGGCCTGTGCTTTGAATATGGCCGTCGCGATTGGCGATATTGTCAAACTGGTTGCAGAAATAGCCACCAACCTCATCAGCCAGGCGTTTCGCCACATGAACATAGTTGTTCGGGTCTTTATAAGGAACAGCGGGCACTTCCTTCAGAACAGCCCCGCAGGCTCTGACCGTATCTTTTTTCTCCTGGGCTTGGGTGTCTGGCATCACAATGATCGATTTATAACCCAGCGCGTTGCCGACCAGGGCGACGCCGATGCCCGTATTACCGCCAGTCGCCTCCACCAGAGTACCGCCGGGCTTGAGCAGACCACGTTTTTCGGCATCTTTGATCATGTATAAGGCGGCGCGATCCTTTACAGAACCGCCTGGGTTCATGAATTCAGCTTTGCCGTAGATATTGGCACCCGAGACCTCTGAGGCCCATTTCAGACGAATGAGGGGCGTATTACCAATGGCGGCGATAAAATCTCCGTGTACGGGAGTCTTCATGGTTTTGTCCTAGAACTTGCGATGATAGGACCGCAGCATAGGATTAAGCACCGCGCGGTCCAAGAAGAAGCCGGCCCAGATGGGCTCACATGTCTGTCATATGAGAAGGATTCCCCAAAATGGTTGAGAGCCGTAAAATAGAATTCCCCGGTCATTCAGGCGAAGCCCTGGCTGCACGCCTGGATATGCCGGACGGAGACCCTAAAGCTTATGCGTTATTTGCCCACTGCTTTACCTGCTCAAAAGACGTTTTTGCGGCGTCTCGGATCGCCTCTGAACTGAGTGCCCATGGGATTGCGGTGCTGCGGTTTGACTTTACGGGGCTGGGAGCTTCCGAGGGCGAATTTGCCAATACGAATTTTTCTTCAAACGTCCAAGACCTGCTGCACGCCGCAGACTATTTGAGAGATAATTTTGAAGCACCCGCTTTGCTGATCGGGCATTCCCTGGGCGGTGCTGCGGTTCTGGCTGCGGCCCCCGAGGTGGGGGAGGCGAAAGCTGTTGTGACCATCGGCGCACCCTCGGATGCAGCGCATGTGTCTCATAACTTTGGCGCAAAGCTCGATGACATTGCCAAAGACGGTGAGGCGGAGGTGGAACTGGCGGGCCGCACGTTCAAGATTAAGAAACAGTTTCTGGACGACATTGAGGGGCAGAATGTGCTGGACGCGGTGGCTGGCATGAAAAAGGCGCTGTTGGTCTGCCAGGCCCCGCTTGATGAAACCGTGGGCATCGACAATGCCACCAAGATTTTCGTGGCGGCGAAACACCCCAAGAGCTTTTTGTCGCTGGACAGCGCCAATCATCTTTTGAGCAAGAAATCCGATGCGATTTATGCGGCGCAATGCATTGCGGCCTGGGCGACACGTTATATCGGTGTGCTGGAAACCAAGGCTGATGCAAGCAAGTCTGAATCCGATCAACCGGAAGAGGGCACCGTTGAAGTCGCAGAAGCCGGGACGGGTCAGTTTACACAGACCATCCGCGTCGGGCCGCATGTGCTGACGGCGGATGAGCCTGCGGGAGTTGGGGGTGATAACCGAGGCCCGACGCCCTATGACTATATTTTAAGTGGTCTGGGGGCTTGCACCACAATGACGCTGAGAATGTACGCCAATCGTAAAGACTTGCCCTTGGAGAAGGTTTCTGTGGTTTTGAAACACTCAAAAATTCATGCTGAGGCGTGTGCTGACTGCGAGACCAAAGAGGGTAAAATCGATGAAATCTCCCGCACCATAACTTTGACGGGAGACCTCAGCGAAGAACAGCGTGCAAAACTGCTCGAAATAGCCGACAAATGTCCCGTGCACCGCACTTTGGAGAGTGAGGTCAAGATCCGCACAAAGCTTGATGATTAGCCGAAGCAAAGAACCTGAAAGACGCCACGTATGAGTTCCGAACCGAAGATGAACACGCAATGGGTTCTGGCTGAACGGCCGGTAGACCGCGCGGTCCGGAAAACGGACTTCAGGCTTCAGGAAACACCGATTCCAAAGCCCAAAAAGGGCGAGTTCGTCATCCGGGTGATTTATGCCTCTCTGGCCCCGGTGATGCGGTTTTACATGCTTGATGGCGCTGGGATCGAAGCCCCACTTGAGATTGGCGAGGTGATGCGCGGTCGTGGTGTTGGGCAGGTGGTCAGTTCTAAGAACCCAGATTACGTCGCCGGAGACATCGTCCACGGCAAGATGGGCTGGCAAGAATACGCGGTTGCCGACGGCTCAGACTACTATCTGATGTTTAAGGTCAATCAGCGCGTTGTGCCGGTTTCAACGGCACTCGGTGTATTGGGTATGACAGGTTTTACGGCCTATTTCGGGCTGTTTGACATTGGCAAACCCAAGGCTGGCGAGACGGTTCTGGTGTCGGGCGCGGCAGGCGGTGTTGGTTCTAATGTGGGGCAAATAGCCAAGATCAGAGGCTGCAAAACCGTTGGCATCGCGGGCTCGCACGAGAAGTGTAAGCTGCTGACGGAACGCCTTGGCTACGATGCCGCGATCAATTATCGCGATGGCGATATAGGCGCGCAGATGGATCAAACCTGCCCCAAGGGGATTGATGTGTTTTTCGACAATGTGGGCGGCGAAATCCTTGATGAAGGTTTGGCCCGGATCAACAAATACGCGCGGGTTGTGTCCTGCGGACAGATCAGTCAGTACATTGGTGATGGTAGCCCGCGACCTCTCAAAAATGCATATAAAATCGGGCGTCTCAATGCTCTGATGCAGGGCTTCCTGATTTACGACTATGCGCCACGTTTTGCTGAGGCCGAAAACGATATGGTGCAGTGGATCAACGAGGGGCGTTTGACCTATCAGGAAGATATTCTGGATGGCATCGAGCGGATGCCTGAAGCTCTGATCCGGCTGTATGACAGCAAAAACCAGGGCAAGCAGCTGGTGAGAATTAGTCCCGATCCGTTCTAATTAAGTTCAGTTTTTTGGCCCCCCCCCTCGGTTCGAGATTTTCTGTTGGGGCTCTCCCCCTTGGAACGAGATTTTCTTGTTGGGGCTCTCCCCTTGGTTCGAGCCCATGCACGACTGGTTCCTTATTAACGAGCCCATGCACGTATGATTGGGGGAACGAGCCCATGGAACTGCCTCGGCCCACCCCCTTGGAACGAGCCCATGCATAATAAAGTTACCCGTTAGCAAAATTACGTGCTGGCAAAGTTACCCAGCGGCACCCCAGACGGCGACAACGATGGTCAGGATGCCAAGTGCTAAATTGGTGGCAACGATTTTGCGGACTTTCTGCAGAATCTGGCCTGCGGTGGCGAAATCGCGCGCATCGGCGGCCATCTTAAAGGCGCGGAAAGGACCGTGATTGAGATAGAAAAAGAGCCCGGTCATGATCAAGGCCAGGGTGAACATGGTGTCCACATGGGCACCCGCGCTGCCAAAGCCCGAGAGCACAAAGAACATCATGTGAATGCCCGTGGCCCAGAGAATGATGACGGTCACGGCAACCCAGCGGAGGAATTTCTGTAGGGTTCTGCGCCACAAGGGCAGGGCTTCTTCCGGCGGAACCCCAGCCATGGAGGGCCGCAGCGCCATGTAGGCAAAGAACATTCCGCCCACCCAAATCACGGCGGCGAGGGTATGAAGGGTATTGGATAGGTTCCACAGCATGGCAACAGGCTCCTAGCGGTCATATTCAACAGGGGTCTTAATTTTAAATTTTAAACGTCTATTGCAGTATTAGGCGTGGTCGCCGTGTGCAGCAAGGTTAAGATGCACGATGTTCAAAATGGTATGCTGATCTATTTGGGAGAACGTCTGTGCGCAGATTGACGGCGGTTTTTGTATTTCTACTGGGCGGTCTGAGCAGCGCTGCCGCGGCCACCGAAATCCATTGTGATGGCCAGGAAGAAAACCTGAGTCGTTATCTGGCGCTATTTGAGGTCTTGTTTGTGCAGCGGGATGGCAGCCGCGCCGGCGAGTTCTATGCAGATGAATTCATTACTCACAACAGTGATGCCAATGGGGCAGGGAAGGTTATTGGCCGTCCGGCCCAGCTTGAGCGGATGTTTAATGCGTCGAAACAGGCCTCGCCAGACCGGGTTTTGGTGAATGACCTGATCATTTGCAAAGACGATATGGTATCGACCCGGATGACCGTATCTGGCACGCAGACGGGTGTGATGATGGGCGCGCCAGCAACGGGCCGGAAATTTCAGTTCACGGCGATGGATATTTTCCGGTTTGAGGACGGCAAGGTGTTGGAGCGGTGGGGCAATGCGGATCATCTTGTGCTGATCCGGCAGTTGGGCCTGGACGTTGACCTCGCATTGCAACCCATTTCCGACTGACAGTGCCGATTAACAGTACCGACTGACAATATCCAAACGCCTGACTGAGGTTTGTCTGATTGTTAAACATCTATTCTCGCTTTGGGGCCGTATAGAATGCGACCCTAATAGGAGAATATGAATGCAATGCCCTGAGTGTGAATCCTTTGTTGATATTTCGTTTCCTGAGACGGACCTCATATTTTGGCTACCCTTGGAATATTCCCATGAAAAGGTGATGTCGCTGTTGCAAGAGAGCAATTTCAAGTATGAAGTGCTTGAGCCGCAAGTTATTCGGGCGTCGCTGACAACGTCCTCTCTCAATCCGTTTCTGATTCAAATCGGCGGCACGCTGACCGGGCAGGAACAGCGCGGCTCAAATGCCCTGGCGCTGCCCAGAGGCACGAAGCCAGATTTTCGTAATCTGGCCCGCACGATGACGTTGGAGCGTATGGTGGGGCTGTCGGGTGGGCAGTGGCTGCAACACCTGATTCAAGAAGACCGGTTTACATCTTTTTTTCAGCCCATCATCTGGGCCGAAACCGGCGAACTGAAAGGGTATGAAGCCCTCTTTCGGGGCATGGAACCTGACGGCAGTATTTTGTCGCCAGGATACATCTTCGACACAGCAGAAACAGCTGGCATGATGTTCCAGGTCGACCTGGCGGGACGGCGGTCTGCGGTGCAAAACGCCGCGAAGCAAAGCATTGGCGATGCAAAATTGTTTATCAATTTCAATCCGACGGCGATCTATGACCCGTCTTATTGTTTGCGCACCACGGTGTCTGCGTGTGAGGAACTTGGGCTGAGGCCAGGACAAATTGTATTTGAGGTGACGGAAACGGATGAAGTGACCGACGTTAATCATCTGCGAGGCATCCTCAAATTTTACCGCAAAGCCGGGTTCCGCGTGGCGCTCGACGATGTCGGTGCGGGCTACGCGGGCCTCAATTTGCTGAGAGATTTAGAGCCCGATTATATGAAGATCGACCGGCATCTGATCATCGATATTGATGCCGACGATTTTAAGCAAAATATCGTTCAGCATCTGATTTCCATGGCCCACCGTCAAAGAATTAAAGTGATCGCTGAAGGCATTGAGACCCAGGCCGAGAGTGAGTGGTTAAAGGACGCCGGTGTCGATTTGGTGCAAGGATATTACTATGCCCGCCCAAGCGCTGAACTTCTGAGCAATGAGCAAAAGACCTCTGTCAGAGAGATTTTCAAACACCAGTGAATTTTACTTTGATGGAGTTTGGCGCAATTCTTGTTAGAGACTTTTTGACGCCATTTAAATCCTGCGTTGAGGCGGGGATCACGTCAATTAAGCCGTTAGATTTGCGAAGAAGAACGTCAACGTGGTCAGACCTAGAGCGATGTTTAACGGAGTTCAAAAAGTTGGGTTGAGACTCTAACTGCCTCAACAATACGTTGTCGTATTGATTAACCTCATCCGAGAAACCTTTGATTTTTTTCCTGATAGTTGAGGAGATGTCAGACCTAGCTTGGTTGGAGACTTGATAAAGTAAGTCGTTTTGACTGTATGTTTCAAGCAGCACAGAGACCAAATCGTCAAGACGTTCAGTTTTGCAAATTGCCATGAATTTTTTAGAGTTTGTTAGCGCCCGTTCAAATGTGCTCTCATCTACAGGTGAAGTTAAATCTGTGTCTCCAGCAAATTGCCGGGTCATCGGATTTGCGATGAGTTTGCCGCTTTCAAAAAGGGATTCGATGCTGTCCTCAACGCTCCAGCCACCCTTATGAGATCCAAATATGTAGTGAGATATGAGTCTTTCTGCCGGATTTCTGACAACTGATATCCAATTTGTGTGATCAGTTTTAAAGGGTGGCATGCCAAAGGGTATATGCCCTGAAGCAGACATAAATGAGTCAATGCCTGCGTTCAGCTGTGTTGTTGTTTCGGGTTTATCTTGTCCAAGGAATTGTTGGTAAAGGGTGCCTTGAACGTTAACAAACTGACCGTCACCTTTTTGACTCAAGGCCAGGAGTATAGTGCGCAAACTTGTGCCGCCCGATCTTGGAACATGCATAAAAACGATGGGTCTACGAGGATCGTTTTCATCAGTTTTGGCGGTCTTTGCGCGACGCACATATCGAAATTCTTCGGTGTTGCTTCGAGCTTTATTGGGAAGCGGCATGTTTTTATTTCTACCCGGCGAAAGATTAGCTTTCCTAGCGCCGAACCTTAGCAAGGTTCAAGCGCCGGACGGGATATATTGTTGACCAGAGCTCGTTTTAAAACGGGTCTTTATTGGTAAGTGTGCTCAGCACTGAATTGGCAAAAGTGCTCAGTACTGACTCGTCATGGCACCATCGTCCGCGCCGTCATAAGTGAGGAAACTGCTTTGTCTTACGATTAAGGCTAAACGGCTAACAGGAGCATAACTGTCAGACCAGCTATGAAGACTGCTGCTGCCACTAAAGAAGCGCCTAGGCTTATAAGAGTTGCCAATGCCTGACTGTTCCATGATGGATTATCAAATATCTCAGAAACCAGCCGCCACGCTGGGGCTGAACTGCGCGCAAGATAGCGTGCGACCGTCGCGCCGATGCCGCGGCGATGGGTTGTCTTGAAGGCATCGAGGGTGCGTGCCTTTGCGGTAGCCCGTCGCGCAGGGCGAGGGGCAGGGACATCCAGGGCCAGCAGGCTTTCAAGATCAACATCACGCATGGGTGGGCCTCGCAGTGTCGTCCGGCTGTAAGGTGCCGCTCAAGATTTTCCGGGCCTCATGAATACGCCAAGACACTGTGGTTTCGGCGCAACCTAGTGTATCAGCGGCTTCGCGGTGGCTGAGACCGTCGCGAAAGACCAGCAGCACAGCCGCTTTGATTTTGCGCGGGAGCTGATCAATCAGCCCCAGGGTTTCCCGTGCCGCGGCCTGACGCTCGGGAGAGGGCGTATTGGCGACCATATCGAACCCCTCGGGCAGGGGGCGCTCGTGCTTGCGGTAGGCTTTGCGCAACCAATCCTTGGCCGTGTTCTGGGTTAGGCGGTACAGCCACGTGGTGAATTTCGCCTCAAATTTATAGGTATGGAGCTTACGGGCCATTTTGATGCAGGTGTCTTGGGCGATGTCTTCCGCATCGGATCGGTTGCGGATCATCTGAAAGGCGATGCGGTAGATCAGCTCGTAGTGCTGATCGAACAGAACGGTGAAGGCGTTGTGGTCACCTGCGATGGCAGATTTAAGCAGGTCTGACTCAGGTGAAAACTCTACACTCCCGCTGTCGGCGGGCTGCTCTGGATATGGCTCGTATGGCACCTTCTCCGGCATCTGTGCTCTCCCTTCAGTATAGGGACGTGATAGAGCGTGATAGCCTTGGGTGAATTTGTGGCTTTTTTCAGGTCAACATAATTGAATTAATATTATTCATATAAAACAATAAGATATTTATTTTTTCTCATGTAAAAAATTAGCTATAAAAGCGATCTAACCCAAGTCCATCCAGGTCGATTTCTGGCGTGCGGCCAGAGATGAGATCGGCCAGCGCCTGCGCTGCGCCGCAGGCCATCGTCCATCCCAGGGTGCCATGGCCGGTGTTGAGGAATAGATTTGCATAGGATGTGCCGCCGATAATGGGCACGGAATCAGGTGTGGCGGCTCTAAGACCGCACCAGGGTTCGATTTGAGAATAGTCCGCAGCTTTGGGAAACAGCGATTGGGTGTCTTGGATGATGGGAGCCAGGCGGCGTGGATTGAGGGATTTATCCCAACCGGCTAGTTCTGCCGTGCCAGCGGCCCGCAAACGGTCGCCCAGACGCGTAACAACGATGAACTTGCTTTCGTCGGTAATGCTGCGGCTGGGCGCGGCGGGGGCGGCGGTGATGGCCGTTGTGAGCGAGTATCCCTTGGCAGGGTAAATCGGCACATCCAGACCTAATGGCCGCAGGAGCCGGGGTGTTTCACTGGCCAAGCAGACCACATAGGCATCCGCTTCGAGGGTGCCCTGATCTGTGGCGAGGCCCGTAATCTCGCGGTTGCGGGTGACTAGTGCCCTGACCGACGTGCCATAGCGGAAGGTGACGTTAGAGTCAGAAGCCACTTTTGCCAGCGCCTGGCTGAACAGCTGGGCATCACCGGTTTCATCATCTGGACTGAGCACGCCGCCAACCAAAGTTGTTCGCGCGTCGGCCAGGGCTGGTTCTTCGGCTAAGACCCCGTCGTGATCCAATATTGTTTGAGGAAAGCCCAAATCGGTCAGCTTTCTAGCCATTTCCTGGCCTTTTGCGGCGGCCTGTTGATCGCGGTAAATGTAGAGGATGCCGCCGGTGCTTTGGTCATACTGCAGGTTATAGCGCTGCCTGAGGGCTCCTAGCACCGTCCGGCTATAAGTGGCGACACGCAGGGCGCGTTCGAAATTAGTCGCTGAACGTGCCGTTGTGCAGTTGGCCAGAAACCTCAAACCCCAACGCCACAGGGCTGGATCCCATCTTAGGGGTTTAAACAGCAGCGGTGCGTCGGCCTGAAACATCCACTTAAACGCCTGAAACGGCATCGCCGGCGACGCCCAGGGGGCGGCATGGGTGGCCGAGACCTGACCGCCATTGGCGAAGCTGGTTTCCTGGGCGGCGCTGTTCTGGCGATCAATCACCACAACGTCATGCCCCGCCACGCTAAGCGCTTGTGCGGTTGTGATGCCGATCACGCCAGCGCCGAGGACCACCACCTTCATTGGGGCCACCTGTATTGCTGGTGGTCTGTCGTTCCGGATTTGAGGGTATGAGGCTGAGACATTATCACTTCGGACGTTATCACTCTATTTTCAGGCGATGTATAGACGATCCTAGGTCTCGGTGCCATGCTATGAAACGCAGGTCTAATCTGATCACAACAAGTAAATAGTCAACTATTTAAATGAACTCCATGCATGAGATTGAAGGCTTAGAGATCCTGAGCACGGCCCAAATGTATGCCGCCGATGCCGCCGCGATTGGGGCCGGCAGATCAGGAGATGCCCTGATGGAGGCCGCAGGGTTTCATGTTGCGGTCGAAATACGCAAGCGTTGGTCGCGACGGCGGGTCTTGGTGCTGTGTGGCCCAGGTAACAATGGCGGCGATGGATTTGTGGTTGCGCGGTTGCTGAAAAAGGCAGGGTGGCCGGTCCGGCTTGGGCTGCTGGGGGAATCTGACAAACTTAAAGGTGAGGCGGCCTTGAATCTTAAAAGATGGCAGGCCGTTGGCGGGCCTGTTGAGGACTTGGCCCCGGACCACGTGCCTTGGGCAGATTTGGTGGTCGATGGCCTGTTCGGGGCCGGCTTGGCACGGCCTTTAGACGGGGCTGCTCGGGAAACCATTGCAGCGGTGATTGAGCGCGGAGCCCCGTGCGTGGCCATCGACGTGCCCAGCGGTGTGTCGGGGGATACGGCTGAGATTATCGGGGACGCTGAGGGATTGGCACCGCCTTGCCATCTGACGGTGACGTTTTTTCGGCCTAAACCAGCGCATGTGCTGCTGCCGGGCCGGGATTTGTGCGGTGAGGTGCAGGTGGTCGACATCGGCATTCCAGACAGCGTACTCGACCAGATCAAGCCTTCAGCACGCGTCAATGGACCGGAAATCTGGGATCTGCGGTCTGCGACGCCGTTTGATCATAAGTACAGTCGCGGACATGCCGTGGTGTTCGGCAGTGCTGAAATGTCGGGCGCAGCGCGGCTGGCCGCTGCGGCGGCGCGACGGACTGGTGCGGGTCTGGTGACTGTCGCTGGTCCAGGGGACGCGCGTGCAGAATATGTTTGTGACGCCCCAGGGCTAATGTTTCAGGCGATCACCGAGGGGACGTTCACAGAGGCGTTGGCCGATCCGAGACGCACTGCCGTGGTGATGGGGCCAGGGTATGGGACTGGCGATCGGACCCAAGCGCAGGTGCTGGAGGTTTTGCGGGCCTCGAAATCTGGTGCGCGGGGTGTGGTTCTGGATGCGGATGCTCTGACCAGCTTTGCGGATCAGGCGGAAACCTTGTGGGCCGCGTGCAGGGATGCCGGATCTGTTGTTCTGACGCCGCATGAAGGTGAATTCTTTCGTCTTTTCAATGGAATAGACCACACTCTTGATAAAATAAATCGGGTGCAATTGGCGGCCCAAATGAGTGGCGCGACGGTTGTACTCAAGGGCAGCGACACCGTTATCGCGGCGCCTGATGGCCGCGTTGCTGTCAACGTCAACGCACCGCCTTGGTTGGCCACGGCGGGCTCCGGCGATGTGCTGGCGGGGGCCATCGGGGGGCTTTTGGCAGCGGGCATGCCTGCTTGGGCGGCGGCCTGCGCGGGCGTCTGGCTGCATGGGGCCGCGGCTCAGAAAGCGGGGGTGGGTCTCGTTGCCGAGGATCTTGTGACAGCTTTGCCTATCGTCTTGGGCTCCGCCTTGCCCGGCACTTTGGAGCAGATTGAAGGCCGACTTTAACCAATTTGTTGAGTGGTGGCTGCTGAACCTGTCGGATTTATCCACCATTTCGTCCCCGTATAGCGTGGAAGAGTGTTGCGTATTGGCGGCCTTACGATTAAACGAATGCGGCGTTACAGCCAGTTTGGCCGGAATGCGGGTGTGGCGGAATTGGTAGACGCGCCAGGTTTAGGTCCTGGTGGCTGCAAAGTCGTGGGGGTTCAAGTCCCTTCACCCGCACCATTCCGGGATAAATGGCCGCTCCTGGCGATCCATTGTCAGGTTTGACGACGCACTAATTTATGGCGGAGACGCCGCATATTCAGTCGAGCCAATAGGGCACGCTGATAGGACGCATGACTAAGGGTGAAAAGATGCAGATTACCGAAAAGACCTCTGAGGGCCTGAAGCGCGAATTAAGCGTAATCATTGCCGCCACGGAAATTGATGGAAAAGTGACCGATCGCTTGACTGAAGTGGGCAAGCAAGTCCGCCTTCCTGGCTTCCGCCCCGGTAAAGTGCCCATGAGCCTGCTGAGAAAGCGCTTTGGGGAATCTGTGCGTGGCGAGGTGATTGAAGCCACCATTCAGGAATCAACGCAGAAAGCCATTGAAGAAAAAGCACTAAAACCCGCCGTTCAGCCCAAGATTGATCTGGTGGCGTTTGAAGACGGCAAAGATCTTGAGTTCTCCATCGAGCTCGAGCTTCTGCCTGATATTGAAATGGCTGATATTTCCGCGTTTAAGGTTGAGAAACTGGTGGCCAAGGCTGGCGACTCTCAAATTGACGAGACCCTCACCAAGATGCTGGAAAACAACAAGAAATCCGTGCCCCTGGAAGATAAACGGCCAGCGGCAGAGGGGGATGTTGTGGTCATGGACTTTGTCGGTAGCGTTGACGGCGAGGAATTTGAAGGCGGCAAGGGCGATGATTTCCAGTTGGAGTTGGGCTCTGGACGGTTCATCCCCGGCTTTGAAGATCAAGTGGTCGGTATGGAAATCGATGGCAAAAAAGACGTCAAAGTGACCTTCCCGGAAGACTACCACAGCAGTGATTTGGCCGGGAAATCTGCCGTTTTTGCGGTCACACTCAAGGGCATCGAAGTGCTCGAAACGCCTGAGGCCGATGATGAATTTGCGAAGTCGATGGGCTTTGAAGATTTGGCCAAACTGCGCACGGCAATCGGCGAGCAGATCGAACAGGATTACACCTACCTGTCGCGCATGAAGGTGAAGCGGGAATTGCTCGACCATCTGGCTGACCATCACAGCTTCGATGTTCCAGAAACGATGCTGGACGCTGAATTCGACACCATTTGGAAGCAGGTTGAGCAAGCCAAAGAGACAGATCAACTTGACCCCGACGATAAAGGTAAGAGCGACGATGAACTGCGCAGCGATTACCGCGGTATTGCCGAACGCCGCGTCCGTCTTGGTCTGCTGCTGTCTGATGTCGGCGCCAAGAACAGCCTGACGGTTGCGCCCGAAGAACTGTCCCAGGCGATTGCCAGGGAAGCCTCAAGGTTCCCCGGCCAGGAACAAGCAGTGGTGAACTATTACCAGAGTAATCCTCAGGCCATTGAGCAGGTCCGTGCACCGCTTTTTGAAGACAAGATCATTGACTTCCTGCTTGAGCTTGCCCAGGTGACAGAGAAGACTGTGACGCCGGAAGAGTTGATTGAGCTGGCCGGAGCCACAGAAACCGATGGCCCCGTGCCAAGCGCGAACTAGAAATTTAAAGCTGGGACTTTAAAGCTGGCCGCGTTTTAACCTGAATTGTTGAGAGACCCGTATGCAGGACCGCGATCCGATTGAAGTTTATAACAATACCCTGGTGCCCATGGTGGTCGAGCAGACCAACAGGGGTGAGCGGTCTTATGACATTTACTCCCGGCTGCTGAAGGAACGCATTATCTTCCTGACGGGACAAGTGAACGACCAGGTTTCAACGTTGATTTGTGCACAACTTCTGTTTCTTGAGTCTGAAAACCCGACCAAAGACATCGCGTTTTACATCAACTCCCCTGGGGGTGTGGTGACGTCTGGTCTGGCGATCTACGACACCATGAAATACATCCGTCCAGATGTGTCGACGGTGTGCGTGGGCCAAGCCGCTTCCATGGGGTCGTTGCTCTTGGCCGGTGGTAAGGCGGAAAAGCGCTATGCCTTGCCAAATGCACGGATCATGATCCACCAGCCCTCGGGCGGGTTCCAAGGTCAGGCGGCGGATATCGAAATACAGGCGCGTGAAATTCTCGCCCTGAGAGCGCGCTTAAACCAGATTTATGTGGATCATACCGGTCAGACTCTCAAGGCCATCGAAAAAGCCATGGACCGTGACAATTACATGACGTCGGAAGAAGCCAAAGCCTTCGGCCTGATCGACACGGTTGTTACCAAACGGCCTAAGCCAGACGGTGATGAAGACGGCGATTCTGATAGCTCAAAGTGAGCGGACAAAGCGTTCATCGACGGGCTTTCCAGGGCGAATAGAGGGGTAAGACTGTTTGGGCCGCCCTTTCACAAATAGGGCATTAACCTGATATAGACGGATTTGTCGTTGTATTTGGCGGAAAGCCTCGTCTAACATCAGGCAACGCAAGATGTGGTGGCTAGACTGACGTGTACCCACAGAATCGGTTTAGCGCGCGGAGATAAAGAATGACTAAATCGTCCAGTGGCGATTCCAAGAATACCCTGTACTGCTCTTTCTGCGGAAAGAGCCAGCATGAAGTGCGCAAGCTCATTGCCGGGCCGACGGTGTTCATTTGTGATGAATGCGTTGAACTGTGCATGGACATCATCCGGGAAGAGAACAAGACCAACCTGGTGAAGTCTAAAGAAGGGGTGCCGACACCGCAGGATATCCTGACCGTGCTGGACGACTACGTGATCGGTCAGGCACATGCGAAACGTGTGCTGTCGGTGGCCGTGCACAACCACTACAAGCGTCTCAGCTCCAACGCCAAGAATGATGACATCGAGATTGCCAAATCCAACATCCTGCTGATCGGCCCAACGGGCTGCGGTAAGACCCTGTTGGCCCAAACATTGGCGCGGATTTTGGATGTGCCGTTCACAATGGCTGACGCCACGACGTTGACCGAAGCTGGCTATGTTGGGGAAGACGTTGAGAACATTATCCTCAAGCTGCTGCAAGCGGCCGACTATAATGTCGAGCGCGCCCAGCGCGGCATTGTCTACATTGATGAGATCGACAAGATCAGCCGCAAGTCGGATAACCCCTCTATCACCCGTGATGTTTCAGGTGAGGGTGTGCAACAAGCCCTGCTGAAAATCATGGAAGGCACCGTTGCCTCGGTCCCGCCACAAGGGGGACGTAAGCATCCGCAGCAAGAATTCCTGCAAGTGGATACAACAAACATTCTGTTTATCTGTGGGGGCGCTTTCGCCGGCTTGGACAAACTAATTGCCCGCCGTGGTAAGGGCACCTCAATTGGGTTCGGCGCAGACGTCCGCAGCGATGATGATCGCCAGACCGGTGAGATTTTGCGCGATATTGAACCTGAGGATCTGCTGAAATACGGCCTGATTCCTGAGTTCGTCGGACGTGTGCCGGTGCTGGCGACGCTGGAAGACCTCGACGAAGGGGCCTTGATCGAGATTCTGACGGCTCCCAAGAATGCGCTGGTGAAGCAGTATCAGCGTCTGTTCGATATTGAAAACGTCAATTTGAGCTTTACGGAAGATGCGCTGGCCGTGATTGCGCGCAAAGCCATTGCCCGCAAAACCGGTGCCCGTGGATTACGCTCGATCATGGAAAGCATTCTGCTCGACACCATGTTTGATCTGCCAAGCCTGGATGGCGTGGAAGAAATCGTGGTCAACGGCGAAGTCACAGAAGGCCGGGCCAAACCGCTTTATATCTATGCGGACCGCAAGGAAGACCTGAGCACGCCGGCCTAAAATCTTCCGGGTGAGCCGATTGCGCCAGCAGCATCGGCTCCCTACATAGAGTTATGTTCCTTGAAGCTGCCAAGCACTTCAGGTCAAAAAAATAACAAAAGGTGTCTCTAAAGTTTAGACGCCGGGTGCGTTCTTCCCCTGGATGCGCCATTTAGCGAGGTAAAACACGTGAGTTCCAATAAAGGTCAGCTTTATCCAGTTCTGCCGCTGCGCGATATTGTGGTTTTTCCGCATATGATTGTGCCGCTCTTCGTGGGGCGTGAAAAATCAGTGAAGGCCCTGGAAGATGTCATGGGGGATGATAAGCAAATCATGCTTGTTGCCCAACGTGATGCGGCTGTGGACGATCCAGCTGCTGACGACATATATGAGATTGGCACCATTTCGACGGTGTTGCAGCTTTTGAAACTGCCAGATGGGACCGTGAAAGTACTGGTCGAAGGCGGGCAACGGGCCAAGATTGTCGGCTACAAAGAAAACACCGAGTTTTTTGAAGCTTATGCCGAGGCTTTTGCTGAAGAGGCGGATGAAGAGCCGGACCTTGAAGCTTTGGCGCGCTCGGTGGTCACTGAGTTTGAGCAGTACATCAAACTGAACAAAAAGATTCCGCCGGAAGTGTTGGTGTCGATCAATCAGATTGAAGAGCCTGCCAAGCTCGCGGATACGGTTGCATCGCATCTGGCGCTTAAAATTTCTGACAAACAGGAATTGTTAGAGCTTGGTACGGTCGCTGAGCGCCTTGAGAAAATTTACGGCGTGATGGAAGGCGAAATCAGCGTTCTTCAGGTTGAAAAACGTATTCGCAACCGGGTTAAACGTCAGATGGAGAAAACCCAGCGCGAGTATTATTTGAATGAGCAAATGAAGGCCATTCAGAAAGAGCTCGGTGAAACCGAAGACGGGCGTGATGAAGCGTCCGAGTATGAAGAAAAAATTGCCAAATCGCGGATGCCCAAGGAAGCACGCGAAAAAGCTGTGGCCGAGCTTAAGAAGCTTAAGGCGATGAGCCCAATGTCGGCAGAGGCGACGGTGGTCCGCAATTACCTCGAATGGATCACTGACATTCCGTGGAAGAAGCGCTCGAAGGTCAACAAAGACCTTAAAGTTGCCGAAGACCAGTTGGACAAGGACCACTTTGGTCTCGATAAGGTCAAAGAACGCATTATCGAATATCTCGCTGTGCAACAACGGACCAAGAAACTCAAAGGCCCGATTTTGTGTCTCGTCGGTCCTCCGGGTGTTGGTAAAACATCGCTCGGCAAATCTGTGGCCAAGGCGACAGGCCGCAACTTTGTGCGGATGTCATTGGGTGGGGTGCGTGACGAGGCAGAAGTGCGTGGTCACCGCCGGACTTACATTGGGTCCATGCCCGGTAAAATTATTCAGGGCATGAAGAAGGCGAAAACGTCCAACCCCTTGTTCCTGCTCGATGAGATTGACAAGCTTGGTAATGACTGGCGTGGTGATCCGTCATCGGCGTTGCTTGAAGTGCTTGATCCCGAACAGAATGCGACTTTCCAAGATCACTATCTTGAAGTCGATTACGACCTTTCAGATGTTCTGTTCCTGACCACATCCAACTCGCTGCGCATGCCCGGACCACTGCTGGATCGCATGGAGATCATCCGGTTGTCCGGTTACACGGAAGACGAAAAGCTGGAGATTGCCAAGCGTCACTTGATCAGCAAGCAGATCGAAGTTCACGGTTTGAAGGAGCACGAGTGGAGCATTTCAGAACAGGCGCTGCGTGACCTGATCCGTTACTACACCCGTGAAGCTGGCGTCCGTAGCCTGGAACGTGAACTCGCGCGTTTGATCCGCAAGGCCACCAAAGAGATCATTGTTGATGAACTTGAGAGCATCAAAGTCACGCGCCAAAATCTAAAAAAATACGCTGGCATCAAAAAGTACCGCTATGGCGAAGCCGAGCGGGAAGACCTGGTTGGCGTCGTGACAGGCTTGGCGTGGACTGAAGTCGGTGGTGAGTTGCTGTCGATTGAAGCCGTGGTCATGCCAGGTAAAGGGCAGGTAACACTGACCGGTAAACTTGGCGATGTGATGAAGGAATCCATCCAGGCGGCGCGTTCGTTTGTGCGCAGCCGGGCTTTGGTTTATGGCATCAAACCGCGTGTCTTTGAAAAGAATGATATTCACTTGCATGTGCCGGAAGGCGCAACACCAAAGGACGGCCCGTCTGCTGGTGTGGGGATGTGCACGTCCATCGTTTCGGCGTTGACCGGAATTCCGGTGCGTAAAGATATTGCCATGACGGGCGAGATCACGTTACGCGGCCGGGTGCTGCCAATTGGCGGCCTCAAGGAGAAACTGCTGGCCGCGTTGCGCGGTGGTATCAAGACGGTGTTGATTCCAAAAGAGAATGAGAAAGACCTGGAAGAGATTCCAGATAACGTGAAACGGGATTTGAAAATCATTCCGGTCTCAACCGCTGATGAAGTTCTCGAGAAGGCTTTGACCCGGCCGTTGGTGCCATTGAGTCTTGAGGACGATGACAGTGATGAGCCAACGCCAACGAGCAAAGATGGGGATGCGGACGACGACGTTCTGGTCACGCATTAAGGCGGTTCGCCCGAGTCTTTTATGACTATAAAAAGCCCGGATTCTCAAGGTTTTCGCCTTGAAGATCCGGGCTTTTTCGTGAAAAATACGGTTTTTCCCAACTTGACATCCCTAAAAGTGCATTTTTCGGCAGTTTTCCACAGTTTTCCTTGGTTTTTTAGGAGTCGATGGATTGACGACGAAGGTATCCGGAAGCAAACTCCAGACCATCCCAGCGTTGAGAAACTGCGGTTTTTGAGCTGATTGTGAAAATGCCTGATTGTGAAAAAACCGTGGTCGTTAGAGAACACCATAACGTAGCTGGGATGTTCTCATTTAGATTCACCCAATAGACTTACAGATTAAGGGGTCAAACATGAATAAAAACGACCTGATTGCCGCAGTGGCAGACGGTACCGGATTGACGAAGGCAGATGCCGCTAAGTCAGTGGATAGCGTATTCGATACAATTACTGCCTCACTCAAATCAGGCGGCGAAGTCCGTTTGGTTGGTTTCGGGACCTTCAGTGTTGCCAATCGTGCGGCAAGCGAAGGCCGCAATCCCCGTACCGGTGAAAAAATCCAAATCCCTGCGTCCAAGCAGCCTAAGTTTAAGGCAGGCAAGGGCCTCAAGGATGCGGTGAACAAATAGACGGCCAGTCTATAAGGGTTCCGCACAAGTGCCGGTTGTTAACGCAGCCGGCACTTTTCGTTTCTTGAGACTTTTCATTTTGATAAAGCTGGCATAGTGTGCGGCGCTTGCTGTTATAGAGGCAGAATATTAAGGGCGATTAGCTCAGCTGGAAGAGCATCTCGTTTACACCGAGAAGATCGGCAGTTCGAACCTGTCATCGCCCACCATTTTTACAAAAGCGGGGCCAACCCAATAGAGGGGAATGGCCCTGTTTTTTTGTGGAGGATGCTATGGTGAAGCTTGGCCTGATCGGAAATGGCGCAATTGCTGGCATTGTGACACGTCACTGCGAGGCATCGGGGGGACGGCTGTCGATTGTCGGTGCGGCGGTCACGCCAGAAGATGGGCCAAGCGTCGGGCAACACCCGACCTTCTTAGAACTCTCAAAAGTTTTGGCGCTCAAGCCCAGCCTGGTGGTTGAATGTGCCGGCCAGCAAGCGGTTCAAGCGCATGGCCCGGCCATTCTGAGCGCGGGTATTGACCTGATGATCATCTCGGTCGGGGCCTTGGCCAATGATGCTTTGACAGAGGAATTACAGACAAAAGCCTCGCAAAACGGCGCGAAAATCTTGATTCCAGCAGGGGCGTTGGCCGGTTTAGATGCCATAACGGCGGCAAAGACGGCGGGGCTCACGTCGGTCAGTTTGACAACGCGCAAGCCGCCGCAATCCTGGTCCGGAGCACCGGGCGTAGCGGGAATTGATCTTGGTGCGATCACAGAGGCGACGGTTCTCTTTACCGGGACATCCCGCGCGGCGGCCCTGGCATTTCCCAAAAATGCCAATGTGGCTGCGGCTGTGGCGCTCGCCGGCCTGGGGCTGGATGACACCAGGGTCGAGCTGATTGCGGACCCAACGGTGTCGCGCAACATCCATAAAATTACGGCAGAGGGCGCTTTTGGTATCCTGAACGTGGAAGTTCAGGCCGAACCATCGCCGGACAATCCAAAGACCTCATATTTGGCCGCTTTGAGCATCATGCGCCAATTGGACCGGTTGACAGAGACGCTTGTTATTTGACGGATATGGCGAATTGATTTCGCCGCAAATTAAGGTTCTTTCCAGAGTCGTATGACGACGTCCGGTAATGCGGCCCGAAACCGCAGAAAACCCATATTTGTCAATGGTTAAGTTAGGGCTAAGTTGAGCGTGAGGTAGAGGTAAGTTGGCTTGACTTGTCTACGCAGCAACGGCTACACCAACGCCGGGTCAAGGACATTCAAAAACCGTTGCGAACGTTAAGATTGGTTCGCAGAAAAGAGTCTGAGTGTCTTGAGGATAGAATGACAAAAATAAGGGTTTGGCCCTCATCTTGGGTTAACCAAATGGGACCGAGAAACGCATGCAAGACCTGTTGACCGAGTATTTGCCGATCTTGATATTTATGGGCATCGCGTTTGGTTTGGCGCTGGTGATTGTGATCGCCTCATTGATTGCGGGCCCTTCGAATCCTGACCCTGAAAAAACATCTGCTTATGAGTGCGGTTTCGAACCTTTTGACGATACCCGCTCTAAGTTTGACGTGCGGTTTTATCTGGTCGCCATTCTCTTCATTATTTTTGACTTGGAAGTTGCCTTCCTCTTTCCGTGGGCGGTGAGCTTGTCTGACATCGGGATGTTCGGATTCTGGTCGATGATGGTGTTTCTGGGCGTGTTAACCGTCGGCTTTATTTACGAATGGCGAAAAGGAGCTCTGGAATGGGAGTGACGATTCCGGCTCAAGTCGAAAGCGATCCAATCCGGGCCACCACGGATGCAGATCAAAATGTCGTCGCCCGCGTGGCGGAAGAACTGCAAAGCAAGGGCTTTGTGTTGTCATCGGTCGATAAGCTTGCCAATTGGGCGCGCACTGGCTCGATGTGGCCGATGTCGTTCGGTTTGGCCTGTTGCGCTGTTGAGATGATGCATTCCGCCATGGCGCGTTATGATCTTGATCGCTTCGGCATGGTGTTTCGTCCGAGCCCACGGCAGTCTGACGTGATGATCGTTGCTGGTACCTTGACCAATAAAATGGCACCTGCACTGCGCAAAGTTTACGATCAAATGCCCGAGCCGCGCTGGGTGATCTCTATGGGGTCCTGCGCAAACGGCGGGGGCTACTATCATTACTCTTATTCCGTCGTGCGCGGTTGTGACCGCGTTGTGCCGGTCGATATTTATGTGCCGGGATGCCCGCCTACCGCTGAAGCCTTGTTGTACGGTATTCTGCAGTTGCACAAAAAAATCCGCCGTGTCGGCACATTGGATCGTTAAGCAGACGATCAAGGAGAAGGCGGATGGAAAAAAATTCAGAAAACACATCGGCGCTGGCCGACTTGGCGGAAGCTCTCAGTTTGTCGCTAACGGATGACATCATCAGTGCGACGGTTGAGCGGGAAGACTTAACGGTATGGGTGCAACCGCCCTCCATTGTTAAAGTGCTCAAGCATTTACGCGATGACAGCAATTGTCAGTTTACACAATTGGTCGATATCTGTGGTGTTGATTTTCTCGATCGCGAAAAGCGTTTTGAAGTTGTTTATCATCTGCTCAGTATGAAGCAGAACCTGCGTGTGCGGGTTAAGGTGGCAGCAAGCGAAGACACGACGGTGCCTTCTGTGGCGAGTATTTTTTCCTGCGCTGATTGGTTCGAACGCGAAATTTGGGACATGTATGGCGTGTTCTTCTCGGATCATCCTGACTTGCGCCGTATTTTGACCGATTACGGTTTTGATGGACATCCCCAACGCAAAGACTTTCCGCTCACCGGCTATGTTGAAGTGCGTTACGACGAAACCCAAAAACGGGTCGTCTATGAGCCGGTTAAACTGACCCAAGATTTCCGCACTTTTGACTTCATGAGTCCATGGGAGGGTGCCGAACACGCACACCAGCAAATGCTCCCGGGCGATGAGAAAGCATCCTAAGATGGCTGAATCCATAGAAGCCGAGATTGAGAACTACACCGTTAACTTCGGGCCACAGCATCCGGCGGCGCACGGCGTATTGCGTTTGGTGCTGGAGATGGGGGGCGAGACGATTGATCGTGTTGATCCGCATATCGGGTTACTCCATCGCGGCACGGAAAAGCTGATTGAACACAAAACCTATCTGCAGGCGGTGCCGTATTTTGACCGCCTTGATTACGTGTCGCCGATGAACCAAGAGCAGGCGTATGCGATTGCGGTTGAGCGCCTGCTCGGCATCGATGTGCCGAAGCGCGGCCAGTATATTCGTATGTTGTTCTGCGAGCTGACGCGCATTTTGAATCACATCATGAACATTGCGTCCTACGCCATGGACGTTGGTGCCATGACGCCGTTTCTGTGGACCTTTGAAGAGCGCGAAAAGCTGATGGGCTTTTACGACGATGTTTCGGGGGCCCGCATGCACGCGGCTTATGTGCGTCCGGGGGGCGTTGCCAGAGACTTGCCGCCGGGATTGGCCGAACGGATTGCCGCATGGGCTGAGAATTTTCCGAAAGTCCTCGACGACATGGAGGGCCTGTTAACCAATAACCGGATTTTTAAACAACGCACCGTCGATATTGGAACCGTTAGCAAGGAAGAGGCGCTGGACTGGGGCTTCACCGGGCCGAACCTGCGGGCCAGTGGATATGCGTGGGATTTGCGAAAAGCCCAGCCTTATGACGGCTATGACGAAATGGATTTCGACATCCCCATCGGTAAGCATGGCGATTGCTACGACCGCTATATCGTGCGTGTTGCTGAAATGCGTGAGTCGCTGCGCATCATTCATCAGTGTTTGAAAAAGATGCCGACTGGTCCGGTGAAAGTTCAAGACCGCAAGATCAGCCCGCCACCCCGGGGCGATATGAAAGGCTCAATGGAAGCCTTGATCCATCACTTCAAGCTGTACACTGAGGGCTATCATGTGCCGCGCGGGGAAACCTATGCGGCCGTAGAAGCGCCCAAAGGTGAGTTTGCAGTTTATCTGGTTTCTGATGGGTCTAATAAGCCTTATCGCTGTCGCATTCGTGCCCCAGGCTTTGTGCATATGCAGGGCATGGATTTCATGCTGCGCGGTCACATGTTGGCGGACGTCCCAGCGGTGCTGGGGTCCCTTGATATTGTGTTCGGTGAGGTCGACCGATGAGCACGCGTAACCTTGCCAAAGAGCAACCAGAGCACTTCGCATTTACGGACGAGAGTAAAGCACGGGCCGAAAGAATTATTGCCAAGTATCCAAAAGGGCGCCAGCAAAGCGCGGTCATTCCTTTGCTGGATCTTGCGCAACGCCAAGAGGGCTGGGTGACGAAGCCTGCGATCGAAGTGGTTGCCGAGATGTTGAGCATGCCGGTGATCCGGGTGCTTGAGGTCGCGACCTTTTACACGATGTTCAACCTTCACCCCGTTGGCAAATGTCATCTGCAAGTGTGCACGAGTCTGTCGTGCTGGTTGCGCGGGTCCGATGATGTGGTGAAGGCGTGCGAAGATAAACTGGGCATAAAGTTCGGTGGGACAACACCTGATGGGGCGTTCACGTTGAGCGAAGTGGAATGCGCAGGTGCCTGTGTGAATGCGCCGGTGGTTGCCGTCGGCGATGATTATTACGAAGACCTGGATTATGACCGCATGGCCTCGTTGATTGAGGCCATTAAAGCGGGCACTCCACCTGAGCCAGGGTCCGCCGCTGGCCGCCAAGGGGCGGAGCCGGAAGGACAGCGCTCGACGTTGACCGAGGATCCAAACTCACCGCCGCAGATGCAAGATCTGGCATCTGCAAAGCAGAAGTATGAAGAGGCCAAAGAGGCCGCTCGCAAAGCGAAAGAGGCCGAAATGAAGGCCAAGGAAAACGCGTGATGTTGCAAGATAAAGACCGCATTTTCACCAATCTCTATGGCGAGCACGACTGGGGCCTCGCTGGCGCCCGTGCTCGTGGCGATTGGGATGGAACCAAAGACCTGATGGCGATGGGCCAGGAATGGATCATTGATGAGATGAAAGCCTCTGGGCTGCGTGGTCGTGGCGGCGCTGGTTTCCCGACGGGCCTGAAGTGGTCCTTCATGCCCAAGACGGTTGGTGAGCGTCCGCATTATCTTGTGGTGAATGCGGACGAGGGCGAGCCCGGCACCTGTAAAGACCGCGACATGATGCGGTTTGACCCGCACAAGCTGGTGGAAGGGTGCTTGCTGGCCAGCTTCGCGATGAATGCGCATGCCTGCTACATCTACATTCGCGGTGAGTTCTATCAGGAAGCCTCGAACCTGCAGGTGGCCATTGATGAGGCTTACGAAGCCGGTTTGATTGGTAAAAATGCCTGCGGCTCGGGGTGGGACTTTGATCTATACCTGCATCGCGGCGCGGGGGCTTACATCTGCGGCGAAGAAACAGCCTTGATCGAAAGCCTCGAAGGTAAAAAGGGTCAGCCAAGACTGAAGCCACCGTTTCCGGCTGGCGTTGGTTTGTACGGTTGCCCGACGACGGTAAACAATGTTGAGAGCATCGCGGTTGCCCCAACAATTTTGAGACGCGGTGCGTCATGGTTTGCTGGTTTTGGCCGACCCAACAATACGGGCACAAAAGTTTTCTGCATTTCTGGCCATGTGAACCGTCCATGCAATGTGGAAGAAGAGATGAGCATTCCGCTGAAGGAGCTCATCGACAAGCATTGCGGTGGCGTCATTGGCGGATGGGATAATCTTCAGGCAATTATTCCCGGCGGGAGTTCTGTGCCGTGTTTGCCGAAAGAAATCTGCGACACTGTTCTGATGGATTTTGATTCTCTGCGCGACGTGAAGTCGGGTCTTGGGACTGCCGCCGTTATGGTGATGGATAAATCCGCCGATATGATTGCTTCGATCACACGTCTGTCTGCCTTTTATAAACACGAAAGTTGCGGACAGTGCACGCCGTGTCGTGAAGGGACGGGGTGGCTGTATCGGGTGATGAAGCGGATGGTGACGGGCGAAGCGTCGCTTGAAGAAATTGATATGCTGGAACAGGTCTCCTATCAGATCGAAGGGCATACGATTTGTGCTCTTGGGGATGCGGCCGCTTGGCCGGTGCAGGGATTGATCCGGCATTTCAGACCTGAATTAGAACAACGCATCAAAGACTATCGTGACGGCAAATTGCCGCGTGCGGCGTAAGGACAAGGTATGCCTAAGCTCACTATTGACGGGGTCGAGATAGAAGTAGAACCCGGGATTACCATCATGCAGGCCGCTGAAGAAGCGGGCGCGGAGATTCCCAGGTTCTGTTATCACGACCGCTTGTCCATCGCTGGCAACTGCCGCATGTGTTTGGTTGAAGTTGAAAAGTCACCCAAACCGGTGGCGTCCTGTGCCATGCCGGTCGGCGAGGGGATGGTGGTGCACACCAAATCCGAGAAGGCTGTTAAAGCGCGCAATGGCGTGATGGAATTTCTGCTGATCAATCACCCCTTGGATTGTCCGATTTGTGACCAGGGCGGTGAGTGTGATCTGCAAGATCAAGCCTTGGCTTTTGGGTATGACCGTGGACGCTATGGAGAGCAAAAGCGGGCCGTTAAAGACAAGTACATGGGGCCGATTGTTTCGACGATTATGACCCGGTGTATTCACTGCACGCGATGTGTGCGGTTTGCCGAGGAGATTGCCGGCGTTACCGAAATTGGCGCAACGGGGCGTGGCGAAGATACCGAAATTACAACCTATCTAGAAGGGGCGTTGACCTCTGAGTTATCGGGCAACGTTGTTGATCTTTGTCCCGTTGGCGCACTGACGAATAAACCGTATGCGTTTACCGCCCGCTCCTGGGAGCTGCGTAAAACGGAATCCGTCGATGTTATGGATGCGGTGGGTAGCAACATTCGCGTTGATAGCCGTGGCCGCGAAGTGATGCGCGTTCTGCCGCGCCTGAATGAGTGGGTGAACGAAGAGTGGCTGGCGGATAAGTCACGCAACGCGTGCGACGGACTGAAGTACCAGCGCCTCGATCAGCCTTATGTGCGTCGCGATGGCAAACTTCAGCCAGCAGAGTGGTCAGAAGCTTTTGCTGCAATCGCTGAAAAAGTCTCCGGACTCAGTGGTGATAAAATCGCGGCCCTGGTTGGGGATACGGTTGATTGTGAATCGACGCTGGCATTGAAAGATCTGATGGGGGCTTTGGGCTCACCACATATGGATTGTCGTCAAGATGGCGCAGTGTTGGACCCGAAGGTGCGCAGCTCCTACCTGTTCAACACGACCATCTCGGGGATTGAAGATGCCGACGCCATTTTGTTGGTTGGCACGAACCCCCGCAAGGAAGCACCGATTTTAAACGCGCGCCTCCGCAAACGGTATTTGGCCGGTGGTGTTAAGATCGCAGTCATTGGGGAAGGTGCTGACCTGACCTATCCCTATGAGCACTTGGGTGAAACAGCGGACGTGCTGGCGCAGGTTGCTGACGGCACCCATGCTTTCGCAAAAACTTTGAAAGATGCAGAGCGTCCCATGGTTGTGTTTGGTATGGGCGCGCTGACCCGTGCGGATGGAGCCGCACTTCTCGCGGCAGGTTATAAGCTTGCAGAAGCGACGGGTATGGTGTCCGGCGATTGGAATGGCTTTAACGTTCTTCATACGGCTGCAGCACGTGTTGGAGCGCTGGATGTTGGATTTGTGCCCGGCGAGCACGGCAAAGACACGCGCGCTATTTTGGATGCTGCGGCCTCTGGTGCGATTGAGGTCGTTTACCTGCTCGGCGCAGACGAAATTGATACAACGAAGCTGAAAAACGCGTTTGTCATCTATCAAGGTCATCACGGGGACGCCGGTGCCCATGTGGCTGATGTTATTCTGCCGGGTGCGGCCTATACCGAAAAGAGCGGCACGTATGTGAACACCGAGGGTCGCCCTCAATTGGGGCAGCGGGCAATTTTCCCGCCCGGTGATGCGCGCGAAGACTGGTCTATTGTTCGTGCGCTGTCTGACAGCCTCGGCAAAACACTGCCGTATGACTCGTTGGATCAAGTGCGTGCGGCTTTGGCCGAGTGTAATTCTATCTTCACGCATATTGATGAAGTTATCGTTGAAGATTGGTCTGCGTTTGGCACAGCAGGCGCTATCGAGGCTACACCTTTGGTGTCGCCTGTAACGAACTATTATCAGACAGACCCGATCAGTCGCGCCTCACGTACGATGGCGCAATGCACCCAAGAGTTTGTGATCGGCAAGTCCGGGAAAGTGACGGGCACCTATGGCTGAGTTATGGACAGGTTACATTTGGCCTGTGCTCTGGATCGTAATTCAGATCCTGATGTTTATGGTTCCTATTCTGGTGAGTGTCGCTTATCTCACTTACGCTGAACGCCGTATTATTGGGGCGATGCAAATGCGGATTGGCCCGAACGTTGTGGGCTGGTTTGGATTGCTGCAACCGATTGCGGATGCCCTAAAGCTTTTAACCAAAGAAACAGTGTTGCCATCCGGGGCGAGCCCGATGGTCTTCTTCCTGGCACCGATGGTGACCTTCTCGCTGGCGATGCTGGCCTGGGCCGTTATTCCCGTGAATGCGGGTTGGGTGATCTCCGACCTGAACGTCGGTGTGCTGTATCTGTTTGCGATTTCATCACTTGGCGTCTATGGCGTGGTGATGGCGGGTTGGGCCTCTAACTCGCGCTATGCGTTTTTGGGCGCGATGCGCTCTGCCGCGCAAATGGTGTCGTACGAAGTCTCCATCGGTTTCATCATGATTACGGTTCTAGTGACTGCCGGGACTTTAAATTTGAGTGAACTGGTTCAGGCACAATCGGAGCCATTGTTTGGCTTCCTGCCGGGCTGGTACTTTATTCCGCACCTGCCAATGTTCATTGTATTCTTTATCTCAGTATTGGCGGAAACAAACCGTCACCCGTTTGACTTGCCAGAGGCTGAGTCAGAACTGGTCGCTGGCTTCATGACCGAATACTCATCGATGTCATTTGCTCTGTTCTTCCTGGGCGAATACGCCAACATGATTATGATGAGCGGCATGGTGACCATTCTGTTCCTCGGCGGTTGGTTGCCCCCGTATGACGTTGCTCCGTTGAACATGATACCGGGCGTGGTCTGGTTCGCGGCCAAAATCGCTTTCTGCTTGTTTGTGTTCATCTGGGTCCGGGCAACCTTCCCACGATATCGCTATGACCAACTGATGCGCCTGGGATGGAAAGTGTTCTTGCCGCTGTCGCTGATTTGGTTGGTGCTGACAGCCGGTTTCCTCGTCTACTTTGATAAATTGCCGGCATAAGGAACGGACTTAGCCATGGCATCTTTTGATCGTACCGCGCGTTCTTTTCTGCTCAGTGAATTGCTGAGTGGCATGTGGTTGACGCTGAAGTATATGTTTGGTCCGAAAGTGACCATTAACTACCCGTTTGAAAAAGGGCCATTGAGCCCGCGCTTCAGAGGGGAGCACGCCTTGCGTCGTTATCCCAATGGTGAAGAGCGCTGCATCGCCTGCAAACTGTGTGAAGCCATTTGTCCGGCACAAGCCATCACCATTGAAGCGGTGCCGCGCGAAGATGGCAGTCGACGCACAACGCGTTACGACATTGATATGACCAAATGTATCTATTGCGGTTTCTGCGAAGAAGCTTGCCCGGTAGATGCCATTGTCGAAGGTCCGAACTTTGAGTTCGCGACCGAGACGCGGGAAGAATTGCTCTACAACAAAGATAAGCTGCTGGCCAATGGTGACCGGTGGGAGTCTGAGCTCGCAAAGCGGCTCGAGCTCGACGCACCTTACCGGTAATTCAGGTCAGACGACGGGGAAGACGAATGCAGCAGGTTAACACTAAAAAGACGGTATGCACCATCGGGGGCGCGCGATGATTGCGGCTACGCTGGCGTTTTATCTGTTCGCGGCCCTTGCGGTTATTGGGGCGCTGAACGTTATTTTTCAGAAGAACCCTGTTCACTCTGTGCTGTGGTTGATTTTCACGTTCTTCAATGGCGCCGGACTGTTTGTTCTGCTGGGTGCTGAATTCGTCGCGATGATTTTGGTCGTAGTGTACGTGGGTGCTGTCGCGGTGTTGTTCCTGTTTGTGGTGATGATGCTCGACATCAACATTACGGTGGTGCGGGAAGGGTTCCTGAAGTATTTGCCCGCGGGTCTTCTCGTCGGGGGACTGTTGCTGGCTGAACTGGTCACCGTGTTCGTGGCGTGGCAGGTTTCTGACAGTGCAGAGGCCATGCGTGCTGCGCCAACGCCCGACCCTGCGGTGATTACGAACACCGAAGCTATTGGTCAGATTCTATATACGGATTATCTCTACGTCTTCCAGGCCTCCGGATTAATTCTGCTGGTGGCTATGATTGGATCTATTGTTCTGACGCACCGTTCTCGTGCAGGCGTGCGTAAGCAAGTGATTGCGGACCAGAATGCCCGTCGCCCTGAAGACACCCTTGAGATCGTTAAGGTCGAGTCAGGGAAGGGGCTATAATTATGGTTGTCAGTCTCGCGCACTTTCTCACTGTTGCTGCGATTTTGTTTACGCTCGGTATCTTTGGGATTTTCCTTAACCGGAAAAACCTGATCGTTATTTTGATGTCGATCGAGTTGATGCTGTTGGCGGTGAACATCAATTTCGTCGCGTTCTCGGCCTACCTCGGTGATTTGGTTGGGCAAATTTTCACCATGCTGGTGCTAACTGTTGCCGCCGCTGAAGCGGCCATCGGCTTGGCCATTGTTGTGGTGTTCTATCGTTCTCACCGGTCTATCGCGGTGGAAGATATTAACGAGTTGAAGGGGTAGGGGCATCATGGAAGCTGCCGCAATTTTCCTGCCTCTGTTAGGGGCACTTATCGCTGGGTTCTTTGGCCGCCAGATTGGTGACCGGGCCTCTCAGGTTGTGACATGCGTGGGCGTTGGGTCCGCTGCTGTTTTATCGATCCCACTGTTCTTTGATGTGGCGATTGGCGGCAACGAGCGCGTTGTGACACTGATGAGCTGGATTAACTCCGGCACCTTTGAAACATCCTGGGCGCTGCGTTTTGACACTTTGTCTGCTGTCATGGTGATGACGGTGACCTGTGTGTCCACACTGATTCACGTCTACTCGGTTGGCTACATGAGCCATGATGACTCGAAGCCCCGGTTTATGGCGTATCTGTCGCTGTTTACCTTTGCGATGCTGATGCTGGTGACCGCCGATAACCTGGTGCAGTTGTTCTTTGGCTGGGAAGGCGTCGGCGTTGTCTCCTACCTGCTGATCGGGTTCTGGTTTAAGAAGCCCTCGGCTAACGCGGCGGCCATCAAAGCGTTTGTGGTCAACCGGGTTGGAGACTTTGGCTTCCTGCTGGGGATCTTTGGCATTTACATGCTGTTTGACGCGGTCACGTTTGACGCGATTTTTAATGCGGTGCCGAACCATGTGGATGACAGGGTAACGTTCTTTGGCATTGAAGGGCATGCGCTAACATTGATCTCGCTGCTGCTGTTTGTCGGTGCCATGGGCAAGTCAGCTCAGTTGTTGCTGCACACCTGGTTGCCAGATGCCATGGAAGGTCCGACACCGGTGTCGGCGTTGATTCATGCCGCAACCATGGTGACGGCGGGTGTGTTCCTGGTGGCACGGATGTCGCCGGTGTTTGAATATGCCCCATCGGCGTTGCAAGTTGTGACCATTGTTGGGGCTTCGACAGCCTTTTTTGCGGCCACCATTGGCTGTGTACAGAACGATATCAAGCGCGTGATAGCCTATTCGACCTGTTCGCAGTTGGGCTATATGTTTTTTGCCTGTGGTGTCGGGGCCTATTCAGCCGCCATCTTCCACCTGATGACTCACGCCTGGTTTAAAGCTTTACTTTTCCTTGGCTCAGGGTCGGTCATTCACGCCATGTCCGACGAGCAAGACATGCGCAAGATGGGTGGCATCTGGAAGCACATTAAGTTCACCTATGCGATGATGTGGATTGGCACGTTGGCTTTGGTCGCGGTGCCGCCTTTTGCGGGATACTATTCTAAGGACCTCGTGCTTGAAGCGGCTTACGCGGCACATTCCAGCGTGGGCACCTATGCCTTTGTGATGGGCATTGGCGCGGCGTTGCTAACGGCATTCTATTCTGGGCGGCTGTTGTTCATGACGTTCCACGGCAAGCCGCGTGCGGATAAGGATGTGATGGACCATGTCCATGAGAGCCCATTGTCTATGACGATTCCCCTGGCTGGTCTGGCCCTTGGTGCCATCTTTGCTGGCATGGTTGGCTATGATGTGTTTGTCGGCGATGGCCGACTAGACTTCTGGCGTGATGCGCTGGCCGTGGTTGGGGCAGATGCTGTTGAAGACGCGCATCATGTACCGGCGTGGGTGGTGTGGTCGCCATTGGTTGTGACGGCGATTGGCCTAGCTGTGTCGTTCCAAATGTATATGCGGAAGCCAGATATGCCAGCAAAACTGGCTGCGGAGTTCCCTGGCGTTTATCAATTCCTGCTGAACAAATGGTACTTCGACGAGCTTTATGACTTCCTGTTTGTGCGCCCGGCCTTTTGGATTGGTGACAAACTTTGGAAGAAAGGCGATCAAGGCATCATTGACCGCTTTGGTCCTGATGGCATTTCATCCTCCATTGCCAATGGCGCGCGCAAGCTTGGCGCTGTTCAGTCTGGTTATCTCTATCACTATGCGTTCGCGATGATCATTGGCGTTGCCTTATTCGTATCGTGGATTGTGGTGGGGGGCTGAGCAGATGAACGGATTTGCTGAAAGTTTACCGCTGCTGAGCGTGGTCACGTTTATGCCCTTGCTGGGCGTACTTTTGTTGCTGACGATTCGCGCCGATGACCCAGAGATTGTGGCCCGCAACTGCCGGTGGGTGACGTTGTGGGTTACGCTTGGGGCGTTCCTTGTCTCGCTGCTGATCTGGGCGAATTTCGACAAAAGCACGGCCGACTTCCAGTTTGTGGAGAAGGCTGAGTGGTTCCCGCTGTTTGGGATCAACTACCATATGGGAGTGGATGGCATTTCTATGCTGTTCGTCATCCTGTCCACCTTCCTGATGCCGATTTGTGTGTTGGCCAGTTGGGATGCGATTAAGACCCGTGTGCGGGAATACATGATCGCGTTCCTGATCTTAGAGACCATGATGATTGGCATGTTCTGTGCCTTAGACATGGTGTTGTTCTACCTGTTCTTCGAAGCTGTGCTGATCCCTATGTTCCTGATCATTGGGATTTGGGGTGGGGCGCGGCGCGTGTACGCGGCCTTTAAGTTCTTCCTCTATACCCTGATGGGCTCGGTGCTGCTGCTGGTCGCGATTCTGGCCATGTACTTTGTTGCGGGTACTACAGACGTACCGACGCTGATGGCGACGGAATTCCCGTTCCAGATGCAGTTCTGGCTGTGGCTGGGCTTATTTGCGTCATTCGCAGTGAAAGTGCCGATGTGGCCTGTGCATACCTGGTTGCCGGACGCCCACGTGGAAGCGCCAACGGCAGGCTCGGTTATTCTGGCTGGAGTATTGCTGAAGATGGGCGCTTATGGCTTCCTGCGCTTCTCTCTGCCGATGCTGCCCCTGGCCAGTGAATACTTTACGCCATTGATTTACGGCCTTTCCATTGTCGCTGTGATCTACACATCCTTGGTGGCTTTGGCCCAAGAAGATATGAAGAAGTTGATTGCTTATTCTTCTGTCGCGCATATGGGGTTCGTGACCGTCGGTATTTTTGCCGCGACGCAGCAGGCTGTTGAGGGGGCGATCTATCAGATGCTGAGCCATGGGGTTGTTTCTGGTGCATTATTCCTCTGTGTGGGAGTGGTGTACGATCGTTTACACACCCGCGAGATCAACCGTTATGGTGGCTTGGCCAATAACATGCCGAAGTATGCACTCGTCTTTATGCTGATGATGATGGCCTCCGTTGGTTTGCCAGGGACGGCTGGCTTCGTCGGCGAGTTCCTGGTTCTGACCGGAGTGTTCCAGGTTAATACGTGGGTTGCGCTGTTTACCGCGACCGGCGTGATTCTGGGAGCGACCTATATGCTGTATCTCTACCGGCGCGTCATTTATGGCGAGCTGGTGAAGGAAGACCTTAAAGGTATGACCGATCTCAATCCGCGCGAAGTTGCCATCTTTGCACCTTTATGTGTGGTGGTGATGTGGATGGGCGTTTATCCGATGTCGTTCCTGAGTGTGATGGATGTTTCTGTTGCGAAACTTATTGCCGATTATCAGTCAGCGATTGACGCCAACACGGCCATGCTTGGCCTGGCGGATGGCGTGCGCGTCGCGTTGGGCCGATAGGGGAGATGGATATGACTGCACTCCCAGATTTAACCCCCGCGTATGCTGAGATTTTCTTGGCCATTGCCGGTATGGCCTTGTTGATGGTCGGTGTCTTCCGCAAAACCGATCCGGCGCGCGGTGTTACCCTACTGGCTGTTCTTGCGTTTGCCATTGCAGCGGTTCTTGCGCTGACCACAAATGCTGTTGAAACCGTGACCTTTAACGGCCTGTTTGTGGTGAACGCGTTTACCGGATTCGCCAAGATGCTGATTTTGTTGGCGGCGGCGTTGTCGATGTTCCTGGCGTTATCTTGGGCGAAGAATGAAGGCATCGCACGATATGAGATGCCGGTAATCATGCTGTTTGCCGTGCTGGGCATGATGATGATGGTGTCATCCAACAATCTCATCTCATTGTACATTGGCTTAGAGCTTCAAAGTTTGGCGCTGTATGTGCTGGCCTCCTTCAATCGCGGTAATCTGCGGGCGACGGAAGCGGGCGTGAAGTACTTCGTTCTTGGCGCGTTGGCATCTGGCTTGCTGCTGTATGGCTCGTCGCTGGTCTATGGGTTTGCCGGAACCACCTCCTTTGCCGGACTTGCCGATGCATTGACGGGTGTTGAACAGAACACCGGTGTTTTGGTCGGGTTGATTTTTGTGATCTGTGGCTTGGCGTTCAAAATATCTGCCGTGCCATTTCATATGTGGACGCCAGACGTTTACGAGGGATCTCCCACACCGGTGACGGCATTTTTCTCGGTTGGTCCGAAGATCGCAGCGCTGTGTTTGTTTTTGCGGGTTTTAGTCGGACCATTCGAAGGTCTGATGGATGAATGGCGGCAAGTGCTGACCGTGATCTGCGTTGCGTCGATGCTGTGGGGCGCCGTTGCTGCAATCGCGCAAAACAACATCAAGCGTTTGATGGCCTATAGTTCCATCGGTCATGTTGGCTACGCACTGATTGGCCTGGTGGCCGGCACGCAAGAAGGGGCGAGGGGTATGATTTACTACATGCTCATCTACCTGTTTATGAATGTCGGGACGTTTGCGGTTATTTTGTCCATGCGCGTTAAAGAACGCTACGTGGAAAGCATTGATGATTTGTCCGGATTGTCCAAGACAAATCCGGCCATTGCGTTGGCCTTGGCGATTTTGATGTTCTCCATGGCAGGCATACCGCCTCTGGCCGGATTTTTCGGCAAGTATTTCGTGTTTGTTGCCGCCGTGAACGAGGGGCTGATTCCTCTTGCGGTGATCGGACTTCTGTCCAGCGTCATCGGGGCCTTTTACTATCTACGTCTGATCAAGATTATGTATTTTGATGAGTCTGTAGAAGCTTTTGATCGTCCCGATCACTCCACGGCTTTAATTATGGGATTGTGCGCGCTTTTAGTCGTGCTCTTTGTTGGTCTTCCTGAGCCACTTCTGGCTGGTGCAGACACAGCAGCTGCAGCCCTGTTTCCGGGTTAGACTAAAACTTTCATGACCTTCGTGTCTGAGCTACCGACAGGATGGCGTCTCACCAAAGTCTCCGAGACTGAAAGCACGAATTCAGATATGAGGAAACTCGCCGAAGCGGGCGAGTCTGAGGGCTTGCTTCTTCTGGCAAAGACACAAACGTCTGGTCGTGGCCGGCGAGGCCGGGTGTGGAGCAGCCCAACGGGTAATCTTTATGTGAGTATTCTGGTTGATGCGCCGTCACCAACTGGAGGCGAAGTTGGTTTTGTTGCAGCCTTATCTTTGATAGATGCCGTTGAATTGGTCGCCGGTCGTGAAGTGGCTGCCTTGTGCTGTAAATGGCCCAATGACGTGTTGTACAGAGGTGGAAAAGCCGCCGGGCTATTGCTCGAAGCCGTGCCTGAGCGGTCTCAGGTGATTGTTGGTATTGGGGTCAATTTGATTGAGACAGTGGTTGAAGATGCGCTTTACCCTGTTGGTTCATTGTCTGACTTGTCTATTGCGCCTGAAGATCTAGCCGTAAGCCTCGCGCAGTGTTTATCTAAATGGCTCGGGACATTACGGACGTTGGGATTTGCACCGGTAAGACGGGCCTGGTTGAGCCGTGCGACCGGTGTTGGAGAACATGTTGTCGTGCGTTTACCTCAAGATACCTTTGAAGGCACGTTTAAAGGTTTGGCGGAGGACGGTGCACTTTTATTAGAGCAAGGTATGAGTGGCGTTAAAACTGTGTCTGCGGGTGACGTCTTTTTTGGGGCCGGAGCTTAACCATGTTGCTGGTGATTGATTGTGGGAACACGAACATCGTGTTCGCTGTTTATGAAGACGATAGGCTGGTGGGGCAGTGGCGCACGGCAACGCAAAGCGAAAAAACCGGCGATGATTATGGGGTATGGCTGACTCAGATTATGCAGCGGGATGGCATTGCGCGAGACGATATAACAGCTGCTATTGTTTCTTCTGTGGTGCCCAGCAAGGATCGTGCCTTGCGGACAATGTGCCAATCTTTCTTTGAGGTGAACGCGCGTTTTGTAGGCGATGAAGGTCTTGTACTTGGGCTGAATGTGTTGCTGCAAAATCCCCGCGAGGTTGGCGATGACCGGCTGGTCAATGCTATTGCAGCACAGGAAACCTATGGTGGTCCGTTGATCATTATCGATTTTGGTACGGCGACAACGTTCGATGTCGTCGACAAGGATGGTAACTATGCGGGCGGCGTTATTACCCCTGGTATAAACCTTTCGATGGAAGCGCTGCATATGGCGACGGCTTTGCTGCCTAAAATTCCGATTGAAAACCCTGGGAACGCGCCTGTTGTTGGAACGTCTACCGTAGAGGCGATGAGATCAGGCGTTTTTTGGGGTTACATTGGTTTGATTGAAGGGTTGGTTGGTCGTATCCAGGCTGAACAAGGTCCGGGTTTAAAAGTGATCGCCACAGGCGGTCTGGCACCACTGTTTGCAGAGTCTGCTGGTGTGATTGATCATACGGATGACACGTTGACCTTGCGTGGTTTGCGCGCTGTGCACGAACGTAATCCGGTATGAGCACGGCACGCCCCGCCTCCCGGCCTGTACCAAAGGGTTTAAACAAAGGATTGTGGTTTGTGCCGCTGGGTGGTTCCGGCGAGATCGGCATGAATTTGAATCTGTATGCCTGTGATGACCAATGGCTGATGGTCGATCTTGGGGTCACATTTGGGGATGACAGTATTCCGGGCGTCGATGTGGTTATGCCGGATCCCAGCTTTATCGCCGAGCGCAAGGACACGCTATTAGGCTTGGTGCTGACCCATGCCCATGAAGATCATTTGGGGGCGGTGTGTTACTTGTGGCCGCAACTGCAATGCCCGGTTTATGCGACTCCCTTTGCGGCGGAATTTTTGAAACGAAAGCTCGTCGAGACGGGCCTGCAAGATGTTGTGCCACTGACCATCATTCCATTGGGGGGCAGGCTTGAACTCGGGCCCTTTGATATAGAGTTTATCACGCTGACTCATTCCATTCCTGAGCCGAATGCGCTGGCCATCCGTACATCCTATGGCAACATCATGCATACGGGCGATTGGAAGTTCGACCCTGACCCCCTGATTGGTGAAATCACTGATTTTGCAACGCTTGAGGCGCTTGGTGACGAGGGCGTATTGGCGATGATTGCGGATTCAACCAATGTTTTCTCAGAAGGTGAGGCAGGATCCGAAGGGGATGTGGCTGTTGCGCTTACAGAATTAATTGGGAAACTCAGCGGTCGCGTTGCTGTTGGTTGCTTTGCGTCCAACTTTGCTCGGGTGGAGAGTATTGCGCGGGCGGCTGAGGCCAATGATCGGCATGTCTGTCTTGTCGGAGCCTCGCTGTGGCGTGTCACGGAGACGGCGCGTAAGACTGGCTACTTGTCTGACGATTTAACGTTTTATGAAGCCGAGGATGCAGCCCATCTGCCAAACGATAAAGTGCTCTATATCTGCACCGGCAGCCAAGGCGAGGCGCGAGCGGCTCTCAGTCGCATTGCCTTTAACAACCATCGCGAAGTTACCCTGGAAGAGGGAGACACGGTTGTGTTTTCGTCGCGGGTGATTCCGGGGAACGAGAAGTCGATTTTCAAATTGCAGAATCAACTGGCACGACTAGGTGTGGATATCATTACCGCTAAAAATGCCCCTATCCATGTTTCTGGTCACCCGGCACGGGATGAGATGCGACGCATGTACGGCATGATCCGTCCACATACCGCCATTCCGGTTCACGGTGAATACATGCATATGCGGGCACATGCGGCTCTGGCTTTAGAGTGCCAGGTGCCCCAAGCGATACAAGTGGAAAATGGCTGTGCTGTTCGTCTGGCCCCTGGCGATCCAAAAGTCATGGGTGAAGTTTGGGCTGGAAGAATGTCTTGGGAAGGCACTAAGGCGGTGCCGTTCTGGGATCCGGTGCTGCGAGACCGAAAGAAGATGTTTTATGGCGGCAGTGTGGTGGTGTCGGTTGTTCTGGAGGACGATGGCCGTCTCGCGACAGATGCACAGGTGTCGGTGTTGGGGATCGTTGACCCACTTGAGGCTAAGGGCGAGGACGCCCTGGCTATTGAGATTGAAAGCGCCATTGAAAGATTACCTGGCCGAACAAAGCGGGATGACGGCGTTATTGAAGAGGCTGTCCGCAGATGCGTGCGCCGCATATTCTCAGGCGGGCAAATGGGCAAACCCTTGATTAAGGTTCATGTTGCCAGAGTATAATCGGGTGTTGGTTGCGAAAGAGGGCGATATGATTGGACAATTGAACCACGTGGCGATTGCTGTACCGGACTTGGCGGCGGCGAGCGCCACCTATCGGGATGCGTTAGGGGCTGAGGTTTCTGAGCCAGAAGACTTGCCCGAGCATGGCGTGACCGTGGTTTTTGTGAAACTGCCAAATACCAAAATCGAACTCTTGCACCCGCTTGGGGAGAATTCCCCAATCCAGGGCTTTTTAGATAAAAACCCATCCGGCGGTATGCATCATCTATGCTTTGAAGTTGAAGATATCCTGGCGGCACGCGACCAGTTGATTGCGGAAGGCAAACGTGTGCTGGGCGATGGCGAACCCAGAATTGGCGCTCACGGCAAGCCGGTGCTGTTTGTGCACCCTAAAGACTTTGTTGGGACGTTGATTGAGATTGAGCAGGCGTGAGTGCTGACGAGGCTCGGTTCCTCGATCTGATTAAGATCAACCCTATTAATGAGACGCTTCTAAGCAGACTACCAGACCTTGGTTTGCCTGATATTTGGCTTGTATCGGGGAGTCTGTTTCAAACGGTTTGGAATGTTCAAACCGGTCGCCCACCTCATTACGGCATCAAGGATTACGACTTGTTTTACTTTGAGCCCGGAGATTTAAGCTGGGAAGCCGAAGATGCGGTTATACTAAGATGCAAGGGCGTTTTCTCGGATATCAAGGCGGAGGTGCAGATCCGCAATCAGGCGCGGGTGCATGTTTGGTATGAAGAGAAGTTTGGCGCTCCTTATCCACCCTTGAAGAGTAGTTGTGACGGTATCGATCGCTTCACCACACCCTCAAGCATGTATGGTGTTGGTCATGACGATGAAGGAAACGTGAAGGTATATGCGCCCCACGGCTATTCTGACGCCTTCGATCTGGTGGTACGGCCAAATCCGGATAGTGAGGCTGTGGCCTATGTGTATGCCGAAAAAACGACGCGCTGGAAGGCGTTATGGCCGGAATTACAGGTTGTTCCATTTTGATGTTTTAGGGCTCTGCGGCGCCAGCTCTGCTGTTTTAAGAACCGGTTGTTAACCATTCAAATGCACACTTAAAGCATGAAAAACGAGATTATCAGCCTCACGACATTCGCATGCGTGGTTTTGTCAGTACCGGCACTAGCGCAGATCTCAAGTCATCGTGTCAGCACCGATGATTGCCGCGCAATTGTGGCGCATGTTCCAGCAGATGACGTTGCTTTCGTGCCTGGGGTTGATGTGCGGGGCCGGCAAGTCGCACCCGCAGATCTGGATGGTGGCTACGACATTGCGGTACCTGATGTTGTAAATATCGATATTCGGCTGGACCTGGCGGAACGCCTTGGTCTGGGTGAGGATTCAGAAGGCGGGGTGTCTGCATTGATTGCTGGGGAGGGCGTGGTTGGCCGGGTTAGTGTTCAGGGGCGTGATGTTTACTGGAATGATTCTCTGCTTCCATTGAATCGCGCCTCAATTCTGGCTGCTGCCTGCCGCGAGGCTTTCACCGATGCGGGGATCCCGCTGCCGCTTATTAAGCCTGAGGCAAATGCAGACTAAGACTAGGACGTTTGTTAATGTCTGGTGTCAGCTAGTTTGAAGGTTTGTTTTCTGAGGCAAAGTGCGTTGCGCGCGTTGCCTCTACGTCGTGATAAAGAAGGGTGCTGGTGAGAGGGTTTAGCCCGCCCTCATCCTTGACAATTACATCAACAACAACGGGCTTCTCATTGATATTAAAAGCTTTATCAAGAATTGGTGCTAGGTCCTCAACGGTCTCTACACGAAACCCGATCGCACCTAATCCTTCAGCGACTTTGTTATATTGAACATCGCCAAAATGGGCATTTATGGTTCGTCCAACTTGATGAGGTTGGGTGTGGATTTCATTGCCCCAGCCGCCATTGTTGGAGATGACGCAGAGAAATGGCAGGCCAGCTTGAGCAGCTGAGTCAATCTCGGCGCAATAAAACCCGAAGGCCCCATCACCGGTCACTAGGACCACCTTGCGCTCTGGTGTGCCGGTTTCCGCTGCTACTTCTTTAGACCCAGCAACAGCACCTAAGGCGAGTGGCGTGCCCATCCCCATGGACCCCAGTGGCATGGTGTCCATGTAGCCCCCTTCGGCGCTGTATGTGGTGACAGCCCAACTGCGCACCAGGATGGAAGCGCCGTCCTGCACAAAAATGGCATTCTTTGGCAGGCGCAGGTTGACCTCGCGCGCTAACCGCATGGGATGAATATAGTCCTGCTCATGACCCGTTTCTGCGATAGCATTGAGGCGGTCTTGCAGGGAGGATTTAACCCAAGTGGGGTCTTTCGGAGTGGTTTTGCGGTGTTTCAGTTCTGAAAGTATGGCTTCTAACGAGAGTCTGCAATCGGCATTGATACCGACCTCGACCATGCGATTGCGACCGATTTCCTCAGCCTCAATATCAATTTGGATCATCTTGGTGGAAGCCGGGAACCGAGGACTGAGACCATAGCCGAATTTTTTGCCCATGCGAGCCCCGGCCCAGACCACGACATCGGCATCTTTGGTGGCAAACTGGGCGAGGGGCCAGCCCCAAGCTGAGTCTTGATTTTCATCAACCAGGCCGCGCCCAAGATTGTTGGTGGCAACCGGGATGCCGAAATCCGTGATGAGTTGACGTAAGGCTATGCCAGCACCGGAGCGAAAGGCTCCGGACCCGGCGATGACCAATGGGCGTTCCGCAGTTTCAAGAAGGTCTACCGCTCTGGTCACATTTTCTGGGATCGGTGCGGGCGGAGATGGCATGTGAACAGGTGTGTCGATATCGACCCCAGGATCGACAAGTTGGCTTAAGAAGTCCTTGGGGAAGGCGAGTACGACTGGTCCAGGCCGGCCGGATAAGGCCCGGCGGCAGGCGGCTTCAAGGTACTCGCCAAGGCGCGCGGCGCTCTGAACATTTCTGGCCCATTTGGTGACGGGTTGGACCATGCCGAGAACACCGTGATCAAAGTCCAGTTCTGGCTGAGTCCAACTGTCAGGCTCACGCCCAACCAGGACGACAACCGGGGAGCAGGCTTCCAGTGCTTGTTGCAGGCCAGTGATGGCGTTTGACATGCCTTGGTCGATGTTAACCATGGCAATGCCAACCTTTCCGGTCACACGGGCATACCCATCGGCAGCGCCGACCGTGGCGCTTTCGTGCCGGCCGGGAACGATCCGGAAGCCGGATTTTTCGCATTCATCGAGAAGTTTTGTCTGCGAGGCGCCAGCCAGGGCAAACACGGTTTTGACCCCAAAGCGCTGGAGCACACGCCGCATAACGGACGCGCCCGTAAAGCGGTTTGTTTCGGTGGACATTATTTCTCCCCAAAAGGACCTAGTTTGATTAGGCTGAAGGCTACTTTTATCAATCAGAGATATGTTTGTCTTATGCGGATCATACAACACCATATTAAATCAGCATTTGCAGTTATCGTGTTCGCATTATGGGCGAATATTGGCCCGAGTCAGGCTGAGCCTATAACGGGACGCATTGCCGCGAGCGCGCCAAAGGGTTCAGTTTGGGATCGCCAATGGGATGGCTACAAAGAGGTGTTTGCCTCGCGCCCGGACCTATTTGAACTCGACTACCATATTTATGGTGAACTGGGCGCGTCTGAGCCACTTCTGGGCGCATTGAAACGCGGGCGGGTGCAATTTGTCGGTACGTCACAGTCGGTTATTTCAACTCAGATTCCAGAAGTTGCGGTGCTGAGCCTGCCGTATTTGTTCGAGAGCCGGGCGGAGGCGGATTACGTCTACGATTGTTGTATCCGCGATCTCTATCAGCCGTTGGTGGCCAAAGAAAACTATGTGCTGTTGATGTTTGCGGAAGCTGGCTGGTCGCATTTCTATGCGGATCAAGCTGTGCGCCTGCCGGTTGATGTGAAGGGCTTAAGTATTCGGGCCGCGCAGTCGCCTGCCGTGGTTGGATTCCTCCAGCAACTGGAAGCGGACACCGTGTTTCTGACTATGTCAGACGTTGTGCCGGCCTTGCAGACGGGCATGATCAATGGCGGATTTGGGGCGATTACCTGGCATGTGGGAGCAACACGCGAAGATGCGCCCCATTTCACCCTTACGGGACATGTCTATGAAACGGGATTATTTCTGGTCAATAAACGATGGTGGGACGGCTTTACGGACGAGCACCGTGCGGTGATGCTTCAGGCGTTTGGCGGCTTTGAGCAGCAGCGCACCGAAGTCCGTTTTGATCAGGATGCTGAGATTGCCCGCATCCGGGCCGAAGGTGATCCCGTACACGATCTCACGGAGGCTGAACTTGCCGCTTGGGTTCAAGCCGGGCAAGCGAGTCACGCGGCGGTCCTTGATGAAATTGGCGGTGAGGCCCAGGCGATCTACGACCGTATTATGCAAGCGAAAGCGGCGTTTAAAGCGCAGGCGGGGAAGTACGAATGACGACGCGCGGATATTCCATCGCTTTTGCGCGGGACATGATTCCAGAGAAGATGAAGCCGTATTCCTCATCCCTGCCGCCAATTTATGAGAAATACCAAGGCAAATATCTGGCGATTGGCGGACCCGGTCGCGGCGTTGATTGGCTCTGCGGCGACTGGGGCAATCGCATGGTCATGGTCGGAGAGTTTCCGACACCGCAAGCGGTAGGTGATTTCTGGTGGGGTCCAGAGTACCGGGTGTCGGCCAAGCTGCGGGCCGGGGCTGTATCGGTTGATGTGGGGCAGGTGGCTGGCACCAACCTCGCACCATCAGCCGATCATAAGGTTTTTCTTCTGATTGCGGTTCCTGGTGGGGCCAAAGCGGCGGCTCCTATCACTGTTTCTAAGGGTGATACAGTGATCAGTGCGGCCCCTGAGAGCATAACGACCCTCGAAGGAGATCTCTCCGGATTAGCAATAACAATGGTCGGTTTTCAGACACGAGAGCGGCTTGAGGCCGCCTGGGATATGGTTTCGGATCAGGTTAAAGCACTCGGTGGATATGCCTGCGCAGCATCGCGGGCACCTGCAGGTTAAATCAGAGAAATTAGGGGGCAGCAAATGTCAGACAGCAACAAAACGGCACCGGTCAAAAGGACAACCATCATCGTACGCGATATGGAAAAATCTCTGAAGTTTTATAGAGATTTATTGGGGATGGATGTGTTCTACGAAGGACATATTGGCAATCCTGGGGCCTCTGATCTCATGGGCATGACGATCTCAGGCTTACACATGGTGGTGATGAGCGCAGCTGGCGCTGATACCGGTATGGTGGGCCTTATGGAACTGAAAGATGCAGAGCCGACGATGAAGGAAACGGAGTGGTCTGATACGGTCAAAGCTGGCGAGACTATATTGGTGATCCCGACGGAAAACATGAAAGAGTTGTATGAAGGGATGCTTGCTCAAGGTTTCACTGTGGCCACGCCACCGACCAAAATGGAAGTTCCCAACCGGCCTGAAATTCACGAGATGATGGCCCGTGATCCTGACGGTGTGATCGTTAATCTGACCCAGCGTGGACCATTGCGATAGACTTTTTGATTGATCCTGTGCCGGGCTTGAAAATGGTTTCATAGACAGTCGCCCAAGCTTTGCCTAAATTGCGCGGCAGTCTTGTTATTAATCTAATTTTTCGAGGTTTTTCATGCGGTTGTCGCGCGCTTTCATCCCTACCCTCAAGGAGACGCCGTCTGAAGCCCAGGTTGCGTCACATCGCCTCATGCTGCGGGCGGGGCTGGTGCGTCAGCATGCGGCGGGCATCTATAATTGGCTGCCTATGGGGACACGCGTTCTCAAGAATATCGAGCAGATTGTACGTGAAGAGCAAAATGACGCTGGCGCGCAAGAAATTCTTATGCCCACAATTCAGTCGAGCGAGTTGTGGAAAGAAAGCGGGCGCTACGACGATTATGGCCCGGAAATGCTGCGTATGACGGACCGGCATGACCGCGACATGCTGTATGGACCTACTCATGAAGAAGTGGTCACGGATATTTTCCGCAACAACGTCCGGAGCTATAAAGACCTGCCGCTGAACCTGTATCAGATCAATTGGAAGTTCCGCGACGAAGTGCGGCCCCGTTTTGGGGTAATGCGTGGGCGTGAGTTTCTGATGAAGGATGCGTACTCTTTCGATCTGACCTACGAAGCGGCGAAACATTCCTACAATCAGATGTTTGTTGCCTATTTGCGGACCTTCGCGCGTCTGGGCCTGAAAGCTATTCCAATGAAGGCTGACCCTGGTCCGATTGGCGGGGACCTCAGTCACGAATTTATTGTGCTGGCTGAAACCGGCGAAAGCGCCGTGTATTGCCACAAGGCTCTGCTGCAAAAGCCAATTCCATTGATCGTTGATTATGCCAGCGACCTGCAGCCGATTGTCGATGACTGGACCAGCGAATACGCCGCGACTGATGAAGAACACGATGAGTCGCAGGGCAAAGAGCTTGGGGATGATTTGGTCTCTGCCCGTGGAATTGAAGTCGGGCATATATTCCACTTTGGCAAAAAGTATTCTGATCCGATGGGCGCTCAATTCGCTGCTCCAGGCGGAGAGATGGCTACGCCGTACATGGGCAGCTATGGCATTGGTGTGTCCAGGCTGGTTGGCGCGATTATTGAAGCTTGCCATGATGATGACGGTATCATCTGGCCGGATACGGTGGCGCCCTACCGGGTTGGTTTGATTAATCTGAAAGCGGGCGATGCTGAGACGGATAAAGTGTGCGGCGACTTATACGCCAAGTTCCAGGAGATTGGTCTGAGCACGCTTTATGATGATCGCGAAGAACGCGCCGGTGTGAAGTTTTCCAATATGGATCTGATTGGCTTGCCCTGGCAGTTGATTGTTGGCCCCAAGGGCCTGAAAGACGGCGTGGTTGAACTGAAACGCCGGGCCACGGGCGATCGCCAGACGTTGCCGCTGGGTCAAGTTTTGTCGGTGTTGACAGGCTCTTCTTCTGAGGTGGGGGCCGGCTAATGTTTGGCCCCTTCGAGCGGATGATGGCTGGGCGCTACCTGCGGGCACGGCGCAAAGAAGGCTTTGTCTCAGTCATCGCCGGTTTTTCCCTGCTCGGGATCGGTTTAGGCGTTGCCACCCTGATTATTGTGATGGCCGTCATGAACGGCTACCGGCAGGACATCATGAGCCGGATTCTCGGCGTAAACGGTCACATTGAGGTTCAGGGTATTGAATTCTCGATTGCTGATTATGACGCGCGCGGTGATGCCATCCGGAATATCCCAGGGGTGGAATCGGTCTTGCCGCAGATTACAGGACAGGTCATGGCGACCACAGGCGGTGTGACCTCCGGCGCTGTTGTGCGTGGCGTTCGTGGAGAAGACCTTGAGGCCCGGACGGTTGTCTCCGGAAATATCATTCTGGGGTCGTTGTCTGCCTTTACCCGCGGCGAAGGTCTTATGATCGGTATTCGTATGGCCGACCGGTTCAGAATTTCCGTCGGTGATAAACTGACGTTGATATCACCGAAAGGGAACGTCACGGCATTTGGCACGGCCCCACGCTTGAAAGACTATCCCATCGTTGCTGTTTTTGATGTCGGCATGAGCGATTTCGATTCTTCGATTATCTATATGCCGCTCGACCTGGCTCAAACTTATTTCAAGTACCCCGGCTCGGTTACAGGCATTGAGGTTCAGGTTTCGGACCCGGATCAAGCCCGTTTCATTGCCCGCGAGGTTATGGAAACAACGGGGCCGGGTGTTCGGGTGCTGTCCTGGGAGCAAACCAACTCAACGCTGTTCAATGCGTTGCAGGTGGAGCGCAATGTGATGTTCCTGATTCTTACGCTGATCATTGTGGTGGCGGCATTTAACATAATCGCCGGACTGATAATGCTGGTGAAAGATAAGGGGCGTGATATTGCGATCCTGAGAACCATGGGGGCGACACGTGGCATGATCATGCGGGTGTTCTTCCTGGCTGGTGCGAGTGTGGGAGCGACAGGGACAATTTTGGGTCTGATCCTCGGGATTGTGTTTTGCGAAAACATTGAAGCGGTCCGAAGAGTTTTAGAGACTTTAACGGGTACGGATTTGTTTTCAGCGGAAATCTACTTTCTCTCGACCATTCCGGCGGATATGGATTGGGCCGAGGTGGCCTCGGTTGTGTTGATGGCTCTTGGCCTGTCTTTAGCCGCAACGTTGTATCCGTCATGGCGGGCGGCGCGGACGGACCCCGTTGAAGCGCTACGCTATGAGTAGAATCACCCGCATTCCAGCTCTACAACTTCAGACCGTTTTTCGAACCTTCGAGCAAGGCGGCAAGAAGCTAGAAGTACTACGTGGCGCTAATCTAACGGTGAACCCTGGCGAGGTAGTTGCTTTGGTTGGGCCCTCCGGGTCCGGCAAATCAACGCTGCTGCACCTGGCGGGATTATTGGAAAAGCCCGATAAAGGCGAAGTGATCATCGCCGGAGAAGCCTGCGGCACGGCGTCCGAGGGCCGTCAGACTGAGTTGCGGCTGAAGCATCTGGGCTTTGTCTATCAATACCATCATTTGCTACCCGAGTTCTCGGCGGTCGAGAATGTGGTGCTGCCGCAGATGATCGGGGGGGTGGTCCGTGAGGCTGCGACGGTAAGGGCTCAGGAGCTTCTGACAGACTTAGGGCTGGCGGAACGTTTTGATCATCGGCCAGGGTTGTTGTCCGGGGGAGAACAGCAGCGTGTGGCAATCGCTCGGGCTTTGGCAAATCATCCAGATTTGCTGCTGGCCGATGAGCCTACGGGTAATCTCGATCCACACACGGCTGATGGCGTTTTCGATGGCTTGATCAAGCTGTCACGTGATCATGGCCTGGCGGCGTTGGTTGCTACGCACAATCCAGACTTAGCCAAGCGCATGGATCGTGTGGTGCGCTTGGAAGAGGGCGTGCTGCTTGAGGTATAGGCTGTTGCGGTCTCAATTAAACCCAAGCGTGTAAACCCAAGCGTGTCAAACTATCGAGTCAAAACTATATCTGTTACACGCGGTTACCCTAATTCTTTTAGGGTTTAGACCGGCTTGGATTAGATTAAAGCTCAGTCGCGGTTTGTTTGCATTGATTTGGGGGACATTTCGATATGCCAGCAGAAGCCAGCAGTACATCCGGAACATCTAAGGCCGGTTTTTTTACCCGCCCGCCATTCATCGGGTTATTTGCCTTTTTCATCGTCTTTGTGTTCCAGGGATTGGGACACACCATCATGATCGTGATGGAGAACGTGTTTGGTGAGGAATACGTCTACCAATGCGCCTTTGCCATGGGACTTGCAGGGGCCGGGTTGTTATTCTGGGGGATGAAAAGCAGCAATGAGGTTGCTGCCACATGGCTTGGCTTCTGGGCTGGCTCTTTTCTGTGGACAGGCTGGGTCGAGTTTTCTTTCGTATGGTCTGGCAACTACCTCGGAGTGCCTGATTTGATGGACCCCAATATGCCGGGAGAGATTGCGACAAAAGCCGAATACCTGGTGATGATGTCGTCGGTCGGTGTTTTGGCGTCGACGCTGGTTTACTTTCTGCTGAACAAAGACACGAAGTGTAATTTCTTTTTGTGGTTTCAGCGCAACGCCGGTATGCGTGTGGCCAAACCAACCCCTAATTATGAGCGCAATTTTGCCGCTATTACGGCCCTGGAGACGATTTACGTCATCTGGTTTTTCTATCTCATGCTGCTGTTCATTTATGACGAGAATATCCTTGGGGACCGCCACCCTGTTACGTATGGAATTTTTTTCTTAAATACGATCTGGGGCTTCTATTTGTTTCAGCGGTTAATTAAATTTTGGCGGGTTCCGACCGCGATCCGGTATGGTATTCCGACTGCTATCATTTGCTGGAACTCGGTGGAGTTGGCTGGGCGCTGGCATCTCTTTACGGAGTTCTGGGAAAAGCCGACCGAGTTTGCGCTGGAAATGACTTTGGTGCTGGTTGCCATTGCGATCGCAGCTGTACTGGCCGCGCGCGCGCCGGCGAACCCCAAGTCTGCGTTGTCGGCAGAAGAAAGAGCGGCACATCGAAGTTAGCTTTTCTATCTTATAATTCAGAAAAGCCGGTTGTTATCTCGACCGGCTTTTCTTATGTCTAGCGCATGATCAAATATCTTTTTTCTGCTGGCTCTTTGGCCTGTTTAGTCTTGGCCCCTCTTTCAGGCTTTGCCGCTGATATCGCGATTTCAAACGCGTGGGTCCGGGCGACCATTGGGCAAGCAAATGTGACAGCCGGCTATCTGACCATCGTAAACCAAGGCAGCGCAGCTGATCGCCTGATTGCGGTGGAAGCGCCTGTGGCGGCCAAGACTGAAGTCCATACGACTCTCATGGGAGAGGGCGGTATGATGAGCATGCGGCCAGTTGAATCTGTCGACATTCCAGCCGGTGAGAGCGTCGCTTTGGAGGCCGGCAAAGATCATCTGATGCTGACCGGTATTAAATCAGGCTTGAAAGATGGCGAAGTCATTGATTTGATTTTGACTTTTGAGAGGGCAGGCACCCTTGAGGTGCAAGCCGATGTGGCGCGCCGCAATCCTTATCCCTAAAGTTATGCAGAGATATATCCACTTTTCTGTGGATAACATGTTCTGTGTACTGGTCGTTGAGGGCCAATAATGGAATGAATAGGGGTATGACAAAGCCTGATCATGCTCCCTTTGTGCACCTTAGAACACACTCCGCGTTTTCCCTCGCTGAGGGTGCGATTAAGATTCCCCAGCTGGTTGCGCTGTGCGTCAAAAACCGCATGCCCGCGGTGGCTTTGACAGATACGCGAAACCTCTTCGGCGCCTTAGAATTTTCAGTGTCTTGCGCAGAAAAAGGCATTCAGCCGATCATTGGTTGTCAGCTTTCAGTTGAGCGTGCTGTCGAGGAGGGTAAGGCGGGGTCAGGCCCAAGAGTGCCCGAGCCCGATCAACTGGTTCTGCTGTGCCAGACGGAAGAAGGTTATTCCAACTTGTTGAAGTTGGTCAGTCAGTCCTTTTTAGAGACACCGCCCGGTGAAACACCACATGTGTCTATGGCTGACATCAAACTCAATTCGGGTGGACTTATTGCCTTGACGGGCGGCTTGCAAGGCGCTGTTGGGCGCCACCTTGTTGAGGGGCAGTTCGCCAAGGCCGAGACTGTGCTGCTTGATCTGGCCAAGACGTTTCCAGACCGTTTGTATGTTGAAATCCAGCGCCATGGCTTGCCGGATGAAGATCGTATTGAGCCTGCTTTGGTTGATCTCGCGTTTGCACACGATGTGCCTCTGGTCGGAACCAATGAGCCCGCCTTTGCGGATGCAAGCATGTACAGCGCCCATGACGCCCTGATGTGCATTGCCGAGAAGTCTTATATCTCGATTGCAGACCGTAAGCGGTTGACACCTCAGCATTACTTTAAATCAGCAGAGGAGATGGTCGAACTTTTTGAAGACCTGCCGGAAGCTGTGGAAAATACGCTGGTTATTGCGCAGCGTTGCTCTGTCATGGTGGAGCGTAGAGACCCCATTTTACCACGTTCGCCAAAGGCTGGCGACCGGACAGAGGAAGAGGCGCTGCGAGAACTCTCTCTCGAGGGCCTGGAAGGGCGTTTGAAAAAGCACGTTTTTACAGCGGACATGAGTGAGGCCGATAAACAGGAGGTTGCCAAGCCTTACCGGGAACGCCTGGAGTATGAATTGGGTGTGATTGGTACCATGGGGTTCCCTGGTTACTTCCTGATTGTTGCCGACTTCATTCAATGGGCCAAAGATCAAGGGATTCCGGTTGGCCCGGGTCGTGGTTCGGGGGCGGGCTCTGTTGTCGCTTGGGCGCTCTTAATTACCGACCTCGACCCATTGCGCTTTGATTTACTGTTTGAACGCTTCCTGAATCCTGAGCGCGTGTCGATGCCTGACTTCGATATCGACTTTTGCCAGGACCGCCGAGAGGAAGTTATCAAGTATGTACAGCATGAGTATGGCGTAGATCGGGTCGCTCAAATTATTACATTCGGAAAACTACAAGCGCGCGCCGCTTTGAGAAACGTTGGGCGGGTGCTGGAGATGCCACTCGGTTATGTGGACAAGATCTGCAAGATGGTCCCGAATAATCCGGCGAGTCCCGTGACACTGCAGGAGGCTATTGAGTCTGAAAGCGAGCTCAGAGCCCTGCGCGATACCGACGAAAATGTTGCGCAATTGTTCGATATCTCGCTCAAGCTTGAGGGGCTTTACAACCATGCGTCAACGCACGCCGCAGGCGTGGTTATTGGAGACCGGCCCCTCGCTGAATTGGTTGCGCTATACCGCGATCCCCATTCTGAAATGCCCGTGACTCAGTTCAACATGAAGTGGGTTGAGCAGGCGGGTTTGGTGAAATTTGACTTCTTGGGCCTGAAGACACTCACAGTATTAGATACTGCGGTGAAGCTTCTGGCCAATCGTGACATTAAACTCGATTTAGCAACCATACCTCTGGATGATACGGCGACTTTCGACATGTTATCGCGCGGCGATACGACGGGCGTGTTCCAATTGGAAAGTACGGGCATGCGCGATGTCCTGCGCAAACTGAAGCCAGATGTGTTCGAAGATATTATCGCCGTTGTGGCTTTGTATCGTCCGGGGCCAATGGATAACATTCCTAGTTTTATTGACCGCAAGAACGGGCGCGAGAACATCTCCTATATGCACCCTGTGTTGGAGCCGATCTTGAAAGAAACCTACGGCATCATGATCTACCAAGAGCAGGTGATGCAGGCGGCCCAGGAGATGGCCGGATATTCATTGGGTAGTGCTGATCTTCTGCGCCGCGCCATGGGCAAAAAGATCCAGGCGGAAATGGATGCACAGCGCGAGCAGTTTGTGAAAGGGGCGACGGAAAGAGATACAACCGCTGAACAAGCTTCTGACGTTTTTGATACCATCGCTAAGTTTGCGGGCTACGGCTTTAATAAATCCCACGCTGCGGCCTATGCTTTGGTGGCCTATCAGACGGGGTATCTCAAGGCGAACTATCCGGTTGAGTTCATGGCGGCGACCATGTCTCTTGATATGCAAAATACGGACAAGCTGGAAGGGTTTAAGTCTGAACTCAGGCGCTTGGATATTGAGCTCTTGCCACCTGACGTCAATCACTCCGGTGTCAGGTTCACGGTTGAGCAATTGCCAGACGGGGCATGGGCCGTGCGGTATGCGCTGGCGGCGGTTAAAAACGTCGGTGCCGGTGCCATGGAAGGGCTGGTGAAGGTCAGAGATGAGGGTGGGCCGTTCAAGGATCTTAATGACTTCGCGGGCCGGCTGGACACGAAACTTATCAATAAACGCCTGATCGAAAACTTAGTGCGGGCCGGGGCCATGGACAGCCTGCATTCTAATCGTGCTGAGATGATGGAAGGGTCTGAGATTATTTTGCGTCATGCTCAAGCCGGGGCCGAGGCGCGAAACTCGGATCAGCATGCTCTGTTTGGAGGTGAGGCTGACCTTCCCAAAGTAAAACTGCCGACCGTCGAAGACTGGCGCAAGATGGAGCGTCTGGAAAAAGAGTTTGAAGCTTTCGGGTTTTACCTCTCTGATCACCCTCTTGATGCCTATTCGGCAACGCTTAAGGCGCAGGGCGTCGTGAGCGCGCGTGACTTAGACACACTGACAGCAGCGGATTTTGCAAAGCCACTGCGCATGGCCGGAACCATGTTGAGTAAACGCGAGCGCGTCAGTAAGAGCGGCAACCGCTACGCGTTTTTAAATTTGTCCGATGCGACAGGCTCCTTTGAAGCCGTGATTTTTTCGGAAGTGCTTGCGGCATCACGTGAGCTGCTAGACTCCGGCCAGCCTATGCTGATCACACTTGATGGCCGCCAGGAGGATGATCAGGTGCGCCTGATGGTGACCAAACTCACGCCGCTTGATGAGGCGGTTGCCGCACGGCTCGATAACCTGCGCATTGAGATGAAGGACGGCACTCCGGTTGAGGAGCTGAAGGCTATTATTGCCTCAGACGGTGTTGGTAATGGCCGTATTCTTCTGGTGGCGCGTTCCAACGGGCACGAAGTTGAAGTGGCATTGCCAGACCGGTACGCGATCTCGCCGCAGACCCTTGGACGCGTGAAAGACGTGCCGGGCGTGACCGATATCCTCCAATTTTGAGTCTTTCCGCTCTAAGCTCTTTGCCTTGATTTTCCTATTGAGTGTCAAGTGACCTTGACAGCTACCGTCACACACTGGTATGTCAAGTAAGCTTTACATTTACGGATGTGCATTTTCCCGTGCAACAAGGTGGACACTCAAAGGAGGAGGCAAGATGTTTTCTTTTTGGAAGAGCCCCAGTAATTCCAATGTGTTTGATCGCGATAACAACAAAAAATACCGATGGGAACTAGGTACTGGAGTTCTATTGTATTTTTTGCTGACGATAACCCAAGGCTGGTCCTATCACTTGTGGCAGCTTGATGAGAGTCGTTGGCGCGCAATCATCGCACTTTCGCCGATGATGGGCATTGCGGTTTGTTTATGGGCCGGATGGCGCATGTACAAACGGGTCGATGAATTTCAGCGTCGTATTATGAATGAAGATATTACGATTGCTGCATTTGGTACTGCTTTTATCACTTTTGGATATGGCTTTCTTGAACAGATTGGTTTCCCGCGACTTACCATGTTCTGGGTATGGGGCGTTCTCGGGACTCTGTGGATAATGGTGTACTGGGGCAATCGCCTCTTTCGCCGTTAACACACAACTAGATTATGAAAAACTTGTTGTGCGACATGCGTAAACGGGCGGACTGGTCTCAAGCGGAACTTGCAGATCGGCTTGAGGTGTCCCGCCAGACCGTTAATGCATTAGAGACAGGAAAGTATGACCCGAGTCTGCCGCTGGCCTTCAAAATCGCAGCTCTGTTTGACTGTCGTATCGAAGACGTTTTTTTCCCGGAATAAGGAATGCTCATTCAGCGGCTGACATAGAGCGCAGATGTCATCGCCAAGCGTCTGCAATGTGTTATCGTGTCTAAATAATTTTATAGGAGACAAGTATGTCTAATATTTTTTTCCGTTTCTCACGGCGGGCGGCCATGGTTTCAACTGCCAAAGCGGCTTTGGTTGCAGTCGCCGCGAAGGGCAGTTTTTCTGCGGCCAAAGCGGATGGACACGAAGGCCAGGGCAAATACACGATCACCCGTGGTTATGCAGACGGCCCCTTTGGTCAGGTTCATTACCAGGATGTTTCACCGGCTGATCCGGTCGGTCTACCATTGATCCTTCTGCATCAGGCCCCCATGTCTTTGCGTCAGTTCGATAACGTTTATGGACCACTGGCTGCGCGTGGCATTAGATCGATCTCAATCGACATACCAGGGTTTGGCCAATCGGATACGCCTGATTTTGTTCCGAGCGTTGATGATTATGCGACGGCCATTCCAGCTGTTCTTGATCATTTGGGTCTGGAGAAAGTTGATCTGTTAGGGCACCACACCGGCGCGATGGTTGTCACATCGGTTGCCTTACAGTTTCCGGATCGTATCAATAATCTTGTGATCAACGGCCCGTTCCCAATGACCGACGAAGAACGCGCCAAGTTCCTTAAAGGCAATAAAGAACGTGAGCAGGATTTTGTGTACGAAGACGATGGCACACATGTCCAAAATAGCTTTTTGACTCGTTATCGCATGTATGGCGAGGGCGTAGATGCCAAATTAATTACCCGTTACACGGCTGAAAAATTTATCGGTCTCGGGCCTTTCTGGTACGGACACCATGCGGCATTTCAATATAATCATAATGAAGCCTTGCCCAAGATTACCCATCGCACTTTGCTACTGACCAATACGGGGGATCAGATTTACGAAAATGCTAAATGGGCGAAGGAAATGCGCCCAGACCTGGATTATATTGCGCTTGAAGGCGGTGGTGTAGATGTGGTCGACCAAATGCCAGAGGAATGGGCTGATGCCGTTACTGGTTTCCTAAAAGGAATGTAGGGCATGTTTAGGTATGGTCTTTTATGTGCCGGTGTTCTGGCTTCGATGATCAATATACAGCCTGCAGCGGCTTTGTCTGGCCGAGAGTACTTGCAACTTGATGCCTCCAATCGCGCGCTCCATGTCATGGGGATGGTTGAGGCGATGAAGTACACAGATGATCTATCCGGAACGAATTCACTGAAGTGGTTGTTTCAGTGTGCGGGCAGTTGGACCGGGGTGCAGTTTGAGCAGGCCTTATCTGATTATATTCAGCGCAACCGTTACAAGTTGAGTTATCGCACACCCTCTTTGTTGGTTTCTGCTGTCGGCAGCCGGTGTCCCAATGCGCCCATGTGGGCGAGATAGAGTACGCGCGATGATGCAGTCTAACGTGCTGCAAGATTTAAATATTCAGGATGTGCTTGAGCGTGTCTCGCAGGAGGCCACCAAGGACTTTGGCAAAGGCAGGGTGGCGGCTTATATCCCTGCGCTAAAACGGGTCCCATCGCGCAAGTTTGCGATGTCTGTGTGCACCGTAGATGGCCATGAGTATAATGTGGGCGACTCAGATGAAGCCTTTTCCATTCAAAGTATTTCTAAAGTCCTAACCCTTGCGATGGCACTTGAAGAGTTGGGCACGGGGCTCTGGAAACGTGTCGGCAGAGAACCGTCAGGCAACCCATTCAATTCATTGGTTCAGCTTGAACGGGAAAACGGAATTCCGCGGAATCCGTTTATTAATGCTGGTGCATTGGTGGTGACGGATGTTGTGACGTCACGCATGTCCGACCCAAAGCTCAGCCTACGGAACTGGGCGAGGGCCTTGTCAGGCAATAAGCGCGTTACCTTCGATAAAGAGGTTGCCCAGTCTGAAAACCAGACGGGCGACCGGAATCGAGCTATTGCCTACTTTTTGAAAACCCATGGCAATCTCAAGTCAGATGTTGAGTCGGTATTGGACGTTTATTTTCATCAATGCTCACTAAGCATGTCTTGTCTTGACGTCGCGCGGGCATTCAGGCCCCTCGCCAACCGGGGCATGGTTCCGGGCACAAAAGAGCAGGTGATGCCGCTGCGTCGCGCTAAGCGGATCAACTCATTGATGATGACTAGTGGTGTGTATGACAGTGCGGGAAACTTTGCTTATCGTGTTGGCATACCCTGCAAGAGTGGTGTCGGGGGCGGAATCGCGGGTGTCATACCTGGCGTGATGTCTCTTTGTGTATGGTCGCCGGAATTGGACTCTGCTGGAAACTCTTTGGTGGGGACTAAGGCGCTAGAATTATTTACGACAAAAACAAAACTATCGGTGTTTTAGGAGCCTTGATATGAAACCGTATGCCAGACTCTTAATGATTGTTGTTCTCACAGGACTAGCAGCCTGTGCAACGGACTCGAACGTGTCTCAGAGGGACTTGGCCGGTTTAGACGCACAAAACCCGCAATTGGTGAACGCCTCTGTGGTCAGCGGCGGCCAACCAACAGCGGCAGATTTGGCTCTTCTGAAGTCGAAAGGCATCGGTACGGTTATTAATCTTCGCAGAGAAGACGAGGATCTTGGGTTTGATGAGGCTGCTGAGGCTGAGAGCCTGGGATTGTCATACGTTAACTTGCCTGTGGGTATGGAAAACCTGGACCTTCAGACCGCGACGCAACTGCGCGCCATTCTTAACCAGACGGCAGCGCCCGTTTATTTGCACTGTGGCAGCGGCAATAGAGTGGGCGCGCTATATGCCATCGGCGCTCATTTGATTGATGGAAAACCCCTCGAAGAGTCTCTGGATGTGGGGCGCAAGGCCGGTATGACCGGATTAGAGCCCAGGGTCCGTGAGATTTTAACGAACGCTGAAGCAGCGCCTTAAGTCAGGTAATCTGCACTTCCAAGGTTCTCTCTTCACTGTTTTGGGGATTCCAGGTGGAAAGGTCTTGCTATTCCGCCACTTTCTCCTTAGAAACCGCGTCATTCCACACGCAGGGATGCGGCGCTCGGGTGTTCTGAGTGTTCGGTCCGGTCCAAGGCATGTGTCTTGGTCACCCCCTGCGGAGGCTTAACCGGAGAAAGACTTATGACGCTGCCCACGTTCAGCATGCGCCAGCTCATTGAAGCTGGCTGCCACTTTGGCCACAATACCCGTCGCTGGAATCCGAAGATGGATTCATACCTTTATGGTGTGCGCGACGGTGTTCATATTATCGACCTTCAACAGACCGTACCGCTGTTGCACCGCGCCATGCAGGCCGTACACGATGTGGTTGCCGGCGGCGGACGTGTCCTGTTCGTAGGCACCAAGCGCCAGGCTCACGATTTGGTCAAGGAATACGCAGAGCGCTGCGGCCAGTATTATGTCAATCACCGCTGGCTTGGCGGGATGTTGACCAACTGGAAGACAATTTCTAAGTCGATTAAGCGTTTGAAAGACCTCGAAGTACGTTTTGCCAGCCCAGAAGGCTTGGTTGGTTTGACCAAGAAAGAAGCGCTGAATCTTCAGAGAGAGAAAGATAAGCTTGATCTGGCGCTTGGCGGGATTAAGGACATGGGCAATGTTCCTGACTTGATCTTCATTATTGACACAAACAAAGAAGATATTGCGGTTTCGGAAGCCAATAACCTGAATATTCCGGTTGCAGCAATCTTGGATAGTAATTCTGATCCCAAGAATATTACCTATCCAATTCCCGGTAACGATGATGCCATTCGGGCGATTAAATTGTACCTTGAATTGATGGCAAACTCGGCTTTGGAAGGTATCCAAGACGAGATGAAAGCCGCTGGCGTTGATGTTGGGGCGCAGGATGAAGCTCCTGTAGAAGACCTCTCTGCCGTTGAAGAAGATGGAGCTGACGATGCTGCGCCTGCCGCTAAAAAAATAGCGCCTGCCGCTAAAAAGACGACTGAACCAGCTACAGACGCAGAAAAGAAACCTGCTGTTAAAAAGACAGTGGTGAAGAAAAAAGCCACAGCAAAGAAGGCTACAACGGCTAAAAAGGCCCCTGCAGCTAAGAAAACGACAGCCAAGAAAACCACGGCAAAAAAGACAACAGCAAAGAAAGCTGTGGCCAAGAAAGAAGACTAAAGCTGACAGAAAATAATACGAGCAGGCCGACCAATTTGCGTGATTGCGCAGTTAATCATAGCTGACAATTGTTAACTTGACCGCTCGTAAGGACTGACAAGTAAGGACGAAGACGAATGGCACAAATCACAGCGGCTCTGGTCAAAGAGCTGAGAGAAAAAACCGGCGCTGGTATGATGGACTGTAAGAAGGCTCTTGCAGAAACCGATGGCGATCTTGAAGGCGCGGTTGATTGGCTGCGTAAGAAGGGTTTATCTGCCGCCGCCAAGAAATCTGGCCGTGTGGCCGCTGACGGTCTGATTGGTGTGGCCGTTGATGGTACCAAAGGGGTTATGCTGGAAGTTAATGCTGAAACTGATTTTGTCGGTCGCAACGATAGCTTCCAAGGATTTGTTGAGGCTGCTACTCAGCTTGCGCTCCAGGTTGATGGCGACATGGAAAAGCTGAAGACAACAGATATGCCTGGTGAAGGCCGTAATGTTGAAGAGCAGGTCACCCATTTGGTCGCGACAATTGGCGAAAATATGAAATTGCGCCGGTCTGCCGCATTATCCGTCGATAAAGGTGTTGTGGCGGCTTACGTCCATGCCGCAGTTAAACCTGGTCTTGGTAAGATTGGTGTTTTAGTTGGGTTGGAATCAGATGGTGATACCGAGAAATTGAGTGCATTAGGTAAACAGCTGGCTATGCACATAGCGGCTGCCAGTCCACGGTTTTTGACGACCGATGAAGTTGATGCTGAGACCATGCAACGTGAGCGCGAAGTGCTGACTGATCAAGCCAAGGAATCGGGCCGTCCAGATGATGTCATTGCTAAGATGGTCGATGGCAGGATGCGTAAATTCTATGAGGAAGTCGTATTACTCGAACAGATTTATGTGATTTCTGAAGACAAAGCGAAGGTTAGCAAAGTGGTTGAAGATGCCGCCAAAGACATCGGTTCACCGATTAAATTAACCGGCTTTGTGAAATTTAACCTCGGGGAAGGTATTGAGCGCGAAGAAAAAGACTTTGCCTCTGAAGTTGCTCAAGCCGTTGGCCGTTAAGGCGGCAACTTAAAACTCTAAAAAGCGCCCGTTTCTCCTCAAAAGAAGCGGGCGTTTTTGATTTGAAGTGTGTATTATCTGAGACGTAACGACCGAGATCGCCAGTTAGGCGGGAATGAAGTTGAAAGGGACGTAGACCGTCCCTTTTTTGCAAGTTAACCCGGGCTGGCAGCGCATTAGTCGCCAAGTCGAGAATGTTTGGCCAGTTGGAGGTTTTGCGGATCATGACCAAGGTGCCGAAATATAAGCGGATAATGGTCAAGGTCTCCGGTGAAGGCCTCATGGGGCCAGAATCCTACGGGCTTCACAAGGCTACGGTCTTGGCCATCGCGAAGGACATCAAATCTGTGGCCGAGATGGGCCATGAGGTTTGCTTGGTCATCGGGGGCGGCAACATCTTCAGAGGTGTGTCCGTAGCTGCAGAAGGCATGGATCGCACCTCAGCTGATTATATGGGTATGTTGGCCACAGTCATAAATGCGCTGGCCGTGCAAAACGCGTTAGAAAGCGTCGGTGTCGAGACCCGGGTTCAATCTGCAATAGAAATGAACGAAGTCTGCGAACGCTACATTCGGCGGCGGGCTGAACGTCACCTCGAAAAAGGGCGCGTGGTCATATTCGCCGCTGGCACTGGAAATCCTTATTTTACAACGGATTCTGCCGCAGCGTTGCGTGCGGCCGAGATGCACTGCGATGCTTTGCTTAAGGCAACGCAGGTCGATGGCGTCTATTCTGCTGATCCAAAAACAGACCCAAGTGCAACGCGCTATGATCGCCTGACTTTTGACATGGTTCTTGCTCAAGGTTTGCGGGTTATGGACACGTCAGCGATTGCGCTAGCCAGAGATAATGGGATGCCGATTATTGTTTTTAAGATGCAGGGAGACTCATCTGTAACCCAAGTCCTGAAGGGCGAGGGGAACTTTACTGTCATTACGGAGAAGGAGTGAGATATGGCTGGCTTCGCCGATCTAAAAAAAGACTTGAAGCACCGTATGGAGATGACGTTTGACGTCGTTAAAAAGGAGTTTGCTGGTTTGCGCACAGGTCGTGCTACCACCAGTTTGCTTGATCCCATTATGGTTGATGCCTACGGAAGTCAGATGCCATTGGCGCAGGTTGCGAGTATTGCGGCACCTGAAGCGCGCATGTTGACGGTGCAGGTCTGGGATAAGGGCCAAGTGAAAGCTGTTGAAAAGGCAATCCGGGAATCTAGCCTCGGGCTAAACCCGGCCGTAGACGGGCAGTTGCTTCGGGTTCCGATTCCAGCGCTCAATGAGGAACGTCGTGAAGAATTGAAAAAAGTTGCGGGTAGGTATGCTGAAGACGGCAAGGTTGCCATTCGTAATGTGCGGCGCGATGGCAATGACCAGTTGAAGAAAATGGAAAAAGACGGGGACATTTCTGAGGATGAAAGTCGCCAGTATCAGGATGAAATCCAAAAAATAACGGACGATCTAGTGAAGCAGATTGATGATGCCTTGAGCCAGAAACAAGAGGAGATCATGCAGGTTTGATGGAAGACCTTTCTCTCAAACCCGTTGAAGACTCTGGGCCTGTTCCAGAGCACGTTGCCATCATTATGGATGGCAACGGCCGTTGGGCACATGCCCGAGGTTTGCCGCGCAAGGCGGGCCATAAACGTGGCGCGCAGGCGGTTAAGAAAACTATCATTGCAGCCGCAGAAATGGGCATTAGGTATTTGACGTTGTTCGGGTTTTCTGCCGAGAACTGGCAAAGGCCGGACTCTGAAATTCGTGATCTGATGGCTTTGTTGCGCTTTTATTTGGTGAACAACATCGACCAACTGGCTGAGGATGGGGTGCGCCTGAAAGTTGTTGGAGATCGGTCAAGGCTTCCCTCTGATACAGTTGAGATGATCAGTGATGCAGAGCGGCGCACTGCATTGAATGAAAAACTTATCCTGACCATTGCGCTAAGCTACGGTAGCCGACAGGAATTGGTGCATGTCGCAAGGCAGCTTGCTGAAGCGGCAAAGCTGGGCCGCATTGATCCATCGCGTATTGATGAGGCTATGTTTGCAGACCACTTGTACACTCGTGATATTCCTGATCCGGATCTCTTAATCCGCACTTCGGGTGAACAGCGTATTAGTAATTTCCTACTCTGGCAGCTGGCTTATACAGAACTAGTTTTTACTCAGACACGTTGGCCGGATTTCGATGCGGCTGAATTACATAATGCGGTTACAGAATTCAGACGCCGGGAACGTCGTTTCGGAATGGTGGCGGGCTAATTAGTATGTTTTGGACGAGAGTTGCCACATCTGTCGTTCTCGCGCCTGTCGCATTAGGTGCCGTATATTATGGCTTTCCCGTTTTCCAATTGTTTGTCGCTGCGATGGCGGCTGCCGTCATGTGGGAATTTATTCACATCGTCGGTAAAGCTGGTTTTCCGCCAAGGGCTGTATTGGCGCTGTGGAGCACGATTGGTGCCGTGGGTCTTGCGGCCGGAAATATGCCGTTGGCCCTTGCGGTCATAGCGGTTGTCTGGCTCATTTTGCTGGCTACAGATCAGCGTGGAGATCGAGTACGGTTTGCCTCCACGCAGACTGCACTGCTTTATGCCGCTATCCCGGCCGTTTGCCTTGTTTTTGTTAGAGAGTTAGGTGGGGCCGAAACTGTATTCTGGGTTTTGGCGGTGGTGTGGGCCACGGACATTGGCGCTTATTTTGTTGGCCGGATTGTAGGCGGACCAAAACTTGCGTCCTCGATTAGCCCGAATAAAACCTGGTCTGGAGCGATTGGCGGCGCGGTGTCTGCCGTTGTTGCGGCCATTGGGCTTGCTATTGTTATTGGCGTTTCACCTTCGCTGCTAAGTGTGGCTCTGGCGTTCCTGTTATCAACGACAAGTCAAGTTGGTGATCTTATTGAGAGCCGTTTTAAGCGAGTTCATGGGGTTAAAGACTCTGGGACATGGATGCCTGGTCACGGCGGAGTCATGGACCGTGTAGACGGCTTATGGGCTGTCACGCCGTTTGCCGCTTTCATCTGTGCCGCTTTACAAGGTGGTATGTCGTCATGGTGAGCGGTTGATGCGGCTGGAACGCGAGCAAAAGCGCATCACGATCCTCGGGTCGACGGGCTCAGTCGGTGTGAACACGCTGGACATCGTACGTCGCAATCTAGACATGTTTGATGTCGTGGTGTTGACGGCGGGACAAAATGTAGATCTGCTGATTGAGCAGGCGCTTGAATTTAAACCTGAACAAGCTGTGATCGCGGACTCTTCCTTGTATGATAATTTAAAGGCGGGATTGGCGGGAACAGATATCTCTGTATCAGCCGGTGAAGACGCGCTGATCGAAGTGGCGCAACAGCCAGTCGATTTGGTCATGGCGGCGATTGTTGGGGCTGCCGGACTGGCTTCAACGCTTAGGGCTGTTGAACATTCCCATATTATTGCTCTGGCCAATAAGGAATGCCTTGTTAGTGCCGGAAGATTGTTTATGGACTCTGTAAGGCTTCACGGCGCGCAGCTCTTACCTGTTGATTCAGAACACAGCGCCATATTTCAGGTTTTAGATACCAAACAAGCTGATGCGCTTGACCGCATTATTCTCACAGCCTCCGGTGGACCTTTCCGGGAGTGGTCGTTTGAGCGATTATCCACCGCGACACCTGATCAGGCTGTTGCCCATCCTAACTGGTCTATGGGTGCTAAAATCTCAGTTGATTCGGCGACAATGATGAATAAGGGGCTTGAATTGATCGAGGCTCAATATCTATTCGATGTTGCTGAGTCTCATATCGAAATCGTTGTGCATCCACAGTCTATTGTTCATAGCCTCGTCAGTTATGTGGACGGCTCTGTTTTGGCCCAGCTTGGCACCCCTGATATGCGGACACCGATTGCCTATGCGCTAGGCTGGCCGGAGCGCATTTCGGTGCCTATGGAACGCTTGAATCTCTCAGATATTGCCCAACTTACCTTTGAAGCCCCTGATTTTAAAAGATTTCCGGCCTTGGTTCTGGCACGGCAGGCTTTACAGTCTGGGGGAGGGGCGCCTACTATCTTAAATGCAGCAAATGAAGTTGCAGTGGCCAGATTTTTGGCAGGAGAGATCAAATTTCTGGACATTATTCAAGTTGTTGAAAAGACGCTTGAGCGCTGTGAAAGTGCCGACCCATCCTCACTTGCAGAAGTTATGCTTCTCGACGAAGAAGCGAGAAGGTTGGCGCAAGGATGCAATTTATTAAAGACTGCTGCGGCATAGATTAAGGGACGCTTGACCTTTGGAACAAATACTCGGCATTTCGTTTACGCTGATCAACTTCATCATTGCTCTGTCAGTGGTGGTTTTTGTGCATGAACTGGGGCACTTTCTCGTCGCGAGGTGGAACAATGTGCGATGCGACATTTTTTCCATCGGCTTTGGACCTGAGTTGATCGGTTTTACAGATCGTCACGGCACACGCTGGAAGTTCAGTCTCATTCCCTTAGGGGGCTACGTCAAAATGTTTGGCGAAGCTGATACGGCTAATCCCGGTGCGAAAGATGACGCTAAAGATGTTGATGAGGAAGATAATGGCGTCGGACGTGAGATGACGCCAGCAGAGAAAGCGGTTTCGTTTAAATACAAAACTCTGGGGCAGCGCTCAGCCATTGTTTTTGCCGGACCAGCTGTAAACTTTATTTTTGCTATTGCTGTTTTCTTTATCATGTTCATGTCGGTAGGGAGACCTGTAACAGAGCCGATTATTGGCAATGTAGCAGAGGAGAGCGCGGCTGAGGAGGCGGGGCTTCTCGCTGGAGACATAATCCTGGCGATCGATGGTTCTGAAATTGATCGCTTCGAAGATTTGCAGCGCGTTGTGCCCCTTGGCAATGGCGCTCCAATGCGGCTGACGGTTCAGCGTGATGAGAGTATTCTCGATATTGTTGCGGTTCCAAAAATTGTCGAAGAGGTTGATCCGTTCGGCAACCCACAGAAGCGCGCCTTGTTGGGGATTTCATCGACAGGTGAATCGCGCGCTATGGTCCGACATAATCCTTTTAGTGCTCTGGGTTTGGCCGTCACACAGACATATACGGTTGTAGAGGGGACCTTCATTGCGGTTGGACAGATTATTTCTGGCGAACGAGGGACAGAGGACCTTGGAGGCCCTATTCGGATTGCTAAGTACTCTGGCCAAGCGGCCGAGTCCGGGATCGTTAATTTCATAATATTTATGGCAATTTTGTCGATAAACCTTGGCATTATCAATTTATTCCCTGTGCCGCTGCTTGACGGCGGTCACCTGTTGTTTTACGCCATCGAAGCCTTACGTGGACGACCTCTTTCTGATCAAGCGCAGGAATGGGGTTTGCGGTTTGGTTTGGTTTTGGTGCTGTCGCTTATGGTGTTCGTAACGTGGAACGATATCCTGCAATTATAGCGACGGACGTCGTGAGTCTCCTGCAATGGACCCGGAAAAATATTAAAGTGGAGCCGTGTAAAGGGTGACTAACGGTCGTCAATCTTGGTTGGTAGGTGTTTTGTGCGCAGTAATTATGCTGCTTGCCACGACGCCGTCCTATGCTCAGCAACTGGGCGGTGCAATTGCTCAGATTGCCGTTCAGGGTAATCAGCGTATCGAACCGGCCACAATTCGAACTTATATTTCTGTTCGGGAAGGGGATCCGTTTGACCCGGTGACGATTGACCGTTCACTGAAGAACCTCTTTGCCACTGGCTTATTTGCTGATGTGAGTATCGGGAGACAGGGTGATATCCTGGTTATTCGCGTTGTCGAGAATCCGATTATCAACAGAATAACCTTTGAAGGAAATAAGCGGCTTGATAATGATAAACTCCAGCCTGAAGTGCAGCTTCGCCCCAGGGTTGTCTACACGCGAACAAAAGTTCAACAAGACGTCGAGCGTATTCTAGACCTTTATCGCCGTAGCGGCAGATTTGCGGTTACGGTTGAGCCAAAAGTTATTGAACTCCCACAAAACCGTGTCGATCTCGTATTTGAGATCAATGAGGGCGACCCCACGTACGTTCGTAAAATTACTTTTATCGGCAATGAAAAATTTTCTGATGGCGATTTGCGCGACGTTGTACTGACTCGTGAGGAGCGTTGGTGGCGCTTTCTCACCTCCAACGACACCTACGATCCAGATCGAATGGCGTTCGACCAGGAATTGCTGCGCCGTTACTATTTATCTGAAGGATACGCCGACTTTGAAGTTGTCTCTGCGGTGGCTGAATTATCTCCAGACAGAAAAAGTTTTTTCATTACGATGACGGTCGATGAAGGTCCTCGCTATCGCTTTGGCGAGATGACAGTTGATGTCTCTATACCTAATCTTGATCCGGATGTGTTGCGGGCTGCCATCGTTCCGTCACCGGGGGACTGGTATAACGCTGAAGATATTGAAGGCACCATTGACGTCTTTACAGACCTCGTCGGTGCCCTTGGTTATGCTTTTGTCGATATTCGTCCCCGTGTGTCTCGTGACGTTGCAAACCGAACCATCGAGATCATCTTCGATGTTCAAGAAGGGCCGCGTGTTTTTGTCGAGCGCATCGACATCACCGGCAATGTCAGAACCCTAGATAAAGTTATCCGCCGTGAGTTTCGGTTGGTCGAAGGTGATGCCTTCAACACAGCCAGGCTGCGGCGTTCACGTGAACGCCTTCAAAACCTAGGTTACTTTAAAGAAGTTGAGGTCGATAATGTGCCGTCTGAGGTGTATCCAGACCGCACAGTTGTGACGGCCACGGTTGAGGAACAATCTACGGGCGAATTGCAGTTTGGCATCGGCTTTTCTAGCGCTTCGGGCGCGTTGTTTGATGTTGGTATCCGCGAGCGTAATCTGCTTGGAAAAGGCCAAGACCTTCGTTTCAACTTCAGTTTGGCCCAACAACAAACCCAGATTGATCTCGGTTTTACCGAGCCATACTTCTTAAATCGTCGCCTTGCGGCGGGGGCGGACCTGTTTGCCACAGAAACAGACTTTATTGATGAAGCCGGCTTTATCAGTCAGTCAATTGGTGGGTCGCTGCGGCTCGGGTTCAACTACAACGAATATATGTTCCAAAGGCTGACCTATCTCTTGTCCTGGACTAAATTGGAAGGCATCAGCCAGTTCGCCTCTGAATTTACACGTGAACAAGAAGGAACGACGACCACGTCTCAAGTCAGCCAAACCTTTGCGATTGATAAGAGAAATAATGTTATTGATCCTTCGGATGGCTATTTCATAAGTCTTTCGAATGACTTAGCGGGCCTGGGCGGGACCGAGAAGTATGTCCGATCAAGCGTGGCCCTCGGCTATTACTGGGAGCCGTTTGAAGGCTGGATCTTTAGCGCAACCGGGAATGCGGGTTATATTCTTGGTATTGGTGAAGATATCAAAATCTTTCAAAGATATCAGCTTGGTGGTAACAACCTTCGCGGCTTCGATGACTTTGGAGCGAGCCCAAGAGATTCTAGGACTGGCGATGCCCTGGGTGGCGACTGGATTGCAACCGCGCGCGCTGAACTAAAAATACCGCTTGGTCTTCCTGAAGAGATCGGTATCACTCCTAAGATGTTTACGGATTGGGGTGCTATTGGGTCGCCGACTGATTTGAAAGACAGGAGTTTTGATATTCTAAAGTCGCAACGTGTTCGTGGCTCTGTGGGCCTCGGCATTGAATGGGAGTCGCCTGTCGGACCAATCAACATTGATTGGGCCCATGTTCTACGACAGGCAGATTTTGATATAACTGAAAGTTTCCGTGTGAATTTCGGACAAAGGTTTTAAACATGACTTACTTAAAAACGTCTCAGCACTTTCTCAGTGCCATAGTTCTTACAGCTGCTGCATTTGTAATGACTGCTCCAGCCACTGCGCAAGAAAGCAGCCATACGCGTCCTATTATCGGTGTTCTGAATACAGAATTGATCGAACGGGATTCTCTCGCCGCTAAAGGTATTCGCTTAGAACGCGACAAATACATCACCCGCTATCAGACCGAAGTGAGAGCGCTTGAAACAGAATTGCGGGGAGAAGAGCAGCGTTTAACCCAGCAACGCAACGTGTTGGCGCCGGAAGTGTTTCAGCAACAAGTCGAAGCATTTCAGCAAAAGTTTGCTGTTGCGCAACAGGAAGCGCGGGTTAGTCAGCAAAACCTGAACGCGGTGTTCCAACAGGCTATGGTGCAAATCAACCAAGAAATGATTCGTATCTCGAGCCAGGTGGCTCAGGAGAGAGGCATTAACATGGTTATGCCGCAGAGCCTTATTCTGCTGTCAGATCCATCAATGGACATCACCCGTCCAGTGCTTGAGATTTTAAATGAGCGCCTTCCGGCCGTTGCCATGCAAGATCCTGAAGTTGCCGCAGCAGAAGCAGGCAAGGCTGCTGCTTCAGAATAAGCATATAAAGTATGCCAGACTCACGATTCTTTCAGCGTACCGGTCCGTTCCGGGCTAGAGAGATAGCAGATTGGGTCGGAGCGACTTGTTTCAAAAATGGCAACCTAGACCGCCTCGTCGAAGATATTTCTGATCTCGGCGAGGCGGGTCCAGGGCATTTATCTTACTTGTCCGGAGCGGACTACATTGATCAAGCCGCAACCAGTTCTTGCGGCGTCTGCCTGACAACAGAAACTCTGGCGGAGTGCGCGCCCCCAAGTGCAGTGATATTGCTGGTCACTGATCCGCAGTCAGCATTCGCGACGGCTGCGGATAAATTTTATGCCCCAAAACCGGTACCTTTGACCAAGTGTAAGCCATCAGATTCTGGAGCGATGATTGATGACTCCGCTCAATTGGGTGTTGATGTCACTTTAGAAGTTGGCTGCGTGGTTGGAGCTAATGTTCAAATTGGAGCGCGGACACGTATCGGCCCTGGCACAACGATTGGTGCAGGCGTTGTTATTGGTGAGAATTGCGATATCGGTGCAAATGTTTCTCTAGTGTGCTGCCTTATAAGCGACGATGTCATTATTCATCCTGGCGCTCGGATTGGTCAGGATGGGTTTGGATTTATTTTTGACGCCACAGCACAGCGCCACCGTAAAATTCCGCAGCTTGGTCGGGCCATCATTAAAGAAGATGTTGAGATTGGTGCAAATACCACGATTGACCGTGGTGCGCTTGGCGACACAATAATTGGGCCTGGGTGCCGGATCGATAACCAAGTGCAGATAGCTCACAACGTTGTTCTGGGAGCTCGATGTATTGTTGTCTCTCAAGTCGGCATATCCGGAAGCTGTCAAATTGGAGACGATGTGGTGTTAGCTGGGCAGGTTGGCCTCGCTGACCATGTTAAAGTGGGTTCTAAGGCGCAAGTTGCGGCCAAGTCTGGGGTTATGCGAGATATTGAACAAGAGCAGGTGGTAATGGGGTATCCTGCGAAGCCGATCCGGGAGTTTTGGAGAGATGTTGCGGCTATTGGCCGGTTAAGTAAGCGTAAAAAAACTCCATAGAGAATAGCTATTGAGACACATGCTGTATCGAGAAAAAGGACAAGTCTTATGGATGGTGAGCCAGTCCAAGCGTCAACGAAGACCATAGATATTCATCGAATCATTGAGATGATTCCTCATCGCTACCCGTTTTTGCTGGTTGACCGGGTTGAAGATGTTATTTCTGGTGAAAGTGCAGTCGGCGTAAAGAACGTCACAATAAATGAGCCCTTTTTTCAGGGGCATTTCCCGAGTAGGCCGGTCATGCCAGGCGTATTGATTATTGAAGCTATGGCGCAAACCGCTGCTGTTTTGGTGGTCGATAGCCTCGGCGCTGCGGCTGAAGGTAAACTTGTATACTTCATGAGTATTGAGAACGCACGTTTTAGACGTCCAGTTGAGCCCGGTGATCAATTAAAACTGACGTGCTCCAAAGTGCGGCAACGTGCAAATGTATGGAAGTTTAACGGTGTTGCGAGAGTTGGTGACACAGTTGTTGCAGAGGCAACATACGCTGCCATGATTATGGATGAATAGCCTGTGACAGATGTACACGCGTCGGCGGTTGTCGACTCTTCAGCGCAAGTTGCCGAAACAGTCACGATTGGCCCCTATTGTATTGTAGGGCCTAACGTTGTTTTGGCTGAAGGCGTTAAGCTCACCTCGCACGTTGTGGTCGATGGTCATACAACAATTGGTTCAAATACTGTGGTTCAACCTTTTGCCAGTCTTGGAACGCCACCACAGCATTCTCGGTTTAAAGGCGAACCCTCGACCTTGGTTATCGGTGCAAATAACACCATCCGAGAGCATGTCACCATGCATCCTGGGACTGAACATGGACGGATGACGACGACGATTGGCGACAACTGCTTATTTATGGTGGGGAGCCACGTGGCACATGACTGCAAGGTCGCTAATGATGTTATATTAACAAATAGTGTTGCGTTAGGTGGGCATGTGGTGGTGGATGAGTTCGCCATTATCGGCGGCTTATCGGGGATTCATCAGTACGTTCGCATTGGTAAACATTCAATGATTGGCGGGTGTTCAGCCGTCGAGAGTGATGTCATTCCCTACGGTTCAGTTAAGGGAAACCGGGCCAGATTATCGGGTTTGAATATTATTGGATTGCGGCGTCGTGGGTTCTCACGCGAAGATATTCGGTCACTGCGTACCGCATATGGTCTGCTGTTCTCTCAGGGAGGAAACATGGCTGAACGTATCAGTGAAGTCGCAGATCTCTTTGCAGAGCACCCTGGTGTTCGTGATATTCTCGATTTTATTCAAGCTGATTCTTCACGCGCAATTTGCCAACCGTTGTTCTCGAATGGCAATGGAAGTTGACTCAGTTGCAACCATTTTAAGTTCTTAAGCTGAGGCTCATGGATGACATATCGAAAGATAAACTTGGTATAATCGCAGGTGGAGGCGACCTTCCAAACGTATTAGTGGGAGAATGCTTAAAGCAGAAACGTCTGTTTGTTCTTGTCGCATTGGAAGGAGAGGCAGATGTTGCCTCGCTTTCCGTTAAACCTGATTTGGTTATGCGTATTGGCCGCGCAGGACAATGTTTCCGAAAATTCCGGGAAGCTGGTGTCTGCTCGGTGGTCATGGCTGGTAAAGTTAATCGTCCGTCCTTACTTGGGCTTAGGCCAGATTTCAGAACATTAAAGTTTCTCATTAGAATAGGCACCCGTGCTTTTGCGGACAAGAAGTCTGTCGGCGACGATCGCCTTCTGCGAGCCGTTATTCAGGAAATAGAGTTGGAAGGCTTCAAGGTTGTGGGCGTCGGTGACGTGTTATCAAGCTTGTGTGCTCCACCGGGCGTATTAGGTAGGCATCAGCCTAGTGAGTCCGACTACGCAAGTGTCTCCATTGGCATTATGGCGGCAAAAGAGCTTGGAGCAGCTGATATCGGTCAGGCGGTTGTGGTGCACTCTGAGACTGTTATTGATCGAGAAGATGAGAATGGAACCAATGCGCTTATTCAAAGAGCTGGGCATTCAAAAAAAGCTGCTGGAGGGCTGATCCTGATTAAGACCTTAAAACCGTCTCAGGACCGCCGTGCGGACCTACCTGTGATTGGACCGGAGACAATTGAACATTGCGCTAGCGCTGGCTTCAAAGGCATTGCGGTTGAGGCTCAGGGCACACTAATTCTTGATCGTGGAAAGACAGTCGCTGCCGCCAATGATGCTGGATTGTTTTTTGTTGCTGTCGAGTGTGTCCCGACTGCACACCAAACCTCTTGTTAAAAATGTTAGTTAATATGGACAAGCCAATTGTCTACCTATTAGCCCTAGAACCCTCGGGAGATGCCTTGGGCGCAGCATTGATTGAAGCCATCAGCCAAGAATTGAACGGTGAAGTCATCTTCGCCGGTGTTGGTGGGCAAGCCATGCAAGAACGCGGGCTCATATCTCTGTTTGATCCATCTGATCTTGCTCTCCTTGGTGTTTTTGAAGTTTTACCAAAGGCGAGTCTGGTCTTTCGCCGCGTACGTGAAGTGCTCTTAGACATAGAACGCGTTAAGCCAGATATATTGGTCACGATAGACTCTTGGGGTTTTACTGGCCGTATTCATAAAGCGCTAACCAAGCAGAAGAGTCCGCTTAAGCGCGTGAGATATGTCGCACCGCAAGTGTGGGCGTGGCGGCCTGGACGCGCAAAGCAGTTGTCGAAATGGATAGATCACCTGCTTACTCTTTTTCCATTTGAGCCCCCCTTGTTTATCGCAGCCGGTTTACCGGCCACCTGGGTTGGCCATCCTGTTGTTGACCGGGAGCGGGATGTTGAGTCAGGTGTGCTGCTGCGGAAAAGACTCAACATAAGCGAAAGAGCCACCGTACTCGCGGTTTTGCCAGGTAGCCGGAAATCCGAGGTAAAAAGTCTCACGCCAGTTTTTTCTGAGACGATAGCTCAGCTGTACCAGCATATTCCCGAGCTGGTTATTGTTATTCCTACCGTCTCGGGAGTTAACGCAGATGTTAGAAAGTGGGCTTCGACCATTCCTGCGGGGGCGCATGTGCTGGAAGGCTCGTTGGATAAATTTGCAGCTTTGGAAGCTTCGGATATCGCGCTCGCAGCATCTGGAACCGTAACGCTTGAGCTTGCCCGGGCGCAAGTTCCCCACGTCATCGCCTATAAAGTACACCCGCTTTCTGCATTCGTCTTTCGGCGGCTAACACTCACAAAATACGTTAATCTTATAAATATTTTGCTTAATAGAGAGGTTATCACAGAGTGCCTTCAGCAAGGCTGTACGGCTATAAATCTTGCCAGTGACCTTAAAAAGCTTTTGCCGGGAGCGCCAGGAAGGCTTGATCAGATAAACGCCTTTGAGGAGGCACTGAATCAGCTAACGCCCCCAAATGGAAGTGCCAGCCAGGCCGCAGCCTTGTCAGTGGTTAAGCTGATGACCTAGGTGATTGAACGCAAGGCTGGAAAATTTCTATTCTGTTTTTGCAGCCAGAGTTTGCCGTATGGGTAGTTTTACTTCTGCTCGAGTCCCACCTTCGGGCCGTTCTGTGAATGTCAGTTGGCCTTCATGAAGTCTTACAACCGCATTAATAATGGACAGCCCAAGTCCAATTCCGCTGTTCTCATCTCTGTATTGCCGCAGGGCGGCATCAGATAGCTCAGCATTGTGATTTTGGAAATTGCCGTTTTCTTGTTTCATTCCAATGCCAGTGTCTTTTACGACTATGGTCACTGTCTGTCTCTCCGATGTGCCTTCTGAGTTAACACAAACCTTTACGGTGCCGTTGGGTAGGGTGAATTTTAAAGCGTTATTGAGCAAATTAATCACGACCTGCTTAAGACCTTTGCGATCAGCTTCAACACGTATTGGGATGTCTGGCAATTCGTTCTCTAGTTTTATTTTTTTTGAATCTGCCAGTCCGCTCAGCATAGAAAAACATTCGGAGAGTATTTCATTTAAATCAACCAACTCTAATTTAAGCGAGTTAACACCGATCTCGTAGCGAGACAATTCAAGTAGGTCATCTATCAGTGTTCCAAGATGAGAGGCGGAGCTTTTGATTAAGCCTAAGTATTCATCGAGGTCGATTGGTTTTTTAGAGAGCGTCTCGCGCTGTAGCAGAAAGTCTGTAAATCCGACAATTGCATTCATGGGGGTTCGGAGTTCGTGACTGATATTCGCTAGGAAACGAGTTTTCGCGCGGTCGGCTTGTCGGGCATCATCGCGGGCTTGTGCCAAAGCCGCCATTGCTTCTTTTTCTGCGGTAATATCAATCATCACCCCATATAGCCGGACGGGCCGTCCTTTATCACTTTCGACTGCAGCAATATCACGGATCCAAACGGTGCGACCGTCGGCCGCGAACATTCTATATTCAAACTCGTGCGAAATAAGTTTCGCGGTACAGTCTTGGCAAAAAGAGACGGCGCGAACAACATCATCTGGATGTATTAACGACGACCAGAACCCGGGCTCTTTCCATTTTTCTACAGGGTAGCCCAGCACAGTTTCAGCATAGCGGGAGGTATAGATAAACTCGAAGGTGGTTGGATTTGCTTCCCAACCGATGACGTTGCTGTTTTCGATGATACGTTGATAGATTGAGTCAGTCGTCATGCTTTTGAAAGCCACCAGTACTTAAGTAAGAAAAAAGGCATTGCCAGTATAGCAATGCCTTTTTCTATTACTATCCAAGTCTGGCGGTGAGCTTAACGCTTCCCAAGCTCAACATAGGGACGATGACCTTCACCCGTGTACAACTGGCGCGGCCGGCCAATTTTCTGCTGAGGATCTTCAATCATTTCGTTCCACTGGGCTATCCAACCGGTTGTTCTCGCCAGCGCGAATAAGGCTGTGAACATGGTTACTGGGATGCCCATTGCCTGGAAGATAATTCCAGAATAAAAATCGACGTTTGGATAAAGTTTCTTTTCAATGAAGTACTCATCTTCCAAAGCGATTTTTTCCAGCGCAACTGCGATGTCCAAAAGCGGATTATCTTTGATGCCAAGTTCTGCGAGAACCTCTTTACAGGCTTTGGCTAAAATCGTTGCCCGCGGATCGTAGTTTTTATAAACGCGATGACCAAAGCCCATAAGACGGAAGGGGTCGTTCTTATCCTTAGCGCGTTTAACAAACTCATCAATACGGCTTACGTCGCCAATTTCATTGAGCATATTTAGCACAGCTTCGTTGGCACCACCGTGCGCAGGACCCCAGAGCGACGCAATACCAGCTGCGATACATGCAAATGGGTTTGCACCAGAGGAGCCAGCCAATCGAACGGTCGATGTTGACGCGTTTTGTTCGTGATCCGCATGAAGAATAAGAATACGGTCCATAGCTTTGGCGAGAATCGGGTTAACTTCGTAATCTTCGCAAGGTGTTGCAAACATCATGTAGAGAAAGTTCTCGGCGTATCCCAGGTCATTACGAGGATAGATGAATGGCTGCCCTAATGAATATTTGTAGGCCCACGCAGCGATGGTCGGCATTTTTGCAATAAGGCGGTAGGAAGAGATCCGCCGATGTTCTGGGTTCGTGATATCTAAACTGTCGTGATAAAACGCAGAAAACGCGCCGACAACGCCACACATAATAGCCATCGGGTGCGCATCGCGTCGAAAACCAGAATAGAAGTTCCGAATTTGCTCATGCATCATCGTGTGGTAGGTGATGTCATGCTCAAATTGGTCTTTTTCTGCCTTGTTAGGTAGTTCACCTTTGAGAAGCAGGTAGGCAACTTCTTCAAAGTTACAGTTGTTGGCGAGATCATCGATGGCATAGCCGCGATGCAGCAACATGCCCTCATCCCCATCAATGTATGTGATGGCTGATTCACAGCTGCCCGTCGACGTGAAGCCAGGGTCGTAGGTGAACATGCCAGTATTGGCATAGAACTTCCTGATATCGACAACATCAGGCCCTGTTGAGCCACTGAGGACTGGAAATTCGTAGTTTTGGTTGTCTACGGTGAGGTTTACTTTTTTTGTCACGTGCAGTACTTTCCATGATTGGGATGAGCGCCTCCCAAAAGCGTCAAACCCTTATTTTCTTTAGGAATTATTGCGCTGCTTATAATACGCCAGGGCATTTTGATCAATTGCCAGAGGCGTTAAAGCATTAATGTGACCAATGCGCGAATGCATAAAACCCTTATTTATCAATTACTTTGAGTGTAATCTTCAATTCTCTTTAGAGTTTCTTCTTGGCCAAAAATTGCCATAACTTCAAAAATCGGGGGAGAAACCGTGCTGCCCGTCACGGCGGCGCGGAGCGGTTGGGCCAATTTACCCAGCTTTAGTCCCATTTTTTCAGCGTAATCTCTAGCCCAGTTTTCAAGAGCGTCTGAAGTCCAGGGCTGGAAGTTGGCGAGATCATCCCGCGCTGCAGCAAGTGTAATTCTGGCATCGTCATCCAAAACCTTAAGGGCTTTGTCATCAAGGGTCAGAGGGCGCGGTGTGACATAAAGCCTGGCGCTATCGGTTAGTTCGAGCAGAGTTTTAGCGCGCTCTTTCAAGCTCGCCATGCCAAGTTTGAGATGCGAGCGCGTTGTGTCATCGAGTGAGCTGCCGGCTAGATCTTCTAGCTCATCTTGTATCAGGGATAAGAGCCGGTCATCGTCAGCCGTTTTAATGTAGTGGGCGTTCAGAGCCGTTAGCTTAGCTGTATCGAAGCGGGCAGGCGCTTTGCCAAGGCCAGTGCCATCGAACCACTCTGCGGCTTGTTCATCAGAGATGATTTCATCATCGCCATGTCCCCAGCCCAGACGAAGCAGATAATTACGCAGCGCTTCGGGTAAAAATCCCATCTCGCGGTAGGCTTCCGCACCCAGGGCGCCATGGCGTTTTGAGAGTTTTGCCCCATCTGGTCCATGAATTAGCGGAATATGCCCGTAAATTGGCACAGTCCAGTCCATGGCACGAAACAGCTGGATTTGACGAAAGGCGTTGGTGAGGTGGTCATCTCCCCGAATAACGTGGGTGATGCCCATATCGTGATCATCGACAACGACCGATAGCATGTATGTGGGGGAACCATCGGAGCGTAGCAAAATCATATCGTCGAGTTGCGCATTTGCGACCGTGACTTTGCCCTGCACTAAATCTTCGAGAACCGTTTCACCGTCTTGGGGTGCTTTCAGTCTGATGACGGGGGCGATACCATCAGGGGCGTCTACCGGGTTTCTGTCGCGCCAACGGCCATCATAGCGCGTTGGCAAACCCGCAGCCTTTTGCGCGGCGCGCATGTCTGAGAGTTCTTCTGGAGACGCATAACAGCGATACGCATGTCCACCATCCAATAACTGCTGTGCAACCTCGGCATGCCGTTCCCGGCGCGAGGATTGAGAGACTGGCTCGCCATCCCAATCGAGGCCGAGCCATGCCAGAGCATCATAAATTGCATCAATCGCGTCCTGAGTGGAACGCTTGATATCTGTGTCCTCAATTCTCAGGAGGTACTGTCCACCATGATGCTGAGCAAACAACTTATTGAACAACGCCGTGCGTGCCCCTCCGATATGAAGGAACCCAGTCGGTGAGGGCGCAAAGCGGGTAATGACAGACATAATTTCGCAATCAAACTAATCGTTAGAACACAGCATATCGCTGTTTTTATGCCGTTCCTGTAGCATACTGCTACCATCAGGGAAATGATTGTGCCGTCTGATCACTGACGCATTGGAGCGCATCATCTTGAGTGAAGCTACGCCAAGAGATTTGTTTGACGAAGACGCTCCAGATGAGCGTTTCCCGGACGCGTCTGTTGGCAAGTTATATGCTTTTAGCTCTAGCCGCTTTTTGACCGAAGAACTTGAAAAACAAAGTTCCCATGCGGTGCTGTGGTGGCCAGTTGTGATGGCCATCGGCATCGGTATTTTCTTCGCACTTCCAGCGGACCCACAGCCCTGGATTGGGTTCCTGTGTCTTGCAGCCGTTCTCGCCGTGAGGACGGCGTTTAGGGTCAGCTTTTGGGTGCGATTGTTCACGTTCGTCCTCGCGCTGATCAGTGTTGGATTCTGTGCAGCACAACTTCGGACACATCTTGTTGATGCCCCAAGCCTTCTCGAGGACGTTGGGCCGGCGCTGGTGACGGGGACTGTAATTCAGGTGGAACCTTCGGGATCAGCGCATCGCGTTACGCTGGATCGGTTGCATATCTCCGGGTTTTCCGAGGATCAAACTCCTGCAAAGGTTCGTGTTCGCATTCCAGGCAGCCATGGGGTGCCGCGCGTTGGTCAGAACATCGAGGTTCGCTCAATACTACGTCCTCCTGGACGTCCAGTTGCGCCCGGTGCGTTTGATTTCCAGCGGTACAGCTATTTTCGCCAGCTTGGCGGCGTTGGTTTTGCAGTTGGCCAATGGCAGTCCGTGTCTGACTTGGGGGCAACGACGTCTGTTTGGAAAGACCGTGTCTTAGAGTTGCGCGCCGACGTCGGGGGCAGGCTCTCAAAGAGCTTGCCGGATGAATCTGGTGCTGTGGCCCGTGCGCTCATAACTGGCGAAAGAAACGCCGTGCCAGAAGATCTACAGGAAGCCTACCGTCAGGCTGGGCTGGCTCATATGCTTGCGATCTCCGGGCTACATATGAGTCTTCTAACGGGGCTGGCTTTTCTGTTTTTCCGTTATGGACTGGCCCTCGTGCTCCCCATAGCGGAACGCTTTGATATCAAGAAGCTTTCAGCCGTAATTGCCCTTGGCGCGGCATTGTTTTACCTGGTGCTGTCGGGGTCGAATATTCCCGCGCAACGGGCGTTTATTATGGTGAGTGTTGTCCTGGGTGCCATCCTTATAGATCGCACAGCTTTGTCATTACGAACGTTAGCCTGGGCGGCGATGCTTGTTTTGCTGCTTCAACCTGAGGCATTAGTCGGCGCAAGCTTTCAGCTCTCTTTTGCGGCTGTTGTTGCGCTGATCGCCGTTTACGAGCGGGTCCATTTGAGAAGTCGACTTTGGAATCGATATGGAAACTTTCAGCCTCTCAAAGCTTTGGCGCTTTATGCTCTGGCGGTGTTGGTGACAGACTTGATTGCAACGAGCGCAACTGCGCCATTTACAGCTTTTCATTTTCATGAAATCCCGAGCTACTCGTTATTGGCAAACCTTTTGGCTGGACCCGTTATGGGATTGTTGATTATGCCTTTTGGCTTGATCGCGCTCTTGCTCATGCCTTTTGGGTTAGAATCTATCGCCCTTATCCCCATGGGATTTGGTATTGATCTTGTTGACTCCATAGCCCGCTTTGTATCTTCTCTCCCAGGCTCAATCCTTGTTACTCCACAAGCAGAGCTCTGGGCGCTTATCGCTGTCTCTGTTGGTGCTCTCTTTCTCGCCTTGTGGCAGGGGCACCTGAGATGGTTAGGCACAATTGCTATGGTAATTGGATTATTGCAACCCTGGAATTCTGTGGGGCCAGATATCGTGATCGATGAAGACGCTCAGCTGATTGCCTTTAAAGGGGAAGATGGAAAATTGAGCCTCCCATCAGGTCGTGCGGACGGTTTTACGCGCGGCGTATGGAGCGAAATGTGGGGAAGATCGAACGTTGCTCAGAAGGACATCGACGGGCTGAACTGTGATGCCATCGGCTGTCGATATGCCAAGGGTGGTCTTATTATTTCTATTGCCAACACAGAAGCGGCGGTGTTTGAAGACTGTGGTCAGTCAGATGTATTAGTTGCGCGTGTTCCAACGTGGCAGATTTGCAAACAAGATCAGAGCATTGATCGCTTCGATGTCTGGAGGCATGGCGCTCATGCAATTTGGCTAAATGGGGGCGAAGTTAAGGTCGAACGGGTGTCAGATAAAACTGGCCGCAGGATTTGGAACAGATCCACTTGGCGTTAATTTCCTTGCCAGATGACTTTACGCTCTTAGTACTGCCTTAAAAGACCAACCAGTTTACCTTGGACCTTTACCCGATCAGGCCCAAAAATACGGGTTTCATACGCCGGGTTGGCAGGCTCTAAGGCTATGGATTCACCCTTGCGGCGTAGTCGCTTCAAGGTTGCCTCTTCGCCATCAACTAGGGCAACCACAATGGTTCCGTTTTCGGCCCGATCACTGTGCTGGATGATCACGGTGTCTCCATCCAGAATTCCAGCATCAATCATGGAATCACCTTCAATCGTGAGGGCGTAATGGTCGCCGCTTCCGCCCAACATGGAGGGGGGGACGCCAATGTGCGACGCGGGATCACTCAAGGCTTCAATGGGCATACCGGCAGCGATCTTGCCATACAGAGGAACCTGCATGTGACCATCCGCATCGTTGGCCGGGACGGGGTCTGCTTTACCAAAATGGGCAGAAACGACATTCGAGGAAGCTGGTTGGACTCCTGTGATTGTGGTGTTCTCAGGCAGTTTCATAATTTCCAGAGCGCGGGCGCGATGGGGAAGACGTCGCAAGAACCCCCGTTCTTCCAAGGCCGTAATGAGACGATGAATCCCAGATTTTGACTTCAAATCCAGAGCGTTTTTCATTTCATCAAAGGACGGTGCAACGCCGTCACTTTGCATTCTGTCATGAATAAACATCAGCAGTTGGTGTTGTTTTTTCGTCAGCATGCCAGCCTCAGTGTAAGGAACAAAGGGTAAACACAAATGTTCTACTTTAGTTCTAATTCACCGTCAAGTTGTCTTAAAGCGACCATAAATTGTACGCAGGGCTATTTACTTTCTCTGAGTGGACACGCGCAGTGTTATGAGGGCATTTGTAGTTGATAGATACGCGTTTTAGATGTATCGCAAAACGTGATTTAACTCTATTTCTTGGGGAAACCATGGGGCCTTTATTCTCTAATAAACTATCATTTTCTGTATCAATATTTGCACTCACAATCGCTGTCACTTCTGTTTCAGGCACAGCTGAGGCGCAGATGAAAGCTAAGTATTACAAAGAATGTTATGCGCCGGTTGAGCAGGCGCGCGCAATGATTCCGGAGCCAAAAGCTGATGTTGGTGATTCTGCAGGTAAACTCGGGTCGGCAGCGGGTGCGCTCGGGAAAATTGGTGGGTTCGGGGGCTTTGGTGGTCTAGGCAAAGTGGCTCAAACGGCAGCGACGATTGAGCAGTATTCTGGATATGTCGCATCTGCCGCAGCGCTGACTGAAAAAATGCAGTCCGATTATCCTGATCCGGCAGACCGGATTTTGGCCTATGGCGAGCAGCTTGGGGAAGACGCGAATAAGATTCAAACAGGCGCGGAAACTCTAGAGGCTGCGCAAACCTGCTATGACGACGCTTACACCAAACTTGTCGCGGATTTTGAAGCGGGTGAGATCAAAAAGAAGGAGGCCAAAAATCAGCATCGCGAAATCCAAAAAGGGATGATTGAGATCAATGCCGTTCTGGCAGATGCGCAACAAGTAATGGATACAAACCTGCAAAATTACAATGAAGCCTTGACCACAGAAACAACCGGCATGGGGCTCAACCTTGGTGACATGGCGCAAGCCGCGTCCCTGGCCCAAGGTGCAGCCGGATCTGCAGGGATCGGCAGCGTCGGTTCTTTTGGTGGGACTGTCACAAGCCGAACGGCTGGATCACAGGCCATCCTTCGTCAAGGTGCCGCGTATCGCGCACGCGCCATGGGCAACCTCGGAGCCATGCAGGCGTCACAAGGTGCGGTGCCAGCGGCAGCGAACGTTTCGCCAGCCTCTTTCGGTATCATGAACGACTTCGCAATGATGGGGAATATCAGTGCGCTGTCCAATATGAGCGGCACTGGTGGGGCGATTGTCGGCAGCCAGATTGGCATCGGCGCAATACAATCCGCGATAAACAATCGCAACGATGCTCAAGCAACGTCCGGAGTTGCTCCGACTGCTCAGCCGGTACTAGAAGAGCAACCTGCGCCACCACAAATTTCACAAGAGATGATGGCCAGTCTTCAGGCGGCGGGTGTCAGTAGTGCAAAATTCATGGAAAGTTACGGACAGGTTGCGTTAACAACTGAGCGCCAATTTGAAGTCACCGGCAAAGTCGGACAAAGCGCGGGCTGGTAGTCTTCGCGGCGAAAAGACTTAAAGGAGGCCGTCCAGGAGCAACACCGGGACGGCCTCGCCTGTTTTGGTTGCCAGGGCGTTTACCGGTCGGATAATCAAAGCATCTGAATTCGCCAATGCACCGATCATACTCGAGTCCTGGGTAAATATTGGCGTGACGGTGAGGGTACCGTCATCATTGCGAGAGGTGACAGCCCGCATGTAATCCTGTCGGCCTCCATTACTTGAGAGGTCTGCACCAAGGGTTAGAAGATGAGACTGTGGTGATGCTCCTGGAAGTCCAAGCAAGCGGTCAAGAGCAGGACCCAAGAATAGTAGCGCGCAGACCAAAGCGGAGACCGGATTGCCGGGCAGGCCGAGCATGGGCGTGCCATCCAGTGTGCCGAACATCAAGGGCTTGCCGGGGCGCATCGCAATCTTATGGAAACCGACGTCTAAACCGGCGTCACCGAAGGCTGTTCTGACGAGGTCTTTATCACCGACAGAGACTCCGCCTGAGGTCACCACCAAATCGCAATCTTTTGCGGCGGTGGCGATGGCGGTAAGGGCATCTTTATCGTCTTCAACCACACCTAGGTGAACAGGAACACCGCCTTTCGCAGCAACGAAGGCCGCGAGGGCGGGACCATTGGCGCTGACAATCTGATTGGGGCCACGGGGTTCGCCTGGCAGAACAATCTCATCGCCGGTGGACAGAATCGCGACGCGTGGTTTGCGGTATACCTGAATCCAAGGTTTATCCGCTGCGGAAAGCAAGCCGATATGCCTGGGCGAGAGTCGTAACGGAGGCATAAGGATTGTATCGCCTTCGGCAAAGTCCTGCGCTTTTGGACGAATATGACGACCGGGTTCGATTTCCCGGATGCTAATTTTATTCCCCTCCCGATCCACATTCTCTTGCAGGACGATTGTGTCTGCGTTTGCGGGGACATGGGCACCAGTGAAAATACGGACGGCTTGCCCTTTACGAAGCTCGCCTTGAAAGGGATGCCCGGCGGCTGACTCACCGATGACGGTTAATTCACTGGGAATAGTGGGCACATCATCAGATCGCACGGCGTAGCCGTCCATGGCGGAGACGGTATGCGCGGGATGGGCAATGCGTGCTTTCGGTGTTTCGGCTAGTACACGCCGCAGGGCCTGGGACAGAGAAATCGTTTCAGTGCCAAGCGGTTGGATGCCCTCGCGAATAATCTTTTGGGCCTGTTCTACGGGAATCATCACTCGGACTCAAAGGTGCCAGACTTCCCACCGGTCTTTTTGACAAGACGAATGTCAGTCAGATGCATGCCTTTGTCGATGGCTTTGCACATATCGTAAACGGTCAGCGCTGCCACAGAAACGGCTGTCAAAGCTTCCATTTCCACACCTGTTTTGCCCGTAATTTTTGCCGTTGCCGTGATATCGACAGCCTTGCGGTCTGTGTCACAGGTCAGTTCGACTTTCACCGACGATAGCGCAAGAGGGTGGCAGAGCGGGATCAGGTCTGCGGTCTTTTTTGCGCCCATAATGCCGGCAAGTTGTGCAACGGAGAGCACATCGCCTTTCTTGATGCCATGCCCCATAATTGCACTGATGGTTTCCGGCTGCATCAGGACAGACCCCTTGGCCGTTGCCTCGCGCGTGGTTTCCGTTTTGTCGGTAACGTCGACCATCACGGCATTGCCGTCATCATCAAAATGGGTGAGCTTGTCGGTCATGTTTTATGCTGCTTCCGGCGCTGGATTTGCGAGAAGGGCGGAGGTGGCCGCAGCAACATCAGGCTGACGCATCAACGATTCCCCTACCAAGAATCTTCGGGCACCTGACTGCGCAAGTTGCGCTAAATCGCCTGGTGTTTTTAAGCCACTCTCAGCAACCAAAGCACGATCAGCTGGGAGGCGCTTGGCCAAGCGCTCTGTCGTGCTGATATCAACTTCTAAGGTTTTCAAGTTGCGATTGTTAACGCCGATGAGCGGCGAACGCAGCGCAAAAGCGCGGTCTAATTCTGCTTCATCGTGGACTTCAATGAGCACATCCATCTCATGATCCAGAGCACAGGCTTCAAGCTCCAGCGCCTGGGTGTCTGACAAACAGGCTAAAATGAGCAGGATGCAATCCGCCCCTATGGCGCGGGCTTCAACCACTTGATAGGGATCAAGCATGAAGTCTTTGCGCAAAACGGGCAGGGTGCAGGCCGCGCGGGCCGTCTTCAGATAGTCATCAGAACCTTGAAAATTGTCCTGCTCGGTCAGAATTGAGAGGCATGCCGCGCCGCCCGCTTCATAGGCTTTGGCGAGTGCAGGTGGATCAAAGTCAGGCCGGATCAAGCCGGCTGAGGGTGAGGCTTTTTTAATCTCGGCAATGAGGCCGTAGCCGGTTTCTGCGGCACGCGCCAACGCGAGACCAAAGCCACGCACGGGGGATGCGTTGCGCGCTTCGGCTTCGATTGCGCTGAAAGGCCGTTGTGATTTGATCCTCACGTAATGTTCCAGGCGGGCCGCACAGATGGCATCTAAGACATTACCCATCAGGACTCACCGCGCGTAATGGCAGCGAATTTTCCCAAAGTCGCTTTTGCTGCGCCGTCATCAATGGCGGCTGCCGCCAAGGTTACGCCCGATTTTAGATCCGGCGCTTTATCAGCGATGACCAACGCTGCGGCTGCATTCAGAAGCACGATGTCGCGATAGGCTCCGGGAGCACCATCCAAAAGTGCGTTGAGCGCTTTGGCATTGTGTTCTGGTTCGCCACCTTTAAGAGACTCTGGCGTGTGACGTGACAGGCCAGCATCTTCCGGTGTGATCTCAAAGGATGAGACAAGTCCATCCTTGAGTTCAGCAACGTGAGACGGGCCAGTGATGGTTAACTCGTCTAACCCGTCTGATCCGTGAACCACCCAGGCGCGTTCGGACCCAAGCGCTTTGAGTGTTTCTGCCATTGGCACGACCCAAGCCTCTGAGAAGACTCCCAGCAACTGGCGCTTCGCACTTGCTGGATTCGAGAGGGGACCAAGCAGATTGAACAGGGTGCGTATACCGAGTTCGGCCCGCACAGGGCCGACATGCTTCATGGCGCTGTGATGCTTTTGGGCGAATAGAAAGCCGATGTTTGCTTGTGCGAGTGCTTTCTCAACACTGTCGGGTGTTGCATCTAGATTGATGCCCAAAACTTCCAGAACATCTGCGGTGCCTGATTTAGAGGAGGCCTTGCGATTGCCGTGCTTAGCGACCGGCACACCACAGGCCGCAACTACAATGGCGACGGCGGTTGAGACGTTGAATTTCCCCGAGCCGCTCCCGCCCGTGCCGCAGGTATCGATGGTGCCGTTGGGCGCTTTTACGGTTAGGGCCTTAGATCGCATGATGCGCGCGGCACCGGTAATTTCAGCTACGGTTTCACCACGCACGGCCAGGGCGGTGAGGAGGCTGGATATCTGAACCGGAGAGGCTTGACCCGACATGATCAGTTCAAATGCCTCTTCGGCTTGCTGCTCCGTCAGGGAGGTGCCACTGGCGGCAATAGCGATAAAGGGTTTGAGATCTGACATGCGGACGATGCCTTATGCCGCGACAGAGCGGTCGGGAATATCAGGCGCATCTAAGCCAGCTGAGCGCAGAAAATTGCGTAAAACACGATGGCCGAACTGAGAGGCGATGCTTTCAGGATGGAACTGAACACTGGTGATGGGCAGAGACTTATGGGCAAACGCCATGATCACGCCGTCGTCGGTTTCAGCCGTGATTTCCAGATCATCTGGCACAGAGTCACGCGCGACGATCAACGAATGATAGCGGGTGGCTGTAAACGGTGAGGGGATATCTTCGAACATCTTGTGATTTGTATGGCGTAGGGCGCTGACCTTGCCGTGCATGGGTTCTGCCGCACGGATAACCTGACCGCCAAAGGCTTGCCCGATGCTTTGATGACCCAGGCAGACCCCAAACAGCGGCAGGCTTGATTGCGCGGCAGCTTCCACAAGACCAAGGCAAATGCCCGCGCGATCCGGGTCGCAGGGACCGGGGGAGAGAATAATGCCTTGGGGTTTCCGCGCCAAAGCCTCTGCCACCGTAAGCTGATCATTGCGCTCAACCTCAACGTCCGCGCCCAGTTCACCCAGGTAGTGCCACAGGTTGTAGGTAAAGCTGTCGTAGTTATCGATGAGCAGAAACATGCGGAGTACTCAGGTTGTTCGGGTCAATATTTAAGGCGCGCATTGTGACCAGTGTTTGAGGCAGGAAAATGCCCTTTTCCGGGGTTGCAGGTCAAGGATCGTAGGCAAAACCCATCACGTTGTTATACTACGTTGCACAACAGGGAGATACAGATGTTCCGCAACACACTCACCGCAGGTTTTTTGAGTTTAACATTGATGACGCCTGTGTTGGCCGATCACCCGTCGACCTATGCCGGTGTGGCTGGCGCAAAGGTGCTGGACAGCGGCGTGATGGTGGTGACAGGAAACCCAGATTTTGCGCGCGAAGAAGCCTTTGAATATGTGCAACGGCCCGATGGCGGGATCACGCTGCTGAACACAATTTCTGCCGGAAATGGCAGCTTTCGGGTGCGCGCCCGGTTTGATCTGGATGCGGATTGGCAGTCGTTAAGCGCCAGCGGTTTAGGGCTGTACGCCGGTGTGCCGGTGGTGAGTTATATGGAGCGGGTTGGAAGTCAGGTGGAGATACAGGTCCACAGCCTGAGCGAGGGTGACGGCGTGCATCTTGCGTCCACAGCGGTGTGCGACCCGGATTGCTTTATCAACATGAGCCCCAGTTCCGTGGCGATGTTTGTCATGACCCGGCACTACGATTTGGAAAAAGGCGGCGTGCAGACGTTTCAATGGGCGGGGCAAGACCTGGACAAGGTAAGAACGTTATCCGGCGGCAAAGCGAACTTGGTTTATCAGGGCGAGCAGGCGGTGAAGCGCGCCGCCTTGCCAGAGGCAGAGGCCGAAACTGTGATGCTGCGGCACTTCACGTTTGTTGAAGAACTGCCCATGCCGAACGGCGGTGTGTTCAAACTGGACTTTGATTTGTGGACGGACCTGGATCACTGGCCCATGGGCTTTCAGGTCAGAACGCCCGGCACAGCCGGTGCCACTCTGGGCTTTCGTAAGGGCTGGGACGACGTGCGGGGGCAGGTGGCGCAGTAAACACTTGTTCTGTCTCGAAACCTAATAATTCTGCTGTTTTAACGTTTGATTCAGAGAAAACGGGTCAGGTTCTTCTCAACGTTCGACGTGAGATCGGACGAGTTGAGATGAGGTGACAAGTTATGTTTCAGCCCGACAATAAGACCGCCGCAGATCTGATGGCTGAGGTGGTTAAGACAGGTAAAGCCGAAAAGGCAAAAGGTCCACAGATTGCTATGCGGTCTGTGGTGGCCAATGAGAATCGGCCTCTCCCGTCTCAAGCCCTAAAAATCCCCACCTATGATGCCCCAGAAGCCCGCAATATTGCCTGGGAAGACGACGACTATTTTTACGTCGTTCAGGATTAAATCCCGGAATTCTTGGCTCGACCTCGGTTCGAGATTTTTTGATTTGGGCGCCCCCCTCGGAACGAGATTTTATTTTCCGGGCTCGACCTCGGTTCGAGCCCATGCACGCCACCCTGTTTTCAATAAAATCAATGGGTTAAGGGGACGTGAAACGAGCCCATGCACAACATTATTGCAGAAAGCCGTAATTTTCTTTCGCACTGAAACCCCTATATAGATCAAATGCTTAAGAGGTGTGGCGCGGCGTGGTTGTGACGGTCGCCCGTGTTTTAAGCCAATTTTTGGATTCTGGGAACGTCGATCCGCTCATGCGCTTCTTTCTTGCGTTTCAGTCCTGGCTTGCCGGGACCTTTATTGGTCCGCGTGGCTACACGGTCTATGCGGATGGTCGGCTGGAGCGCGGCAGGGCGCCGGGCCGGGACCAAGACCTCCGCGCGGCAGAGATCGACACAGCCCAGTTTAACGCGTTGTTTGGTCCCGGCAGCAGCAAAGATGGCCGCACATTCTTTGTGCCCCGCTTGCCCGCACGGCATGCGAACGCGAGCCAAGACGATAACGTCATCCCAACAGAGGGGGCCGGCGAGGCCGAAAGTTTCGGCGGTATGCAGGGCTCCTTCCATCGTGAGGCGGGCGAACTGGTCGCCGTGGCCGAGTTCGTGTGGAACCGCGCCGGGGTAAGGCTCTCCCTGACGTATGTGTGGATCTGCCTGGGTGCGGCGATGCTGGACGTCCTTGCGGGGCTGATCACCCTGGCGCAAGGCGATATGACGATCGGGCGGGCGATTGTGATCGGACTCACCTTGATGATGATCGTGCTGTTTATGTTTGCACCCCGGTTGCTGAACGAGGGGCGTGAACACCTCAGCAAAACGCACCGCGCACCGTTGTTGGCAAAACTCTCGGCCTTCGTGCAGTTTGCCGGACGGAGTACCTAAGCACCCTAGTCCTGTGGCGTATCGCCAACGGCATTCAAGGTTTTGCCATAGCAGGCCGGGTTGAGAATGCAGGGCTGGGTGATGCGCGCCAGATCAGAGCGCGTCATGGTGGTGTCGATGGAGAGATCATCCGACAGTGCGCCGGTGCCGGTGGGGGCGGCAGGCTCGGGTGTCACGCTGGCGTTAAGGACGATGGTGTATTCCAAATCTGAGTTGGCGGCAGCTGTTTCCAAAGCAATTTCGGCCCGGGCAAGATCGCGCATGTAATTGATAACGCGGGGTTCATCCGCGAACATGGCCGGGGGTTGGGTGAGAATTGGCCGTGCACCGCGCCCGCTGTGGCGGATGATTTGGGTGACCTCAGCCGCCTGGGCGGCTTCAACCAGAGTGCGCATGTAGCGCCAATAGAAGCTGTCGCCATCATCCAAGCGAATGCCGGACAGGTTAGACGCATCGATGATCACGGCGGGCTTGGCCTCCAGCACGGCGGCCTTTACGGCGGCGGCGTCCATGAGATCGGCGATCATCACTTCATAGGTGCTGCCTTCGAGGCGCTCGAAGGTCGAGGAGGGCCGCGCCAGCACAATCACCCGCTCGCCTGCGGCGGACAGCTGGTTGACGTGATAGGAGCCCAGTTGCCCGGTGCCGCCGATGATGAGAATGCCCGTGTTGGCCGCCAAGGCGTTGGGGAACGGCAGGGCGGCAACGAATAGTGCTAAAGCGAACAATGTACGGAGCAGAGTCATATTAGTCCTCATAGAGAAGTGTCATGGCTGAGATTATCCGTGACGTCAGCGCGGTTTAATCCGCCGCGAAGCAATAGAACTGCCCCGCACCGCCGGTGGCCACCAGATTTTCCTGACTGCACCCAACGCTGGCGTGGGCATCGTTCCACGACATGCTGGTGAAGGTGGTCAGGCGATCATGGTGGCCGACGTTGACGCTGCCGTCCGGGCTGTTGCTGGTGTAGTTGCGGCAGGTGCGATCGAGCGTATCGGTAAAGGCCGTGCCGTCGATGCGCGTGCCGGTGATGATGTCATGCTGATTGCGACCTTCTTGTCCCACGACTTTGATTTCTCCGGGAACGCGTTCGCCGGTTTCGTCCAGCGCCGTGTTGATGTTGAGGATGTTGCCATGACGCGCTTCGTCCAGCGTGTCGCCATGCAGATCACTGAGGTTGCGCGCAATGCGCACGCCTTTGAAGTTGTACCACGGGCCATTGCCAATGCGGTCGCGCGCGTTAATGCCGGGGGCGTCCGTATAGGTTTGTGTGCTGAGATACGCGCGCCAGGTTTTACCGGCGGCCCCTTCTGCGCCCGAGGCTGCGGCAAGGGATTGGCAATGGGCATCTGCCCCAGCCAGACCGCCCAAGTTTGCCCCATCGCCTAGGCCGACACTGGTGATGAAGAAACTCATCTGGCCTTTATCCGGGCGCGGTGGAATTTCCGGCACGCCGGTGGGAGATTGCGCGAGGGCGAAAGCAGAGGAGGTCAGAAGAAAGAGCGCGGCGAGGGGGGTGGTTGTTGCGGTTTTCATGTGGTCGGTTCTCCGTTCAGCGTACAAACTGATGTTCATCTCATGCCATAAGGCCATATTTTTGAGAGCAGGTCACTTAGGAAAAAACACTGTGAAGGTTAGGCGGGGGCCTGTAAACGGTTTAGGGTTTTGGCCGCGAACAGAGGCCCAAAGTCAGAGAGCGCAGATATGAGTGATAATCCCAACTACGTCCCGGCGCCGCCGCTGCCCGATGGCACGCGCAATCAAAATCCGGCAGAGGGCAAACTCAAAGGCACCACCTTGCGCATTAAACGCGCACTGGTGTTTGTGACCGACCTCAAACGCTCGATCGATTTTTATGAAAATGTGATCGGCCTGGAAGTGTATGCGGTGGACCAGGTGTACAGCCTGGATCAAAGCACCATGGGCAACAGGTTGTTTAACACGACCGAGGGCACGCGGCGGCGCATTGCGCAATTGAACACCTCGAACGAGACACGCGGCATTGCCCTGCGCGAAGTGGATACGCCCTTTGAGGTGCCGCAAAACCCGCGCGTGAGTACGGTGCTGTTTGAAGCCAGCGACATACTGGGTATTGGCGAACGTGCGACCGCCTATGGCAGTGAAGTGATCGGACCGATTTTGGCCCAAAAAGAAGCGACGACAAAAGCAGGGGATGACGGCGAAGTGAAAACGCCGCGCCTGCGCTATATGGAACTAGGTGTGGTCGACCCCGACGGCCATGTGATCGCGTTTTTTAAATACTATGAAGACAACCCCGAAGACGACGCGGAGTGGGACAAGGCGGCGGAGCGGTACCGGGTGGAAGTGGAGTTGTAGGGGGGAATCCTTTTGGGAAGTGTGGGCGGTGTAATGGAATTATGTCGCGTTCTTGAATAGGTGACAGGCGTCGCTTGGGTGTTTGCATGAAATTCGTTTTAAATGCTGAAGGCGACCTAAAAGGATAAGTCTATTTAGTGCAATTCAGCTCACTTTATGGTATACGTATTGGTGTATATACCATCCTGAGTTATGGTTTAGGCGAGTAAACTAATTTAAAGTTTGGATTTCATATTGTCAGACAGCACATACTCTAAAGCTTGTGAGAATTTATCGAATATAATTGAAGATTATAGGCAGGATGAATTAGCCACGCTAACGCCTGAGCATGTGGAGCGCTGGGCCAATCAATTCGAGGAAATGGATCGACATCAGATCGTAACAGAAACCGCTAATATCCTTAATAAGACATACGTAAGTGAGAAAAAAGTCGATGGTTTTCTGAAGAGTGTGCTGAATGATTCAAATTTTACTGCTGGGGATCCCAAGAAATTTTGGCAGAATGTAGGATTACTTGATATCCAACCTAATAGTCGTAGCCAAAAAGAGTTAAATAGAAAGCTATGCGAGCTTTGCAAACAAGAATATGGCGTTGATATTGCTGTTAATTCCTCAAAGAACAATGTTTGGATTTACTTAGACGATGGAATTTTTACAGGCCATCAGATGACGGTCGATTTAAGTAATTGGATCGAAGCCAATAACGTTGAAAACGTAGAAATTCGAACTGTGGTTATTGGCGCTCATAAATTTGGAGAATATGAATTAAGTAAACTGGGTATTAAGGTACAGAAAGAAAGAAGCATAACTGTAAAACCTTGGGCAGTTATTAGACTAGAAAATAGAAAAACTTACCGTGCTAATTCCGACGTTCTCTGGCCGACATTTATACCAGATGGTGGTATGGTGGAAGAATGGCTTACCAAAAGAGAAATGAAGCTTGATCATTTCCATAGCCGGAGCGGCGAAAATCTTGGAGATGCTAATTTATTTTCAACTTCTTCTGCAAGAGCAAAGCTAGAATATGCATTTATGGAACGCGGTGCATATATTTGTACTTTAGGAGCTTCAAATAATCGAATGATGAAACCTTTGGGATATTCAACATTTCGAAGTGTAGGTTTTGGTACACTTTTCTGCACCTACCGCAATTGCCCAAATAACGCCCCCTTAGTTCTTTGGTGGGGCGATCCAAATGGCAACCAGACGCTTCGTAGATGGTACCCATTAATCCAACGAGCTTCACGTGAGTTTGCAAACTAACACACTATGGAACATGTAATTTTAAATTCCGATGCTAAATCAAAGCCTAAACTTGAAGAACGTGTTTACGAACGTAAGAAGTCTGTAATTTTTAAGAAAACGCGTGAAAAATGGGGTGGCTTATCGAATATGGCTGCTGGTTATCCTATAGAAATTTCAGGTATCAGACTGCGGACATCTGAGGCGTTGTATCAATCTTGTAGGTATCCCCACCTTCCAGAGGTTCAGGGAAGTATAATATCTGAAAAAAGCCCAATGACGGCCAAAATGAGAGGCAAGCCGTTTCGTGATTCAACCAGACCAAAATGGGACCAGATAAGAATTCCAATTATGAAATGGTGCTTAAAGGTTAAGCTAGTTCAAAATTGGGATAAATTTGGAAACTTGCTATTAGAAACTGGCGATAGTCCGATCGTAGAAGAGTCTAATAAAGACCCATTTTGGAGTGCAAGACCGGAGAGCGCTGAAATACTAAAGGGAACAAATGCTCTTGGGCGCTTATTGATGGAGTTGAGACAACAACTTATTGAAACTCCTAACTCTCTTGAGATGGTTGAACCTCTGCCGCTTGAAAAATTTTTACTATTAAATAAACCAATTGAGACTATTTATCGTGATTCAAATAATTATGCTTTAGATCACGATAAAACGGAGTCTAATTTGGAAAGTGAGACAGAATCTAAAAGAAATATGGCATTTGGATTTTAACTAGCTCACTTCCCCAAATGAAGCCAAGAACCCTTGTCGGCCAGTGCGTCCGCGTCGTCGATCTGGGATTCCTCGCCGAAGGCGTCTAGCAAGATGCGATGGATGTGAGGAAGGTCCGTCTGTTCGAACGGACGAATTGCCAGTCGGTCTGTTGTCAGGATCATTGCTCGTGCCGGACCTCTCTCTGACGTGTCACTTCCCCGGCACGCCCTTCAAATACTGCCCCGTGTAACTTGCTTTGATTTGTGCGATCTCTTCTGGGATGAGGATGGCGCGCTTGCTTTTTTTCGTTCGGATCAGTCACGCCTCAAAAAAGTGACAGAGATTATGGATTCGCCGGTCAAGCCGGCGAATGACAAAAATAATGCATGAGATATTATGACATAAGAAATAGGGTATGACCCGCAGCGTTGCGAAACGGTTATCGTTTTTACGCCGCACTTTTAACAGGGCGGGCGCGCTCGATCCGTTTGCGCCGCTCCGGTGTGTTTAAGGCTTTCCAGAGGTCTGTTCGGGTTTGAGAATTCAGCCAGAATACGGGCGTGTTACCAAACACGCGCGCGAGCATCAGGGCTGTATCGGCGGTTACGGCGCGGCGGTCGTTGCACAGTTCATTGACCAATCGTCGCTCGACGCCGCTCGATATTCATGGGGTGGCCTCGGCCAGGGCTGTCTGAGTCAGGGCCGTCTGAGTCAAGCCCAGCGGTTTGATAAACTCTTCGCGCAGCATTTCACCGGGCGTTGCGCGCCTGCGTTGTGTTGTTCGCATCAGTCACACCTCAGAGATTAGCGGACACTGCTTTCTCCAGAACTTCTCTGATAAGGCGTTGATACGGAATGCCGCGTGCGGCAGCTTTCGCTTTAACCGCCTTGAGGAGCGAGTCCGGCAGCCGCATGTTGACGCGTGCGGCCTTGGTTTCAAACTCGAAACGCATGGGCGTCGCGCCGGACAGGTCGTACTCTGACAGATCGGCTTTATCGACGAAGTCTTCTGCGGCCTTGTCGGTCTTAAAGGTTGGAATTTTCTTTTTCATAACGGTGAATTTCTTTCCGGTGCATGTAGCGGGCAGAGATGGGGCGAATGTAAGTTTGTCCGTTGCGGTTCCTCAACGTGAAAACAACGAAGACATAGCGATTGGCCACGGCCGGCTGAATATTGGTTTTACCAATGGCGCGGAACCGCTGCTCGCCAATCGAATGATCGGGGTCCGGCAGAACCATGACCGTTCCATGAAACACGCTTTCAATCTCTTCTAGCGTTAGCCCGTGTTTGCGGCATTTTTCGCGGTTGGCATCGTCCCACTCAAAGCCGGTCACGGGGCTTGTCATATCCCCTGTCTCACAAAACCAGTATGTATAAATGTATGTACATTTGTCAACATTATTGGTGTGCGTATTGTCCCTGGATTCGCCGGTCAAGCCGGCGAATGACAGGGGTGGGAGATGGCTTGGCGCGTTCGTATGTTACCGCTTCCCCAAATACCCTTTGAGATACTGCCCCGTATAACTCGCTTTGATTTTGGCAATCTCTTCCGGTGTACCGGTGCCGACAATGTGGCCGCCGCCGGCGCCGCCTTCGGGGCCGATGTCGATAAGGTGGTCGGCGGTTTTGATGACCTCTAAATTATGCTCAATCACGATGACCGTGTTGCCCTGATCGACCAGGTGATGCAGCACTTCTAATAACTTGCGCACGTCTTCAAAGTGCAGGCCGGTGGTCGGCTCGTCGAGGATATAGAGCGTGCGCCCGGTGGCGCGCTTGGAGAGTTCTTTCGCCAGCTTGACGCGCTGCGCTTCGCCGCCGGAGAGGGTGGTGGCCTGCTGGCCGAGGCGGATGTAATCGAGCCCGACCTGTTGCAGCAGCACCATTTTATCGCGGATGGCAGGAACGGCCTTGAAGAAGGTCACGGCTTCCTCGACGGTCATGTCCAGAATGTCGGCGATGGATTTACCTTTGAACTTCACGTCGAGGGTTTCGCGGTTGTAGCGCTGGCCGTTGCAGACATCGCAGGTGACATAAACATCGGGCAGGAAGTGCATTTCGATTTTGATCAGGCCGTCGCCCTGGCAGGCTTCACACCTGCCGCCCTTGACGTTGAAGGAAAAACGCCCCGGCTTGTAGCCGCGGGCCTTGGCTTCGGGCAGTTCGGCAAACCAATCGCGGATCGGCGTGAACGCCTGGGTGTAGGTGGCGGGGTTGGAGCGCGGGGTGCGGCCAATGGGGCTTTGATCAATGTCGACGATTTTGTCGATATAGGTGAGACCGTCGATCTTTTTGTGGGGGCCGGGCAGATCGCGTGCGCCATGCAGGGTTTTGGCCAGCGCTTTATAGAGAGTCTCCAGCACCAGTGACGACTTGCCGCCACCGGACACGCCGGTGACGCAGGTGAAGGTGCCGAGCGGGAAGCTGGCATCGACCTTTTGCAGGTTGTTGGTTTCCGCACCGATGACCTTGATGGCCTTGCCATTGCCGGTGCGGCGCTGTTTGGGCACGTCGATCTTTTTGACGCCGGTGAGATAGGCGGCGGTGAGGGAGTCCTTATTCATCATCACCTGGGACGGCGTGCCCTGGGCGACCACATGGCCGCCGTGGACGCCCGCGCCCGGACCCATATCAATCAGGTGATCGGCGGTGCGGATGGCGTCTTCATCATGCTCGACCACAATGACGGTGTTGCCGATGTCGCGCAATCGACGCAGGGTTTGCAGCAGGCGTTCGTTGTCGCGCTGGTGCAGGCCGATGGACGGTTCATCGAGAACGTACAACACGCCGGTGAGGCCGGAACCGATTTGCGAGGCGAGGCGGATGCGCTGGCTTTCGCCGCCGGACAAGGTGCCGGAGTTGCGCGCGAGGGTGAGGTATTCCAGGCCGACGTTGTTGAGGAAGCCGAGGCGTTCGTCGATCTCGCGCAGGATGCGGCGGGCGATTTCGGTGTCTTTGGCGGAGAGTTTTGTCTCCAGCGCCTGGAACCAGGTGTGGGCGTCGGAGATGGACAGCTCGGACACTTCGCTGACGTGCTTGCCATCAATTTTGACCGCCAGGGCTTCGGGCTTGAGACGGTGGCCGTCGCAGGCTTCGCACTTCTGGCTGGTTTGATACTTGGACAGTTCTTCGCGGATCCAGGCGGAATCGGTCTCGCGCCAGCGGCGGGCGAGGTTGTTGATGACGCCTTCAAAGGGTTTGCGGGTTTCATACTTGCGGTTGCCATCGTCGAACTTAATCAGGATGGGCTCGTCGCCGCTGCCGAAGAAGATAGCCTGCTGTACTTTCTTGGGCAGTTTGCTCCATGGGGTGTCAACATTGGCACCGTTGATCTTTGCCACGCCACGCAGCGCCTGGAGATAATAGGGTGACGGCGGTGAGGCGCTCGACCAGGGGGCGACCGCGCCTTGGGCCAGGGTTTTGCTCTGATCTGGCACGACGAGATCGGGATCGAAGGTCATGCGCACGCCGAGACCATCGCACGAAGGACACGCGCCAAAGGGATTGTTGAAGGAGAACAGCCGGGGCTCGATTTCATCAATGGTGAAGCCGGACACCGGGCAGGCGAACTTGGCGGAAAAGACGGTGCGGCTGCTTTCGTCGCTTGCTTCAGCATCTGCATTTTCAGCAAAGGCGATGCCATCGGTCAGCGACAGCGCGGCTTCCAGGCTTTCGGCCAGGCGGCTTTCCAGCCCTTCGCGGACGACCACACGATCGACCACCACTTCAATATCGTGCTTGAGCTTTTTGTTGAGCGGCGGCACGTCATCGATTTCATGCAGCGTGCCATCGACTTTAACGCGCTGAAAGCCCTTCTTTTGCAGGTCGGCCAGCTCTTTGCGGTATTCGCCCTTACGCCCCCGGACGATGGGGGCGAGCAGATAGAGCCGGGTGCCGTCGCCCATGGCCATGATGCGGTCGACCATCTGGGACACGGTTTGGGCCTCAATGGGCAGGCCGGTGGCGGGGGAATAGGGCACACCGACCCGCGCCCACAGCAGGCGCATATAGTCGTGAATTTCCGTGACCGTGCCGACGGTGGAGCGGGGGTTGCGGCTGGTGGTTTTCTGCTCAATGGAAATGGCGGGCGAGAGGCCATCTATAGAGTCCACATCGGGCTTCTGCATCAGTTCCAGGAACTGACGAGCATAGGCGGACAGGCTTTCAACATAGCGACGCTGGCCCTCGGCGTAGATGGTATCGAACGCCAGCGAGCTTTTACCCGAACCGGACAGACCGGTGATCACAACCAATTGATCGCGCGGCAGCTCAACCGTGATGTTTTGCAGGTTGTGCTCGCGCGCGCCGCGCACGCTGATGACAGAGCTGAGGCCCGTCCGCGCTGGCGGTGTGGCGGTCTTTTTAGAAACGCTGGCTTTTGCTGTTGTTTTTGAGGCTGATTTTGGCGTGGTTTTGGCTTTTGCGGGCACAGTATGTTCTTCTTATGTTCTTGTTTAGGTTCGGTTTAAACCCTTTGTACGGTCGAGGCAATCTCGGGGATGTGTTGATGGGCGAACTTGATACCTGAATCAGGCGGCGAATGGCATGTGAAAATGCCGTGAACGTCCTGCTTTGGCCTGGGTGGCTCAGAAATTTAAGGGCGCGTGAAATTGAGAGTAATTTTAGGGACACCGTTAGCTCATATTCCGAGCATTTGCTGCAATCCCCTGACCGATATGTGGTCATGCCTTTAAACATGGTTTCCGATTTATGACGTAAGCACAGATTGTATGCAGGGTTATTACTAAATCTATTCGTATAATTTATATCAGTTTTACTTATCGGTTCTCGCAATCGGTTTTCCTGGGGAGGATACGCCAATGGCCTACGGGTCACATTCATCACTTAAAAGAACTGCTGCGTCTTTAGCCGTTATTGGGGCGTTGACCGCTGTTGATGCCGCGCCGGTTTTGTCACAGGTTTCTCTTGAAGAAATCGTGGTGACCACGCGTAAGCGATCAGAGAACCTGCAGGATATTCCGCTGGTGATTAAAGCCTTTACGGCAGACACGCTTGAGCGCAAGGGTCTGAACAGCATTGAAGACATCGCCCGCCTGACTTCGGGTGTGACGGTTGACCAAGGGACTTTTCCGCAGGATGTGCGGGTGACCATTCGTGGTTTGGCCCCGTCTCGTGGCCGTCCGAACGTGGCGTTGCTGTTAGATGGTGTCGATGTGTCCAGTGAGTCCGTGCAATCCGCCGGTGGCTCACTGCTGATTAACTCGCGCCTGTTTGACCTTGAGCGCGTTGAAATCGTCAAGGGGCCGCAAAGTGCGTTGTATGGCCGCTCGGCGTTTGCTGGCGCGATCAACTATGTGACCAAGAAGCCCACCAATGAATGGGAAGGCAAGGTCTCGATCAATGGCGGACAGCGTAACCAGGCGGAAGCGTCTGTCGGTCTGTATGGTCCGATTGTGGAAGACAAATTCCTGATTGGCGTTAATGCCTCGGTGTGGAACTTTGATGGCTTCTACGACAACACGGTGACCGGCGCAGATGTGGGCGACAGTGATGGCTACGGCCTAGCGTTGTCTTCGATCTGGAACTTTAACGAAGATGTTTCCTTCACGACGCGTGCGGAATACACCGACGATCATCTGGGTCAGTCCGCCTTTGCTTTTGTCGGGCAAAATACGCAACTGCCGATTCCAACCTCGGCCTTCCCGACGATTCCTTTTTCCGGGAATGGCGTTATTAGTCCGGCTGTGGTCTCTGTTGGGGGCTTTGCAGGTGTCGTGCCGGATGCGGCAGATATTCCAGGTCTTACCATTTCCGAGGACCCGATTACGGGCGAAGAGTTCCGCGGCAGTGAGCGACAAATTTTCCGCATTGCTGGTACCCTCGATTGGGACCTCGGCTTTGGCTCCTTCACCTCGGTGACGCATTACGCCACCGCTGATGTGTCTCAAGCCAGTGAAAATACGCGACAAGGCAGCTTCGCAACTCGGACGAACGGCACATTGTTCCGGGTGGCATCAGAGACGGTGTTGTTTAGCGAAGAAATCCGGTTGCAGTCCAACGACGAAGACCGCTTCCGTTGGATGGTCGGCGGCCTATATTGGGACGAAGATGTTGATCAGGATTCAAACAATATCGCCTGTACCAACAATCAATTGTTCCCAGGCTTGCCGTTTCTGCCATGTGGAACTTTCTTCGGTATCATCGGGGATAGTGATCCCAATAAATGGGTGAGGGACACCAAACACCTGTCTGCTTTTGGTATGCTGGAGTATGACATCACCGAGCAACTGACGTTGCATGTTGAAGGCCGTTATACGGACGAAGAACAGTTTATTTCTGGTCCATCCGGTCCGCGCATTGTTGATGCCTTTGGCTTCTCTGGTCCGCCAGGCACATTGCCATCATCTTCACCGAACATTGATGCAGAATCTTCGGACAGTTTTTTCACGCCGCGGTTCTCGCTTGAGTACACCACCAAGAACGACATGCTGGTCTACGGCTCTGTTGCAAAGGGCGCGAAGCCAGGAGGGATCAGCACCGTGGGTGCCGGAGCCTCCGGATTTGATCCAGACGGGTTTGCTTTTGATCGTGAAAGCATGTGGGTCTACGAGCTAGGCACCAAGACGACCTGGGCTGACGGCAAGGTTCTCTTGAATGCGGCTGTCTACTACGAAGATTTCTCGGGTAAGCAGACGTCTTCTCAGATTCAGCTCCCAAATGGCCTGGTGGGCACCCGCACCGTCAACGCCTCTTCGGCTGAGGTCAAGGGGCTTGAAATCGATGCCGCATGGGCACCGGTAGAAGGCATGAACCTCTCCGCCGGCTATTCCTACATTGATGCCACCTACGGTGACTTCAAGACCAATAGCAGTGGCGCTGCCACAATTGCTGCGGTTGGCAACTGTACGGTGGTTACGGTTGGTACGTCACTAAGCTGTGAGGTTGATCGTACGGGCAATCGTTTGGAAGACGTCTCCAAGCACTCTCTGGTTCTCGGCGCCAGTTATGAGCGTCCTCTCGTTGATGATATCAATTGGACGATTAGCACGGATGTTCAATACCAAAGCAATCGCTTTGACACGGCAGATAACATTGCCGAGTTGCAGGGTTATTGGATGGTTGATCTGCGTTTAGGTCTGGTGTCTGATAATTGGAGCGTCCTGGCATTTGCTGACAATTTGTTTAATGATGACACCGTGAAGCAGGCGTTTAACACGACGGACTTTGGCACGATTAACTTGGCCTTCTTCCCGCCACCGACCACCTTCATTCTGGAAAACGCGTTGCAGGCTCAATTGCCCAACAAGCGCCAGATTGGTGTGCGGACATCATTTAATTTCTAAGCTAGGTAACTTCTAAGCTTTCTTGGTTTAGCCGAAACAGAAAAGGGCGTCCTGCTGGACGCCCTTTTTTAATATCTGGAAAGTGAAATTTAGTTTGTCAGACGATGATGGTCTGATTGCCAATGTCGTGGATCGGTTCGCTGCCGTCTTCGGTGATGAGGGTCAGGTCTTCCAGATGGGCCGAACCTCCAACGCCCGCTTCGAGCAGCGGGCAATCGACGCTCAGAATCATGCCTTTTTCCAACACCGGATTTTCTCGGAACGCTGCTGCGCCCGCGTTGCCAACATGGTCGGTGTGATAGAGGCCAACACTGTGTGGTGTGAACGATATGGTGTAATCCGCGTCGATCTTTTTCAGGGCGTCTTTTCCGGTTTGCATGATGTCGCGGAAGGTGATGCCCGGGCGTAAAGACTCGCGCACGATATCCCATGCCTGTCCCATAGCGGTGGTGGCTTTGGCCATGGCGCGGGTAGGTTCGCCAAGAAAGACCGTGCGTCCGTAATCGCCATGGTATCCGTGTTGTTCGCTGACGGCGTCAATGAGAAATGCCTGACCGTCTTGGAAGGGGGCGTCGTACAGTTCTGAACTGACCCGGTCGATGACCATGAACACACCGCGATTTCCGCGGCGGGCGGCTTCGGCATAAAACACAGACCGCAGATCCCGATAGGTGGCACCGGCGCGCACCGCACGGACGGCAGCGAGCGCGGCGTCCGTATTGGCGGCAGACGCTTGCCGCATGAGGTCAATCTCGAGCGCAGATTTGACAGGCCGGATGCGGCGCAAAGCTGTGTCGGCGTCGATCAGTGTCGCCTGCGGTGCGGCCTCGGACAGCAGGGCTAGCACGTTGGGGTGATCCGTGGCGATGGTTCCTTTGTCGACGCCAAAATCTTTGAGGGCTTTCGTCATCGCATACTTGGCACCGGCCTGCGCCGCAATTTCTTTAGCCGCAGCGGCCGCGAGGCTGGTGCGGCGTATTTCAACGCGGTCCAGCTCAGCTTGTTGCAGATCGCGAAAGCCTTGGACCGGAGCCGCGATGGGGTTGCCGTTGTCATCCACTTCACCGGTTGGCGCGGTGAAGAGATAGACCGCAAAGTCGTCGCTGCTGTGCACGTCCGACAACTGATAATAATAGTTGAAGGCCGACATCACTGTTGCCACAGGCTGGCTATCGTTGCGCGTGACAATGGCGAAGGCGGCGGGCGCGTGGCCCATGCGCTGGGTGAGGGGCCAAAAGCCTGTCGCGTGATAAAAGTTTATCCCTTCACCGAGGACGAGGGCGTCGATGTTCAGCTGGTCCATCACTTTATAAGCGTGGGCCATGTTCATGCGTGGCCCGAGCCCCGGAACCGTTCTATCAACAGCGGTAATTGAGCTGGCTGCTCCGGCAGTGTTTGTCGCCGCGACAGCGGCTGATGTTTTACCAAAGGTGGCAGCGCCAGCGGCAGCCGCGAGCCCCGTAAGTGCAAAACGGCGGTCAATCATGGCATTTATTCCTCAAGGTGTTGGGAAGTTTACTCTTGGTTCTCAATAAAACTGACCAGTGGCACCCAGTCGGTGGTGATGAGTTCATTATAGGTGGCTGCGCGATCAAAAATCGAGAGGCCCTGGCACGCCATTTCGCTGTAGGCGCTGCGGTCTGCGAGGCGTGCAACCACTGGATGTCCGGCGTTATCAAGGAACTCTTCCAGGCGGGCGGCGGCACGGGTGTTTGAGCGCATGCGGTTGCCAACGATGGCCACTTGCTTACGGCCTTTGCGAATGGGTTTTAGGGTATCGATTTTTTTAAGAAACGCGCCGGTTGCGCGTTCGTCAAACACGGACGGAAGGACCGGCATGACGACGACATCAGCCGCTTTGAGCAGCATGTCGAAGCTCTTTTTATCAATTCCAGCACTGACATCAATGACCAGACGTTGCAGACCTTTGACGGTCTCGCCTTCATTTTTGAGCCAGTTTAATCCGTATATTTTTGCTTCTTCTGCCGGGCGGAGTTTGAGCCAGGTGAGCGAACTCTTTTGCGGGTCAACATCGGCGATGGCTGTTTTGAGTCCGCCGTTGGCAAAGGCGGCGGCCAGATTGGTGGTGATCGTGGATTTGCCGCATCCGCCTTTGGGGTTGGCGACCAGAACTGACAACATCAGGTGTGTTTCCCGTGCATCTAAGCGGGCAGCCAGAAGGGCTGGCTTTTGGCAAAGGCTGTCCAGAGTTCAACGACATTTTCGTTTGCATCAGTGGCCGCGCGCGTATGCCAGCCGAGGACTTTGCCGGCCCCCATGCGCAACGTTTCGCTTTGCTTTGTTCCGCTTTTGGCAGTGGTGACAAGCGTGGCGGTTAAGGTTTCTGCTGTCGCGACATCATTCAACGCGCCGAGGGCATTTTGCAAACCACGCATGGCTGAAATGTAGGGGCGGGTGAGGGCCGTTGGGTAAAGGGTAGAGAAAAACTCAGCCGTGTAACGAACTTTCTTCAAGGCGATGCGGACTTCATGGCGTTGATCTGTACTCAAGGTTTTGAAGTTTTTGCCCAGTTTCATGACTTTGCGATGGCGCTTGGCAAGGAGCGTGCACGACACGTCTTTTATGCGCGCATCAAGATCATGAGTCCTATCTTGTTCACGCCAAGCACGATTTTCAATCCAGGTTGCTGTGGCGAGCATGGCATCGGTATAGCGCCGGGAGGTGAGGGCTGATTTTACTTTTCGATAGGCTGCGGTGCGCGCTTTTTCTGCGGCCAGAAGAACGGCTGATAAGTCTTTGTCATCAGGCCGGTCTTTTGTAACAGCGGGCAAGACCTCATCAATAAAGACGTCGAGGTCGCGAGCTTCTCCCAACACATTGATCAGCCAGCGTGTTTCGTTTTTTATTTTTTCAGCATCGGGGCATGTCAGGTAATCCTTAAAGACCGACAGCGCAGATCGAATGCGGCGAATGGCAACGCGGGCTTGGTGCACCCCTTCGATGTCCTGCCCAAGCGCTGCAGCAGCGCGATTGGCGAGAAGGTGGCCTTGTGAGGATTTAAGAATTTCAACAATGGCTTCTTCAACGGAAGCCGCATTGGGCAGCTTGATTTTTGGGGCCATCACCGCTTGCGGATGTGTCCCGTAACATAAGTCAAAACCGCGACTGACTTTACTGTGTAGGTTGAGCACCGTGGGAGCAATTCTGGAAATGACCTTCGCCAGATCCAACAAAGCTTTAGGTGAGCCAGACACGAGCTCAAGTTCGAGCTCTGAGATCTCATCGGTTTTTTTTCCGGCAACGATACGCCCTTGATCAAAGGCCAGTTCTATTTGAGCGGTTTTACCCAAGGGTGTTGTGTGATCAATGATCAGGGTGGTGCGTTTGACGTCCGTTTTAAACAGGGGGCTGAGTTCTTGCGGCAGAATCAGGCCCATGCGATTGCGTACTGAGGACGATTCAATGGCGCTCAGGTCGGGTTTTTTACCCTCCAGCGGCGTTGTCCATTCCTGCCGGGCAAACATGCCGGAGGATTCGGTCCCCGCGCTTTTAACGGTCTGTACGCGTTTGCCGTTTTTTTGACGCACGCGCAAGGTGAGGCCACGGTTACGCAACCGGCGATCAGGGGTATCGAAATAGGTTGAGACAATGCGCGTTATCTTGCGGCTAGATTTAACAGCTTCAGAAGATGCGCTGAGTTGGGTGAGCAGTTTGGATAGATTCTTCGGATTCGTGGTGAGCTTGAGTTCAATCTCAACCACGCCATTGGGATCGTCTTCCAGACTCAAGGAGGCGTGCGCATTTTCCTGCGGAGACGTCATATCCACGTTAGCTGCATCCCTATAATAGTTTTTTAGCGGTTGGTTTTTACCAACTCTGTCTCCGTGCGACTTTGATCAGGATTAAACACCAGTGGCGAATAGTTGAGCAACCATTATCGGAGCGAAAACAATGTAAAAACAATAAGTTATCCACATTATCCACAGGCAGATGCCGGCTTCAGGCCAAACTTATCGTTTGAGCCGCAGCATAATGCTTGCCTCGCGTGCCGCGCTGAGTATCGTGTGGCATCACTAGTTCATAGGAGTTCCGGCATGGCTGGCAGCGTAAATAAGGTCATTCTCATTGGTAATCTGGGGCGTGACCCTGAAGTCCGTTCAATGCAAAACGGCGGTAAAGTTGCCAACCTCAGCATTGCGACGTCTGAGAACTGGAAAGACAAGAACACCGGGGAGCGTAAAGAAAAGACGGAATGGCATCGGGTCGTCATTTTTGGAAGCCTGGCAGACATTGCGGAGCGCTATCTCAAAAAGGGTTCTAAAGTATATGTCAGCGGGCAATTGCAGACCCGCAAATGGACCGACCAGAGCGGCACAGAGAAATACACCACGGAAGTGGTGCTGCAGGGGTATGGCGGCGAATTGACCATGCTGGATGGCCGTGGTGACGGTGCTGGCGGCGGCGGCGGTTATGGCGCATCCGAACCTTCTGGCGCTGGCGGTGGAGATGGCGGCGGATGGGATTCAGGTCCGTCCGGCGGCGATATGGACGACGATATTCCGTTTTAAGTTATCTCAACACCTACGCTAAATAGCACGCTATTTATACTGTATTTTAGGTCTCAGAGACCCCGAGTCTGTCCACTATATGTAGTGGATGACGGCGTGTGCGTGTTTTCAGCTGACCATGCAATTTCCGGCCAGACTCAGGTGCAGGGAAAAGTGTTGTTAAGTATCTGTAATATATAGATTAATTATAATACTGCGGTGTCGAAAAGCCGGTCGCCCAATCCGCGCGGCCCAGGGGTTATGATGGTTGGATTTATGTCACGCTGTCTGGTACATTTTGGGATCGGAAATTAACAATACCAACGTTTTAGACCCTCTGAGCAGGGCACCAATTCTTGAGCATGGATAGGCTGATATGCTGAGCGGCATAGACGCCCCGGATATTGGTCAGAATTGGCTTACCTTTACCACCGAGTAGTATTTTGAGCGAACCCACAGAAGACCCCCCCATCTACGATATTTCCACCGTCACCATCGAAGACGAAATGAAGCGGTCCTACCTGGATTACGCCATGAGCGTGATTGTCAGCCGGGCTTTGCCAGATGTGCGGGACGGCCTGAAGCCGGTTCATCGCCGTATTTTGTTTGCGATGAAAGAAAGCGGCTACGAATACAACAAGCCCTTCCGCAAATCAGCGCGCATCGTCGGGGATGTGATGGGTAAGTATCACCCCCATGGTGACCAAGCGATTTACGACGCCATGGTGCGTATGGCGCAGACCTTCTCGATGCGGCTGCCTTTAATCAACGGTCAGGGCAACTTTGGGTCCATGGATGGCGATCCCCCGGCGGCCATGCGTTACACCGAGGCGCGGCTGCAAAAGGCAGCGCACAGCCTGATTGACGACATCGACAAAGAAACTGTTGATTTTCAGCCCAACTATGACGAAACCGTTTATGAGCCTGTTGTTTTGCCAGCCCGGTTCCCGAATTTGCTGGTCAACGGCGCGGGCGGCATCGCTGTGGGTATGGCGACCAATATTCCGCCCCATAATCTGGGCGAGGTGATCAACGCCTGTTGTGCGTTGATTGATGACCCGAACACCACTGATGAAGCCTTGATTGACTTGGTGCCAGGGCCAGATTTTCCCACCGGGGCGATTATTTTAGGCCAAACCGGCGCGCGGGCGGCTTATGCCACGGGCCGGGGGTCGGTGCTGATCCGTGGCCGGGCCGAAATCGAAGACATGGGCAAGGACCGCGAAGCCATTGTCATCACCGAGGTGCCATATCAGGTCAACAAAGCCTCCATGGTTGAGAAAATCGCCGAGTTGGTGCGCGAAAAACGCATTGAGGGCATTTCTGACCTGCGCGATGAATCCGACCGCAATGGCGTGCGGGTTGTGGTCGAGGTCAAACGCGACACGCAAGCCGATGTGGTGTTGAACCAGCTTTATAGATTTACACCGCTGCAAACCAGTTTTGGCATGAACATGCTGGCCATTAATGGTGGCCGCCCAGAACTGCTGAATCTGCGGCAAATTCTGACGGCGTTTATCACCTTCCGCGAGGAAGTCATTCGCCGCCGGACGGTGTTTGAATTGGGCCAGGCCCGCGACCGGGCACACGTATTGGTTGGCTTGGCCATCGCGGTTGCCAATCTGGATGAAGTGATTGCGTTGATCCGGGCGGCGCCTGATGCACAAACCGCCCGTGAAGGCTTGATGGCAAAGGCCTGGCCAGCGGCTGATGTTGAGCCATTGATCGAAATTATTGATGAGCCGGACCGCAAAGTTATTGATGGGGCGTATACCCTCTCTGAAACCCAGGCCAAGGCGATTTTGGATCTGCGTCTGCACCGTTTGACGGGGCTGGAGCGCGAAAAGATTCACAATGAACTGCGCGAGTTAGGCGATCAGATCGTTGATTTCCTCGATATTCTGCGGTCCCGTGAGCGCCTTTACAGCATCATGCGCCAAGAATTGGTTGATATGAAAGAAGAGTACGCCACCCCGCGGCGCACTGAGATTTCGTACAACGAGTTTGAGACTGACATCGAGGACTTAATTCAGCGCGAAGATATGGTCTGTACGGTCACCAACGCCGGCTACATCAAACGTGTGCCGCTCTCGACCTATCGCGCCCAGCGGCGCGGCGGCAAGGGGCGAGCCGGGATGTCCACCAAGGACGAGGATTTCGTGACGTCCTTGTATGTGGTGAACACTCATACCCCGCTGTTGTTTTTCTCGACCACAGGCATGGTGTACACGCTTAAGGTTTACAAACTTCCCCTGGGTACGCCGCAAGCCCGCGGTAAGGCGATGGTGAATTTGCTGCCTCTGAGTGAGGGGGAAACGATTTCCACCGTGATGCCATTGCCGGAGGATGAGTCCGCCTGGGCTGATTTGAATGTGATGTTTGCCACCACATCGGGCAATGTCCGGCGCAACGCGCTGTCTGATTTTACCAATGTGATGCGCAACGGCAAGATTGCCATGAAGTTGAACGACGGTGACCGATTGGTCGGCGTTGCGGTGTGTGACGACTCAAAAGACGTGCTGCTCTCAACCCAATCCGGCAAGGCCATTCGGTTCCCGGTTGGCGATGTGCGGGTGTTTGCCGGACGGTCTTCGGTTGGGGTGCGCGGTGTGCGCCTGGGCAAAGACGACACCGTGATTTCCATGACGATCCTGCATCACATGGAGTTCGACACGGAAACCCGCGATGCCTACCTCAAGCAGTCGCGAAAATTGCGGGGTATGGACGAGGACGAAGCTGAAGCCGCCGAAGAGGCAGGTGACGCGCCGAACATCAGCGACGAAGATTTCGCGCGTATGTCAGAGGGCGAGGAGTTTATCCTCACAGTCACGCGCAAAGGCTACGGCAAGCGGACATCCGCGTATGAGTACCGCATCACCAAACGTGGCGGGCAGGGTGTGACCGCCATTGCCACCAATGCCCGCAACGGCAATGTGGTGGCTGCGTTTCCCGTTGAGTCTGACGATGAAGCCATGATGATTACGGATGCGGGCAAAGTTATTCGTATTCCGGTTGGGGATATCCGGATCGCCGGACGGGCGACGCAGGGGGTGACCTTGTTCTCAACAGCGGCTGATGAAGAGGTTATGTCGGTCGCACATCTGCGCAAGGACGAAGACGAAGAAGAAGAAGACGAAGAGGACTCGGCTGGTGATGCTGCTGAGGCTGAGGCTGGCGAACAAGGTAGCCCGGACGATGAGTGATCCTGAGGCGCAACTTTTAATTGGCGTTTATCCCGGCACCTTCGATCCCATCACGAATGGGCACCTGGATATCATCACCCGTGCAACAAAGGTGGTTGATAAGCTGGTCGTCGGCGTTGCGGCCAATGCGGGGAAGGGGCCGCTGTTCACGCTGGAAGAGCGCGTGGAGATGTGCCGCACACAAATTGCGGCGTTGCCCTCCGAAATAGTCCGTGTGCCTGTAGAGGTGGTCTCGTTCGATATGCTGCTGATGGATTTTGTTACGAAAATTGGCGGGCGGGTTATCGTACGTGGTCTGCGCGCTGTGTCTGACTTTGAATATGAGTTTCAGATGGCGGGCATGAACGCGCGACTGAATCCGGCTGTTGAAACGACCTTCTTGATGGCGTCTGAGCGCAATCAGTTTATCTCGTCGCGCTTTGTTAAAGAGATCGGCAGATTTGGCGGCGATATTACTCATTTTGTACCGAAGGTGGTGGCCGAGCAGGTGGCCAAAGCCTTCAAGGACAAATAGCCGCCACACTTTATCCTATAATCGAGACTTGAGCGCCGCAGCGCGATTGGGTAAACCGGCATCGGAAGCCGAACTTCCTCAGGAAAATTTTGGAGACTTTGGCATGAAATCTTTGATCAGTTGGGTAGCGGGGGCCCTTTTTGCAATGACAACAGCAGCAAATGCGCAACCGACAGACCTGGATCCGGAAAACACAATTTATATGGACCTGGAATATGGCCGCGTGGTTATTGCGCTGCGCCCGGATTTGGCGCCCAACCATGTGGAGCGTTTTAAAGAGCTCTCCCGCTCCGGTTTTTATGATGGTCTAACCTGGCACCGCGTGATTGAGGGCTTTATGGCTCAAACCGGTGATCCTGTTGGTGACGGAACGGGGGGGTCAAACCTGCCCAACTTGAAAGCTGAGTTTAACGACGAAAAGCATACGCGCGGTGCGCTTTCCATGGCCCGGGCGTCTGATATCAACTCGGCCAACAGCCAATTTTATGTGGTTTTGGATGATGCAAATCACCTGGATGGTCAATATACCTATTTTGGCCATGTGGTTGAGGGCATGGAATTCGTTGATCAGATCCGCAAGGGAAATCCGGCGCGGAATGGCACAGTCACCTATCCCGACCGCATTATTCAGATGCAGATCATGGCCGACGCCGAGTAACAGACCTAAGTTTTTAGCAGGCATTCCCCACAGAATGTCTTAGATGCTTGACCGGCCCGAGGGTGCTGCCTATGGTGCGCCGCACTTGGGGCCGGATCAAGCTGGTTATACAAGTTAAGAGCCCATAGCTCAGGTGGTAGAGCAGCTGACTTTTAATCAGCGGGTCGCAGGTTCGAGTCCTGCTGGGCTCACCAATACTTTTATATCCGATCAGTACGATGGCAGGACGGCGTTATTCACCCTGAACCTGCGTCTGTTTTTTGCTCGGCTTCGCGCAGAGGCGGTTCGAGTCCGGCTGGGTTCACCAATTCCTTTATATCCGATCAGTACGATGGCAGGGCGTCGTTATTCACCCTGAACCTGCTATTTATGTTTGCTCGGCTTCGCGCCGAGGCGGTTCGAGTCCGTCTGGGTTCACCAATTTCCTCATATGTGATCAGCGCTGTAATCGTCCACCTGCGCTGGGATAATTCGCCAATGGTGGACCTACCGTGCCACTTTCACCCGTTGCGTCTGCCTCAGCTCGTCATCAAAGTCACCCGCCAGAAACTTGGCGATATCGGTGTTAACAGGGTCTGGGGCTTCGATGTAGGGGTAGTGGCCCAGACCTTCATACTTCTTGAGAACGGTGGGCGCGCCGGTCATCCAATGCTCAATAACATCGGCTTCCAGATGTACGACGGTTGGGTTGCTCATGCCCCATATCAAAAGGGTTGGGGCGTTGATTTTAGACAGGATTGTTTGCGGGTCGCCGGTTTCAAAAAAGTACTTTGAGGCGGGCGTCGTGTTGCCACGTCGATTGATGTCGAAGGCAAGTTCAAGAAACCAATCCGGGGCATCGGCGTCGGATGGAAAGTTGCGATTGACGTTATAGGACCAGTACTCAAGCGGTTTGACCGGCATATCGTCCCACTGGGCGGTATCGCCACGGTCGCGGTTAGGGTCGGTCGAAGCGGTGCGCGGCATGCCCGCGGAATTGATGAGGACGAGGCGTGTTACCTTTTCGGGATGTTGGGCGGCGTACCGGAACCCAACACTGCCGCCGCTGGAGGTTGCGATCAGGTCAAAAGTGTCGAGGTTCAGTTTTTCAACGAAGCCTTCCACAATCTCGACGTTGCGCCCGATGAGGTCAAACTTGCCGCCTGGGGGGTCTTTCGTTTCAGGACCGCTGAGTCCGACATTTGGAAAATCCAGGCGGATGACCCTGTAATTCGGGATCAGAGTTTCAGCCAACAGATCCCACGCTTTCAGATTAAAGAACGAGGCATGAAGCAGCAGGACCACTGGCCCTTGTCCTTCATCGCGATAATGAATCTCCGCCCCGTCAACGTCGATATAGCGGGTGCCTTCGTCGGCGTATTTTTCGCGAAGGTCAGACAGACTTATTTGCGTTAAATCGTCTGCGATCACCGAGAAGTTGGTCACGAGTAAAGCAAGGACGAGGGCGAGATGTTTCATTTAACCACCTTTAGTGAACCGTAGAGCTAATGCTTTGGTAGGCACAATCATGAACGAGTGCAAGGGTGATCGTCATTTACTGCTGTTCAGATTTTGCCATACCTAGCCATAATTCCTTACAGTCTTGAAATGATGTGGTTTCTGGCGAAATTTTGCCTTCTTTCCTGTGCCCATGGGGCTTGAAATCGTTTATGACTGCTGCCAAATCTTCCGCTGTATTCCGGTTTTCGGGCTGTCGGCGGCAGGCTTAAAGGAGGCACGCAGCATGGAAAGCATGGTCGAACTAGACCAGATCTCAAAACACTTCGGATCGTTCGTTGCGGTTGATGGTATCAGCTTGAACGTGCAGCGCGGCGAGGTGCTTGGATTTCTGGGGCCAAACGGGGCTGGAAAATCAACCACCATGCGCATGGTGGCGGGGTTTCTAACGCCAACCTCCGGTACGGCTAAAGTCTGCGGCTATGATGTTGCGCTTGAACCGGTCAAAGTGAAATCAATGCTGGGGTATATGGCGGAAGGCTCGCCATCATACGACGACATGACGGTGCGCGCGTTTTTGACCTTTATTGCCGATGTGCGGGGGCTGACCGGCGCTGCGGCGCGATCACAGATTGATGATGTGATTACCAAAGTAAGTTTAGAGCCGGTGATTGACCGGCCCATTGATGTGCTGTCCAAGGGTTTCAAGCGGCGCGTTGGTTTGGCACAGGCGATTTTGCATGATCCACCGGTGCTCATTTTGGATGAGCCGACCGATGGCTTGGACCCTAATCAGAAGCACCAAGTGCGCTCATTGATTCAAGACATGGCCGCCGAGAAGGCGATTATTGTCTCGACGCATATCCTGGAAGAAGTTGAAGCTGTGTGCACCCGCGCGGTGATTATCGGCAGTGGGAGGTTATTGGCGGACGGCACGTCGGACCAGTTATTAAGCATGTTACCTGAACATAACGCGATTTGTGTAGTGCTGCCGTCAGGGACAGCTGAGATTGCGACGCACCAGTTAAAGACCTTGGCCGGTGTGGCTGATGTGACGCAAGTCCCGTTGACCAATGGCGAGGTTGAGTTGCGCTGCTTACCCCAAAACGGTGCGGTCCTCATTGAAGGCGTTGTCGGTAATTTGCGCGCCAACGGCGTTGCCTATTCGCAACTCTATGTCCATCGCGGCGACCTTGATGCCGTCTTCCGGCAAATCACAGCGGGAGGATCGCACCATGCGTAATCTTTGGATCATTGCGAAACGTGAACTCTATGGCTACTTCACAACGCCGATGGCGTTTGTTTTTATCGCGATCTTTGTGGCCTTGACGGGTGCGTTTACATTTTACATCGGGCGTTTCTTTGACAGGGGGCAGGCCTCGTTAGAAACATTTTTCAGCTTTCACCCCTGGCTCTATTTATTGTTGGTGCCGGCAGTGGCGATGCGGCTGTGGTCGGAAGAGCGCAAGAGCGGCACGATTGAGCAATTGCTGACACTACCCATCACCACAGCAGATGCGGTGCTTGGTAAATTTCTGGCCGCTTGGATTTTTTGCGGCATCGCCTTGGCGTTAACGTTCCCCTTGTGGATTACAGTGTCCTACTTGGGTCAACCGGATCATGGCGTGATTGCGCTGAGCTATGTGGGCAGCTTTTTGATGGCGGGCGCTTTTTTGTCTATCGGGGCCTGCATGTCCGCCTTAACCCGAAATCAAATCATCGCCTTCATTGCGGCGGCGGCGGTGTGCTTCGTGTTCACCATGAGCGGGTTGGACCTGGTGTTGAACTTCTTCCGCGCTTGGGCCCCAAGTTTCTTGGTCGATGTGATTGCAGCGTCGAGCTTCCTGGTGCGATTTGAATCCGTCACCCGGGGCGTTATGGAATTTCGCGATGCCGTGTTCTTTATATCGATGATGGCGTTTTGGCTGTTTGCAACCACGGTTGCGGTCGACGCCAAGAAAGCGGCTTAGGGAGGGCATGATGACAAATACAGATAAAAGCCGTTTGGCCATTTTCGCAGTCATCGTCGCGGCAGTGTTGTTCCTGGCCGTCAATATTATTGCCCAAACCACGTTCAGTGCGGTGCGCTTGGACGTTACGGAGGGTCAGGTTTATACGCTGACGGAAGAAACCATCCCGGTTTTTCAGGACATCAAAGAGCCGATTATCGTGCGAGTCTACTTTTCGCAAAATTTGGCGGAAGCAAGCCCGCGTCATGGTGTTTACTTTCAGCGCGTGCGCGATCTGTTGAGTCAATACCAAGCCTTGTCGGGGGGCATGTTACAAGTGCAATACTTTGACCCCGAGCCTTTTTCAGACGTGGAAGACCGGGCCGTCGGCTTTGGGTTGCAAGCGGTTCCGTTAGGGAACCTGGGCGAGGTCGGTTACTTCGGGTTGGCGGCGACAAATTCGACGGACGACCAGGAAGTGATTTCGTTTTTTAACCTCGAGCGCGAAGCATTCATCGAATACGACCTGACCAAGTTGGTTTATACGCTGTCTAATCCTGAGCAGCCAAAAATTGGCCTCATCACCTCACTGCCCGTTGAAGGGGGCATGAGTCCCGGTATGGGGGGGATGGGCGGTACGCCAACACCACCGTGGCAGATTATGGATCAGATGCGGGACTTCTTTGAAGTGGAACGTCTGGACCTGACCCTGGATCAAATTTCAGAGGACATTGATGTGCTGGTGTTGGCGCAGCCGGACGGATTGAGTGACACGGCGGCTTACACCATTGATCAATGGGTTCTGGCAGGTGGTAAGGCAATTGTCTTTGCGGACCCGAACTTAGAGTCCGGAAACCCGCCCGCAGGCGGTATGCCGGCTCCGGCAGATTTGGCGGGCATCAAAACCCTGCTGGGAGCTTGGGGCCTGTCCCTCGAAGAGGGGGTGCTTGCGGCAGATATCAAAGCAGCGGTGCGGGTGAACACGGCGGCTGGTGGACGGCCAGAGATTTCTGATTACCCGGCGTGGATGAATCTGCAAGCTGATGCCTTAAACCAGGAAGACGCCATTACAGGCGATTTGAAGAACCTGACCATTGCGACGGCGGGGGTGTTGTCTGTGTCTGAGGACTCGGGGCTTGATATTAGACCGCTGATTCAAACCGGCACGGAGTCCATGGAAATTGACGCCGACAAAGTGATCGGTCTGCCGGATGTGGTCGCGATGTTCCGCGAGTTTGTGCCGTCAGGTGAGAGACTGCTGCTAGGCGCACGGGTGAGCGGGTTAGCAAAAACCGCTTTTCCTGATGGCCGCCCGGATGATGATATCACGCCAATGGACGGTGAAGCGCAGGCTGAGCATAGGGGTGAGGCGACTGATCCAATCCAGGTGATTGTGGTGTCAGACGCGGACATGCTGGCGGACCGGTTTTGGGTTCAGGAAAGCAATTTCTTCGGACAGCGTATGGTGGTTCCCACAGCAGACAATGCCGCGTTTCTGATTAATGCCTTGGAAAACCTGACCGGAACACCGGCCTTGTCGTCCTTGCGGGGCAGGGGCCAGATCAGTCGTCCGTTTACGGTGGTTGAGGAATTGCAACTGAGTGCCGAGCAGCAGTTCCGCGCCAAAGAAACAGAATTGCTGTCTCGATTGGAGACCCTGGAAAGTGACATCAGCGCCATTCAACTAAACCAGAATGGACAGGGTGAGGCGGCGATCTCCGAAGATGATCAACTCACCATCACCAACTATCGATCCGAAATTCTAGCCACGCGCAAAGAATTGCGTGAGGTGCAGCGCGGCCTTCGGGAAGACATTGATCGTCTTGAAGGCACATTGAAGTTCCTGAATATCGCCGGGGTGCCGATTGTGTTTGGGGCTTTGATGATTTTGGTGGCGGTGTGGCGGCGCAAGCGTGCGGCGGCCTCCACCACATCAACAGCTTCAGCTTAGAAAGGAGGAGCGATTATGAAGTCTTCTCGATTTACAGCGCTCGTCGGTGTGACCGCTGTTGCCGTTGTGCTTGCAGGGTGGGCCATATTGAGCCGCCCGGCCATGGAATCCTCTGACTTTGATGGCGCGGTTGTGTTCCCTGATCTGTTGGACTCGCTCAGTGATCTGGATCAGATTGTGGTGCGTCACAAAGACGGTGTGGAAACACTGGAGGCCACAGATGATGGTTGGGTTTATGTGGAGCGCGATAACTATCCGGTGCAAAGTGACAAGGTTGGCGAATTGGTGGTGAAGCTCTCGCGTCTTGAGAAAATTGAGCCCAAGACCAAGCTTGCGGAACGCTATGATCGCCTCGACCTGGCTGATCCCGACATGAAAGAAGATACACGCGCTAAAGAAGTCACGCTGACCGATTCAGAGGGTGCAGAAATGGCGCAACTGGTGGTCGGGAAGCGCAAGTTTACCTTGGGTAGCACTGAAGGTGGCACTTATATTCTATTGCCCGATGATCCACAGGCGTGGCTTGTCACCGGCGAGCTCAACCCAGGCTCGCGCGCGCGCGACTGGTTGGTCCGCGAGATCACCGATATTAAAGATAAGGATATTCAACGCATTCGGATCGTGCATCCCGATGGCGAGGAACTGGTGGTTTACAAAGAAACACCGGGACAGGCCAATTATGCGGTTGAGAATGTTCCGGAAGATATGGTGTTGCGCCGTGATAGCATTGCGGATGATATGGGACGGGTTCTGTCCAACTTGCTGCTTGACGATGTAAAAAAAGCGGCTGACGTAGATTTCCCGGCTGATCAAACCATTACAGCAACTTTTGAAGGGTTTGACGGTTTCACGATTAACGTGGATCTGATTGAAAACGGCGATGAGAACTGGCTGCGCTTCCGTGGCACGGTAAATCAGAATGCGCTGGCACCTGAAGAGACTGGAGAAGACGCTAGACCGAACTGGGCCAACGTCATCGCAGAGCTTAACGCAAAGACGGATGGTTGGGTCTATCAATTGCCCGGCTACGAAGTTGCACCCTTGAAAAAACGCATGACAGACTTGGTGCGAGAACCTGATGAAGACGGCGCATAGACGTTAGTCTTAAATCCGCATTTTTTATGCGGCAGAACAGGACTATAGTTTTGCGGCGTTTCGCGCCATGATGCGGAAGCGAAGCGAGATAAGCCGGGGGGCGTCATGATCAATTTTTGGACGATTCAAGCCTTTTACTGCATCAGCGGCATTGGGTTCTTTATTCAGGATTTGTTTTCTGAGGTGCCGATGGGCGATGCCATGGTCCGGGCCTTTATCTGGCCCTATGCCCAATGGGATCGTATTTCAGCCTTTTTCACTGAGACGATGATGGGCTATCTGCAAAGCGGATGGGCGTCTGTGATGGGACTGTTTTAACTTTTACCCGGTTCTTTATTCCTCATTTTCTCGAGGGCGCGGGCGATCCGTTCCCGTCTCAAACGGCACCCCTCGCAGGGAAGAATTGAGGCAAGAATAAACAATACCAGTGGAACGCCGATAATAAGAGCCGCAAAGACTTGCCACTGCGTCACTGTTCTGTCTGTGCCTCTGTTTTCCGGCGGGCAACTTCGGCTTCGATTGCGGCGATAATGTCTGGAATCTGTTCATCGCTGAGATTGTTGTAAAGACCGGCCGCCTGGATTTTTAGATTTGGACCAACTTTACAATTGTTCATGCAGGGGCTGCGGATGAGCTTTGCAGGAATCGATTTCTCCAAGAGAAGCGCTTCAATTTTGTCAGCAAGCTCGCGGCTGCCGCGTCCACCGCAAGATGGCATTTTATCTGTGTTCAACCGTTTATTGGTGCACAGGCGCACATTAAACAGCGGTTTCTCAGATGGAATGTAGTCAACTTCAAACATAGGACTATGTAGGCAGATTATCAGGAAAACTCAATCATGCTGTGCGAGCTTAGTCATCGCTTCTTTGACGATCCGAATGGTTTCCGCCCATTCTACATGGTCTGAGATATCTGCTGCAGGCACCCATTTGATGGCATCGGCATCGCCGCCAGGCACAAGAGCGCCAGCTACATACCGTGCGCCATAATCAATCAGGGTATAATGACGGGTCAGGGTTCCATGTGAGTCACGGCGGATCAGGTCCACGACATCGACAAGGGTCAGGTCGGCTATTGTTACACCCGTTTCTTCCAGGATTTCGCGATGCGCTGTTTCGGCTAGTGTTTCGCCGGCTTCCTGCCGGCCTCCGGGAATCGTCCAAAGACCTTTGTTGGGTTCTTGGCCACGCCGTATCAGCAAGACCTCGTTCTGTTTATTGATGACCACAACGCCGACCCCCACCTGCGGTAGATTGGACATGGATACATCTGTCATAGTCTGTGCATAGGTTATCGCCGGTAAATGAGGTATCTAAGTCGAGTCCAGGCTTTATAGGGGTCGAACATGAATGACGCTAATGATCAATCAGGTGCAAACGAGGGCTTAGGTCTGATTACGCCAACGATGGGTCCGGCCGCGCGGTTACGCAACTATTTTCTGACCGGCATCCTGGTCACGGCGCCGCTGGTTATTACTTTTTACGCTGCCTATGTGGTGGTGTCGTTCATCGATAACACGGTGACCGGGTTACTGCCGGACACTTATAACCCCAACACCTACTTGCCGTTCAGTGTGCCCGGTGTTGGATTGATCGTTCTGTTCACGACGCTGGTGGTCATCGGGTTTCTGACCGCTAATTTCTTAGGGCGTCTCCTCATTAAATGGGGAGAAATGTTGCTGGAGCGTATGCCGGTCATTCGCAATGTCTATAGCGCGATCAAGCAAATATTTGAAACAATACTGAAAAGCCAGTCGACGGCGTTTCGTGATGTTGTTTTGGTGGAATACCCTCGCAAAGGGTTGTGGTGTATTGGCTTTGTTTCAGGCACAACCAAAGGCGAAGTGCAAAATCTGACAGCGGATGAAATGGTCAATGTGTTTTTGCCCACAACACCGAACCCAACGTCGGGATTTCTATTGTTTGTGCCGCGCAAAGATATGACCAAGCTTCACATGACGGTCGAAGAAGGCATTAAAATGGTTGTCTCCGGAGGTATCATTACACCGCCAGATAAGCGCGTTCCTTCTGAACGACAGGATGACGTGATTAAACCGGCCTAAAAGGCTTAGCCTGATCTCAGGGTTTGGATGGCGGCATCTTGCTCGAAAAGATAAAGCAGCGTTCTGAGGGCTTTGCCACGTTCGGTTTTTAAATCAGGGTCGCGTTCCAAAATGAGTTTGGTATCATCCCGTGCCATTGTTAGCAGGTCGGCATGTGTGGCTAAGTCGGCAATACGAAATTCGGGCAAGCCACTTTGTCTTTTGCCCAGAACTTCACCCGCCCCACGCAGGCGCAAATCTTCTTCAGCGATCAGAAATCCATCTTCCGTGTCGCGCATAATGTTAAGGCGCGCTTTTGCCGTTTCCGTCAGCGGGGCGTTATAGAGCAGCAGACACGTTGAGGGTTTGTCGCCCCGGCCAATGCGCCCGCGCAGTTGATGCAGTTGAGCCAGGCCAAAACGCTCAGCATGTTCAATGATCATAACTGTGGCTTCAGGCACGTCGACACCAACTTCGATGACGGTTGTCGCCACCAGCACCTTTGGGCCATTTGGGTTTTGCGTGTCGGCAAAGGCCGCCATGGCCGCGTCCTTCTCGGGGCCTTTTAAACGGCCATGAACCAGAGCAACGGTCTCGCCAAGAATTTGAGTGAGATGCCGGTGGCGTTCCTCGGCGGCGGCCAGATCGGAGGTTTCAGACTCCTCGACGAGGGGGCAAACCCAATACACCTTAGCACCTGATGCGATTGCCCGTTGCACCGCTGCTATGGTTTCAGCAAGGCGCTCCAGATTTACCAGGCGCGTATCAACGGGCTTACGGCCTGGCGGTTTTTCATCCAAACGCGATACGTCCATATCGCCATAGGCTGTGAGTGTGAGGGTGCGTGGAATGGGCGTGGCGGTCATCACCAGCATATCGATAGCGCGGCCTTTTTGAGCCAACTCCAAACGTTGATGGACACCGAAACGGTGCTGTTCATCGACAATAGCGAGCATCAGATCCTTAAACGCAACGTCTTTTTGGAACAACGCGTGAGTGCCAATCAAGATAGACGTGGTGCCATTGGCGACATCGTTCAGCACCTCATCGCGGGCTTTGCCTTTGACACGTCCACTCAGGAAGGCAATGGAGACACCGCAGGCCGCGCATAGAGGTTTCAGCGTGGCCAAATGCTGTTGTGCGAGCAACTCTGTTGGCGCCATCAGCGCGGCTTGTCCACCGGCCTCAACAGCAGAGAGCATGGCCATCAGCGCAACCACGGTTTTGCCGCTGCCCACGTCACCCTGGAGTAACCGCAGCATTCTGTGCTCGGACGCCAGGTCTTTATCAATCTCGCCAAGGGTTCTGGTTTGTGCGCCTGTGAGAGTAAAGGGCAGGGCAGCACTGGCTTTTTGTCGAAGCTGGCCGTCGCCCTTAATCATTCGACCTGCCAATCGACGCGCTTTGCTTCGGACGATCGCCAGCGCCAACTGGTTGGAGAGCAGTTCATCATAGGCCAACCGTTGCCGCAGGGGGCTGGTGAGGTCGAGTTCTGCACCGGTGTCTGGATGGTGGATCGCGCGCAAAGCATCTGCCCAGTTGGACCAGTTGTCGCGTTTAACTTGTGCCGGGTCGAGCCATTCAGCGAGCTCCGGTAGTTTGTCTAAAGCGCCATGAATTGCTTTAACGAGGGTTTTTGGGGAAAGTCCAGCGGTTAACGGATACAACGCTTCTACACGCTGTATGGCTGATTTTTGATTTTCGGTGACGATATGATCTGGGTGCGCCATCTGGCGTTGGCCATCGTAGACTTCAACCTTGCCGCTGATGACGCGGTTTTCACCAACGGGGAGGGTGTGGCTGAGATAATCTCCTTTGGCATGAAAGAACGTCAGGGTGATCCGGCCTGTGTCATCGCCACAGATCACTTTGTAGGGCAGACGGGAGTTGCGATTTGGCGGTGGGCTGTGCGACAGAACTTTCACTGTTAGCGTGCAAATGCGGCCAGCTGGCGCATCCCCCACTTTAGGGGCAAAGCGGCGATCGATAATGCCGTTTGGCAGATGCCAAATGAGATCAATGAGCCGGTTGCCTGCTAGCTTTTCTAATAACTTGGCGATGCGGGACCCGACGCCGGCGAGGGTCTCGACGGACGCAAACAGTGGATTCAAAATGGTGGGGCGTAAGGCCATGGTATGGGATGAATATCCGAGATTTGCTCAATTGCGAAGCTGTTCATAGACGGTTATACCCTGCCTCGGACCGGCAGCCTTGGGAATCTATACCTCATATGGCTTGAGCCGGAGTTTTGGATTCTGAGGCTGTGATTCAGGTATGGACCGCGCAATACAACGGAAACGCCTGATCTATCGTGCCACACATCGTGGCACCAAGGAGGCTGATGCGATTATCGGCGGTTTTGTTGCACAAAATGTCGCAGCGATGGCTGGTGAGGAGCTTGATCAGCTGGAAGACCTTTTGAACCAGACCGATACGGATGTGATGGACTGGCTGCAGGACCGCAAACCGCTGCCAACCGGAAAGATGGCGGCTGTCCTGAAACGCCTGAAAGCCTATCACCAAAGCTTGTTAGCGGATTGATATAATGAACGACGTTGCAGCCCTCACCCGTCGCGTCATTGCCGGAGTGCCAGAAGGCGTCGATGCCTTGGTTTTGGCCGGTTTGGCGCGTAAGAGCGACAAGGGTCATTTACATGTGGTGAGCGACGACATTCGTTTGGCCACCTTAAAAGATAGCCTGCAATTCTTTGCTCCGGATGTCACGGTCTACGATTTTCCGGCTTGGGATTGTGTGCCCTATGACCGCGTCTCACCGCATGCGGACGTTGTGGCGCGACGTATGGATGTTTTGTTGCGTCTCGCGGCGGTTGGTCAGGACGCGGAGATTGGACCCAAACTGCTGATCACAACAGCAAGCGCCATGTTGCAGCGTGTCCCCCCCGTGTCTGCTTTTCGGGGCATGGTCCGGGAGATCAAAGCCGGCTCCAAGCTGGATGTGAATGCGTTAGCGGGTGAACTCACCAGCACAGGCTACCAGCGGGCTGAACAGGTTATGGAGCCGGGAGAATTCGCCATTCGTGGTGGCTTAGTGGACCTGTTTCCGCCGGGTCATGATGATCCGGTGCGGATTGATCTGTTCGGTGATGAGGTAGACAGCCTGAGACTTTTTGAGGCCGTGAGTCAGCGTACAACAGGGACTCTCAAGATACTGCGACTTAAGCCGATGAGTGAGGCGGTGCTCTCTCGTGAGGCCATTGAGCGCTTCCGCACGGGATATCGGCAATTGTTCGGTGCTGTTTCCAGCTCTGACTCACTCTATGAGGCAATATCGAATGGTCAGAGCTATCCGGGTATGGAACATTGGCTGCCATTATTTCATCCTGGTTTAGATACGTTATTTGCCTATCTTCCGGGGGCCACTGTGTCCTTAGATCATCAGGTGGGAGAAGCCGTTGCTGGTCGTCTCGACCTGATCAGGGATTACTATGAGAGCCGTCGCATGGCTGATCCGGCCAGCGGTGGGACCAAAATTGGCTTGGAAGAGGGTGGGTTTGCTTATCATCCCGTACCGCCCGCACGTTTGTTTTTAGATGAGGCAGAGTGGTCACGTGAACTGACTGCTCATGTGGCGATTGATCTGCGACCCTTTACGCGCGCTGACGCGGATACAACAGCCACGGATGCGGGCGGGCAGCCGGGGCGGGATTTCGCCGATATCCGGGCCTTGCCTGAAGGCAATGTTTATAATGCCTTAAAGAAATACACTGTTGAACAACGCGCGGCTGGCCGCAAAGTGATCTTGGCGGCGCAGTCTGACGGATCGCGACGCCGGCTGCTTGGGCTGATGCATGAGCATGGTCTCGCCACCGCAAAAAGTATCGACAGCTTTGCAGAGATTTCAGAGAACGATATCGCGTTAGCCATTGTTGTTCTGCCATTGAGTCGCGGTTTTAAAACGGACTCCTTAGCCCTGGTCACAGAGCAAGACCTTCTTGGTGAACGTATGGTGCAACGTGTGCGCCGTCGTCGTAAGGCAGAAGCGTTTATCGCAGATGCTTCTCAGTTGGGAGAAGGTGATCTGGTCGTTCATTTGGAGCATGGCATCGGACGTTATGGCGGCTTGGAGACTCTTGATGTTGGCGGCGCGCCGCACGACTGCCTGAAAGTCTTCTATCATGGCGATAATCGACTCTATGTTCCGGTTGAAAATATCGACGTGCTGTCGCGCTTTGGCGCGGAGCAAGAGGGCGCGGTGCTTGATCGCCTTGGCGGCGTAGCCTGGCAAGCGCGCAAGGCCAAGCTGAAAGAACGCATCCGTGAAATGGCGGAGCAATTGATTCAAATTGCTGCGCAACGGGAATTAAAAGCCGCAGAAGTTTTTGCCCCGGCAGAAGGAGCTTACGATGAGTTTTGCGCGCGCTTTCCCTTTTCCGAAACCGATGATCAATTGCGTGCCATTGCCGATGTGATGGATGATTTCGCAAAAGGCCGCCCCATGGACCGGCTGATCTGCGGAGATGTGGGTTTCGGCAAAACGGAAGTTGCATTGCGTGCTGCGTTCGTTGCGGCGCTGACGGGCGTTCAGGTCGCCGTGGTTGTACCGACAACCTTATTGGCCAGACAGCACCATGCTAACTTTAAGGCACGATTTGAAGGGTTCCCGGTCAAAGTAAAGCAACTTTCGCGCCTTGTTTCAGCTAACGACGCCAAGGCCGTCAAGGAAGGTTTAAAAGATGGCAGCGTTGATATTGTCATCGGAACTCATGCGTTGTTGGCTAAGTCCGTCGCGTTCGCCAATCTTGGCCTACTCATTGTTGATGAAGAACAACACTTTGGTGTGGGCCACAAAGAGACATTGAAGCAATTGAAGGCCGATGTGCATGTGCTGACTCTGACCGCGACACCGATTCCAAGAACACTGCAAATGGCACTCACCGGTGTCAGAGATTTGAGTTTGATTGCCACACCCCCGGTTGACCGCTTGGCCGTGCGGACCTTTCTTTTACCCTATGACCGGGTGGTAATTCGCGAAGCCCTGATGCGGGAGAGATTTCGCGGAGGGCAGTCTTTTTATGTGTGCCCACGCTTAGTTGATTTAGATAAAGTTGCGTCTGAACTCCGCAAGCTCGTGCCTGAAATCACCTTCACAATGGCCCATGGGCAAATGGCACCCGCAGCACTTGAAGACGTCATGACCGACTTTGCCGATGGTAAATATGATGTGTTGCTGGCCACAAATATCATTGAATCCGGCTTGGATCTGCCACGTGTGAACACCATCATCATTCATCGCTCTGATATGTTTGGCTTGTCTCAATTGTATCAACTGCGCGGTCGTGTGGGCCGTTCCAAAACCCGGGCATACGCTTATTTAACCGTACCGGCGAATAAAAAGCTGACCGCCTCGGCAGAGAAACGCCTGGACGTGATGCAGACATTGGACAGCTTGGGCGCAGGTTTCTCCTTGGCCAGTCATGACTTGGATATTCGCGGGGCGGGGAATCTGTTGGGCGACGAACAATCCGGCCACATCAAGGAAGTTGGCATCGAACTTTACCAGCAGCTTCTGGAAGAGGCTGTGAGTGCAGCACGTGATGGTACTTCTGGGGAACCAATTGAAACTGAGACGCGTTTTTCACCACAGATCACACTTGGCGCGCCGGTCTTTATTCCGGAGACGTATGTGAAAGATCTGGGCGCCCGTTTAGCATTGTATCGCCGCGCTGCTGATTTGGCGGATCAGGCAGAGGTTGATGACTTTGCTGCCGAGTTGGCCGATCGCTTCGGTAAAATTCCGGATGAAGTTGAGAACCTTCTGACGGTTGTTGCGATCAAAGCACTGTGCCGCTCAGCTCATGTTGAGAAGATTGATGCTGGACCAAAAGGTGCAGTTTTGACCTTGTTTAAGAACGAGTTTCCCAATCCGGCTGGATTGGTTGAATTCATCAGTCAACAAGCCGGATCAGTTAAAGTGCGGCCCGATCATAAAATTGTCATCATTCGCACATGGTATGGTGTCGATGAACGAATGTCTGGCCTTAAGCAGATGTTGGCACGATTGGCGGAGTTGGCGGCTATTCCAGAGTAGGTAAACAATAGACTAAATTTTAGTTGCGGGTTTCACTTGCGTTGTCCTTGGAAATGCGCTCATTTTGTAGCGGGTGGGACGCTTTTAAAAGTGTTCTAAGGAAGGTTACCGTTCGTGTTGAAGTGTCTTTTTGTTAAAGCTAGACGCCGGTTAAGTAGATGCAGCGGCCTCTTTGTAGCAACGAGTATTTTTGTTCTTACGACAGTTTCGAGCAACGCTCAGGCGCAAGGTTGGAACCTTGATGCGCTAGAGTCAGCTTACGACGATTTTTCTGATTACCTTTCGGAAATGGGAAAATTCTCGGATGAGGATTGGCGTGTAAGAGTTGGTGCAGCGATCGGAACGACACCAGATTTCTCTGGTTCTGATCGCTACGAAATAAGAGCGCTGCCGGTATTTCAGATTCGCTATAAAGATGATGTGTGGATTGATCCGCTGGGTGTTCGCGTCAAAGTTTGGAGCAATGAGTGTTGTCGGCTTCTTGCCCAAGCCGGAATCTCTACGGGGCGGAATCCGCGTGTAGACAGCAAGGCTTTCCGGCTTCCAGATATCTCGACGGGCGCAGATGTGGGGGTCACCTTTGAAGGTCGTGTTGCCCGATTTGTAGCCTTCAGACTTCGAGCCCGGCACGAAGTCGCTGGGGGGCATGGGGGTATGGGCTTATCAGCCGCAGTCGGAACCATTATCCGGACAGGTCCTTTTGAGTTTATTCCAGAGATCGCAACGGAATGGAAAAACGGAACATATATGAACGCCTACTATGGCGTTCCTTTGAGTGCCACCGCGGCGACAGGGTATAACGCATATAGTCCAGGGGCGGGCTTTGAAGAAGCGGCGGTGCGGTTGACCAGTTTTTACGACCTGTCCGAGAAGTGGCAGTTGGTGGTGCGTGGAGAGGCAAAACTATTGCTTAGTGAGGCGAAGAACGCTCCTTTTGTTGAGCAGGATGGCGACGATTTTCAAGGTTTGTTTGGTATGGGTATTCTGTACACTTTTTAATTTGTGTTCAGGCCGCGCTCTCGCATTGTAGGAAGTGTCTTAAAATACGTATTTGATAAGTTGGACGCTGGTATCATTTAGGCGCTCATGACGGTGGGCGGTTGCACCTAGGGATTCAAAATAGGCTGTCGTCTTTGCTTCACGATCATTGCCGACATCTAACAAGGCGTAGCTGCCAGGTTTCATCTTTCTAAATAACACATCGTAAGTGTCGGCGTCGTAGAGATAGCTGCAAGAGCGAACTGATACAACTAAGCTCGGCGTCTCCATCTCGCCTGAATAATGGTCCACGAACACAGCACTGGAGAGACCGTTCTCTAATATTAATTGCTCAACTGTGCTTTTAACGCTTGGATCTATATCTATAAAACGGGCCGGAATATTGCTCCTTGAACCCTTGAGGTAGGTGCTGTCGAATAAACCGCACCCACACCCAAGGTTTACATAACCATCGACTGTGTCTGGCAGATAACGTTCAAAGTCAATGAGATCGGTCGCAACCCACATAGCGGCATATACATCTCCTGGCACAACATCAGGACAGGGCATCCCATTCAGTTTTGTTTCGCACAGATGCTGATAGCGCTCAATTGCCGTTTTCATGTTGGCTTGAAAAGTCGGTGATGCATCTTTCCAATTTTTAAGAAACGAGCAGGTGCTTGGGCCGTAAGTAATGGAGAGCGGTAAGTTTTTTGTAAACAGAGAAAGATCAATGGTAATGACATCATCGCCTTGGATGCGTCGGATCAGTGTTTTTTGAAGTCCGTATTGTATCGCCATCTCGCTGTGCACCAGACGAGCCGCAGCGCTGTTGTCCAGTATTTCGAGGATGCGATTCTTAGCCGTTTCAAGCAGATCAAGATATGTGTTTGTGGCATCAACATAGGCTTTTGCATCAAAGGCTTTGGTCGCGGCGAGATATTGCGTTTCAAAATTCATAATAAAAACAGACCATCGATAAATCAGTGAGACATGCTCTTAATTTTGCACTGCACCCTAAGCTATACTGCGATCTCTTAACAGTCATTTGGAAGCCGTTTTCCTTTCACCACTGCGTCTTGTCGAAAGGGGCTTTGGGCTGGAAAAATATTATCGTAGGCTCTGTCTATAGCAGATGTGAGCGATCGGGAGACGCGGCATGTTCATTAACTTTTGGTACGCAGCAGGGCGGAGCGACGAGATCACCAATCAAGCGCCAACCAAGGTGCGGATGCTAGGGCTTGATTTCGTTCTCTTTCGGGACTCAAAAGGCCAAGTCCACTGCCTGAATGACACTTGTGTCCATCGGGGTGGCTCGTTAGGAAACGGCAAAATCAAAGGCGATTGCGTCCAGTGTCCCTATCATGGCTGGGAATTTGATGGTGCAGGCACCTGTCAGAAAGTGCCGTCACTTGGTCCAGGCGGTAAGCCGCCAGCACGGGCGCGCACGGACACCTATCCGGTTGAAGAACGCTATGGTTTAGTGCACGTCTTCCTCGGTGATCTGCCAGAGGCGGAACGGCCTCCGATTATGGAGATTCCAGAATATGGAGCGCAGGGGTGGCGCGCCACCATCCAGCACTACGATTGGGTGATAGATTATCAACGTTCGGTCGAGAATGCGCTTGATCCGGCCCACAATGAATTCGTGCACCCCACCCATGGCTTTTCAGGCGAAGACCCGGACTACCACGTGCCGCCTTTGAATATTGAAGATACGGAATGGGGGACCGGCTTTTTAGTGGAGTACAAAGCGCCGCCACTCAAAGACGATAAGATGCGCGAAGGCACGGGCCGGGATCATGTGGCGCAAATTACGGCCGGCACCTGGACTCATGGGCCGACGTGTAACGTGACGCGCATTAATCCTATGCCCGACAAACATATTCATCAGTACAGTTTTAAGACGCCGGTTGATGACACTCATTCGCGTTCGTATCTGGTCAATCTGCGCAATTTTGTGATCGAACCAGAGAACGATCAGCGCATGATGGGCCGCAATGATGTGGTGGCCGGGCAGGACGGCGTGATTCTGGAAGCCATGAACCCGTTGGTAACACCGCCGACCAATACCAAAGAAATCTTCGTACCGGCCGACGGGGCGATTGCCCGCTACCGCGAAATCTTAAAAGGCTGGGAAGCGAAAGGCTGGAAGATCGACCTTGATAAGGTCGAAGCCGACCGGAAAAAGATCGCCTACGCCATTCCAAGCCCCGCGCGACGTGATGCTAAAGGTTGGGTTATAGACGAAGTGCCGATGATTGACCCGACGGATGCTGTGGGGAAAGTAAAACGGGCCGCAGAATAGACAGTGAACGGTTGATTTTAGAATAACTTAAAACAGCACTTCACAAAACTTTCTGCACTCAATTGTTGCATTGCAGCATAAGTCCTTTATGACTGCGCATCACATCTGACACGACCTCCACTCCCATCAAGCACGACACTGGAATTTACGTGACGCGAGCGACACTGGCCTCCTTAATGGAGCGCCTACCTCTTGGCGATTGGAAAACCAATGGCCTTTCAACTTTTACACCCATCCTTATTAAGACCGAGGTTCTGGCCGGTTTAACCGTGGCGCTGGCCTTGGTGCCTGAAGCCGTGGCCTTTGCCTTTGTGGCGGGGGTTCATCCGCTGGTGGGACTTTATGCGGCCTTTATTGTGGGGCTGATTACAGCCATTGCGGGCGGACGACCGGGTATGATTTCCGGTGCCACTGGAGCTTTAGCCGTAGTTATGGTTGCGCTGGTCGCCCAGCATGGCGTGGAATATCTGTTTGCCACGGTAGTGTTGATGGGCATTCTTCAGCTGCTGGCTGGTGTTTTCCGGTTGGGCAAGTTCATTCGCTTGGTGCCCCATCCGGTGATGCTGGGTTTCGTCAATGGCTTAGCCATTGTCATTTTTCTGGCGCAGTTGAGTCAGTTTCAGGTGGCAGGAGAAGTTGCCGGGGAAGCGAAAGTTTGGATGAGCGGCTTGCCGTTGATGATGATGCTTGGGTTGGTGGCTCTGACTATGGCGATTATCTGGCTGATTCCTAAAGTCACAACGGCCATTCCAGCACCGCTTGCCGGGATCGGCATTGTGGCGGCTGTGGTGATCGGCTTTGGGCTTGATGTGCCGCGTGTCGGTGATTTGGCGTCGATCGAGGGTGGATTGCCTTTATTCCACGTCCCGATGGTGCCGCTAACCTTAGATACCATGGAGATCATTTTTCCTTACGCCGTTATTCTGGCTGCCATTGGTTTGATTGAAAGCCTTCTCACCCTCAACATTGTCGGTGAAATGACCGGTAAACGGGGCGGGGCGTCGCAAGAATGCGTGGCTCAAGGTGTAGCCAATACCGTGACTGGTTTTTTTGGCGGCATGGGTGGCTGTGCCATGATCGGACAGTCGATGATTAACGTGAAGTCTGGTGGGCGCACACGCTTGTCTGCCTTATCCGCCGCTCTGTTTTTGCTGGCCTTTATCCTCGTGGCCTCGAACCTCATTGAACAAATTCCATTGGCGGCCCTTGTGGGCGTAATGTTCATGGTGGTGATCGGTACTTTTGCCTGGCAGAGCTTGCGGATTATGCGGAAGATTCCGCTCAATGATGCCATGGTGATCGTCTTGGTGACCGCTGTTACCGTGATGTACGATCTAGCAATTGCTGTTGTGGTTGGCGTTATTGTGTCGGCTTTGACCTATGCCTGGAACAATGCCCGGCGGATTCATGCCCGTATTGATGAAACGACTGAGGGCGTGAAGGTCTACGAAATTGACGGTCCTTTGTTTTTCGGTTCGACCGATGGTTTTGCGGAACTGTTTAAACCAGAGACAGACCCGGACATCGTGATCGTTGATTTTCTGGACAGCCGGGTGGTGGATCAGTCTGCCCTACAGGCCATCGAAGATGTGGCCTCCAAGTATCAGACCAGAGGCAAGACTCTCCAGCTTCGGCACCTATCGCGCGACTGCCACCGGCTATTGAACCGGGCCGGGCAACTTATGGTCGATTCAGATGATGATCCTGATTATGGCATCGCGGTCGATTACTCTGTTCAAACAGGAATACTGGGTGGTGATCATTAGCTGTATTTATTGCCTAAAAATAAGGCATAAATTACTTTTGCCTATATTTTATGCATTAATACGAGCGATTCTTCCAAAAACAATTGAGACCCTTACGATGCTTAGTCCTACACCATTGTTTTTATTGTGTAATCTAGCGTAATCGCATCCCTGTTGCGTCGCAGCAATTTGGCACGTGGTTTGCATTGCTCCCTATCAAAGAAGGGTAATGCTGGCTTCATGCCGGTCGAGGGAGTGATGGCAATGACAAATTTAATGCGCAACGGAACGGTTTTTGGGGCTTCTGCCGGTATTGCTGTGCTGGCTGTTACACCTGCATTTGCTGCTGTGTCGGAAGAAACCGCATACGTGTTGAACACGTTTTCGTTTTTGGTTCATGGGGTTTTGGTCATGCTCATGGCCGCCGGTTTCGCAATGTTAGAGTCAGGCTTAGTGCGGACTAAAAACACCGCCTCCATTTGCCTCAAGAATATCGGACTGTATTCAATCGCTGGATTGGTCTTCTACCTTATCGGCTACAACATCATGTACACGGATGTCGGCAGTTACTTTGGTAGTTTTAGTTTTCTATATAACTCTTCAGGGGCGGAACTTGCTCTGATCAATTTAGAAACCGCGACAGATGAGCAAATCGCAGACGTCGTTGGCAATGGCTATTCTGTCATGTCTGACTGGTTCTTCCAGATGGTGTTCGTAGCGACAACGGCCTCAATTGTGTCTGGGACGTTGGCCGAGCGCATTAAGATCTGGCCGTTCATGATCTTTGTGGTTCTTTTGAGCGCCCTCATTTATCCGATCCAAGCGTCTTGGACCTGGGGTGGCGGCTGGCTTTCTGAAATAGGCTTCTCTGACTTTGCCGGTTCAACCCTTGTTCACAGTTGTGGCGGGTGGGCTGCGTTGGTGGGCGCGCTTATTTTGGGGGCGCGTAAAGGCCGGTTTACGGCAACCGGTGTCCGGCCCATACCAGGCGCGAACCTGCCTTTGGCTACGTTGGGGACGTTTGTTTTGTGGTTTGGTTGGTTTGGATTTAACGGCGGGTCGCAATTGGCCATGGGTAGTGCTTTGGATGCGACCGCGATTTCGATTGTGTACGTGAACACAAACCTGGCAGCGGCTGCCGGAGTTGTAACGGCCATGGTTTTGACGCAAGTGCTATACGGTAAAATTGATCTGACCATGTGTCTTAACGGCGCATTGGCCGGTTTGGTCGCTATTACAGCTGGGCCTGACTTGCAAAACCATATGTTGGCGATTGTGGTAGGGGCCATTGGTTCTGCGTTGGCGATCTTTAGTGTTCCATTGCTGGACAAAGCCAAGATCGATGATGTGGTTGGTGCGATTCCGGTTCACTTGGTTGCAGGTATATGGGGCACCTTAGCTGTCGGTATCTTTGGCTCGGGAAGCATTGTGACCCAGGCGATTGGTATCATTTCTGTCGCTGCTTTCGTCTGCTTCGTAAGCGCCATCGTTTGGTTTGCGCTGAAAATGACGATAGGCATTCGTGTCTCTGAGGAAGACGAAGAAATGGGCCTCGATAGGGCTGAACTCGGTTTGGAAGCTTATCCAGAATTCGGACGCGGTTCTCAGAAACTCTAAACTTACACTAAAGATTTATAGTCCAGTCCAACTCACCCGGTGGTGCATCGCATCACCGGGTTTTTTCAGAGTTTATATCACGTCGGTGTTCCGCCGGTTCCATCCGCAGCCTGCTTGAAGCGCTTCAAATAGCCTTCGATATTGTACCAAGCAGGCTTTTCACTGGTCCATGCATGCGAATTGGGTTTGACCTTGGCTGCGTTATCAAGGCCCCCAAGTCGCACACGGATATGATCAGGCTTTGCCCTCTTTTTACCGTTTACAGGAGAGCCGCATTCAGAGCAAAACGCCCGAACGTTTCCAGGAGAAGATTCATATGCCGTGATCAAGTCTTGTCCAGTGAGCACTGTGTAGCTGCTTGAGGGAACCGCAACATTGGCTGAAAAAGCTGTACCGTTAGCGCGCCTGCATTCATTGCAGTAGCAATAATTGGTTTCGCCGAGATGATCGTCTGGCACATCAATTTGATAGGTGACTTTGCCACACAGGCATTGGCCGTGGATCATATTGGACGCTCCTAGGATTGAAATGCTTTCATCATATCTGCCCCAGGTACAACAGGGCGGATGAAGAAGTCTACTAGATCCGTCCAGTTGTCCATCCAGGATTGAAGCTGCGCTTCATCTTGGCACTCTACGATTTGGTAACAGCGGGAGAGGTCAACCGTGACCCAACTGTCTAAATAGGTCATGCCTTCTGGCATCATGCGGCCCTGATCGAAGTACCGCTCGTATACCGCTTTTGCATTATCGTCTTTGAACTGCTCGACCACCATATACAGCATACCCACTCCTGCATTTTAATTCGCAAGCGCAATCCTACGCTAGAGAGGGCTCCGAGTAGTGTTACAGAACGACGACAATCGTCCCTGAGCATATGACTTTGGCGGTTGGAGTGATCTTTTGAGATACGAGGACGAGTCATCAATGATGACCCATCAATGATGACTCATGTATGCGGGTGAGAAGGGGATTGCGAACTGGGGTGTTGCAGTGACAGGATGATCAGGGGGCACACATGCTTCGGAAAGTACTGTTTCAAGTGCACTTATGGTGCGGTCTGGTCATTGGCCTGTTTTTGGCCTTTCAGGGACTTACAGGTGCGGCTGTAGCCTACCGGCATGCGGGAAACCATTGGCTGCATGCAGAAGAAATGCTGATTGAACCGCAGAATAAGCCGTTTCTGGCCATCTCGGCTGTTCTGAAGTCCTTCAGTCAAACTTTTCCAGAGATTCCCCATAATGTACTGAGCATCGTTTTTCCGCAAAAGCCTAACGAAGCCTATTTTATTCGTGTGTGGGACAACGCGCCGGCACCAAATATGTATGTCAGCATGAATTCCTACACAGGTGAAATTACAGGATGGGGGAGTAAATATGAGTATCCTTTTGAGCTGATGTTCAGACTTCATGAGCAAGTTTCTGCCGGAACACCGGGCATCAATGCCGTTCATGCGGGTGCGTTGATCATGATGCTAATGAGTGCGTCGGGATTGTATTTATGGTGGCCTCGCCGTGCAACTTTCAAGCAGGCGTTTGCCATAAAGAGAAGGCCGCTACGCCGTTTTTTATTCGGCCTCCATCGCGTCAGTGGCGCGTATGCATTTCTCTTACTGTTTGTGGTGGCCTTGTCAGGAAAGATGATTTTCGGATTGCTGACGATGCCTTCGATTGCATCCGATGACTCTGCCGGATTTGGTGTTTTCGCGGCAACAGGCGCATCGGAAAATTCTTCAGGGGAACCTGTTCCCATTGATTCCTTAATTGAAATTGCGCGTGAAAGATTCCCCAATGACCCCATTCGCGACTTAAGTTATATCCGCTTAGCAAGGAGCATTGTAGTTGTGACCTTTTTGGATACGGATAATGCCAACGTCCGTGCCTTGAACCGTGTTTTCTTCGAGCGCCATACGGGCCGCGTGACTGCGATCAGGAACTCCGATGAGTTGGTTGGGTTAGCCCTTGCGGAGGATTGGGCTTTTCCCATTCATTCCGGAGAAGTATTGGGGAACTTTGGGCGGTTTATCGTTTTGTTGTCTGGATTGATTATGCCGTTTTTGTTTGTGACCGGAGCTTGGCTGTGGTGGAAGAAGCTGGCCTTGAACAAAACTAAACCGGCTCCATAGCCCGATGCGGTTCAACTGGTAATTCAACGCGAATAGTATCGTTCAGAAATACGTCGCCTCCAGCAATGACAGTCGACATAACACCCGACTTGCGGACGATTGTGCCATCGGGCTTCTTTTCGATAGTCGCTTGCATCAGCCTATCTTGAATGGTGTTGAGTTGTTTACATGGATTTCTAAGACCGGTCAGTTCAACAATGGCGTCATTGCCAAGATGCAGGCGCGTGCCAACGGGAAGGGATAAGAGGTCAACACCGCGGGTCGTAATGTTTTCACCCATTTGGCCTGGTCCTACGTTAAACCCTTTTGTTTTCAACTCATCATGCAATTCCGCGTGAATGAGGTGAACCTGCCTCAGATTCGGTGCCTCTGGATTGCGTGCAGCATGAGAGCGGTGTTGATCTGTTTTTCCAGCATGGGTGTCTCCCTCAACTCCCAAGCCTTCCAGCAGGCGGATAGAATGCTCTGGGGTTTTAGTAAACGTATGAGCCGGGCATTTAGATAGGGCGATGATGGTTTGTGACATAGCTTGGTTTCCAAAGGTCATTGAATTTTTCATGCCTGAAATGGCGCTTTAACGCCAGTACTTAAGGTCGCGGCTATGTTGAGCGTGGATTTATGGGCTTTAGAACGCGCCCGGCAGCTGGGTATTTAACTATTATTTATCTGTTGGGGGACTCGAATTGGGGCCGTATTCTAAATCTTGAGACTATCACGACAGTCTATAACTTTGACTCGGGAGTATGAGGATGCAGTTTGGTTTAGGGATTTTAGTATCGACGACAATAGCACTTGTCGCCACCTCAGCAACGGCTCAACCCGCGTTCATTGAACCGGCTGATCGTAAACCCGGCATTGTAAAAATTCTTCGTGGCACGACCGAGTGCCGGGAACCGATGAAGAATAATGCGCCATGCGCCTCGGAGTATTGGTCGATGTACGTCCATGATGATGGATCCCGGTACATGCATGTCGTTTCCGACAACATTCGAGCCGGTGAAGCACGCCACGCCGTGATTTGGGTCGATGCCGACGGAACTGCTCGAGAGGCTTACATGAACAATTGGTCGCGCAAAGGTGTGCTTGGCTCTGCTTATGTTGTGAAGCGGGAAGAGTCAGCGTCGGTCGCAGCTTCCGACCTCATGTTCAAACGCGCGGGTGAGGGGATTATTGTTGAAGAGGTCGAGGCGTTTGACGGCTTGGACTCGTTGGCGACGGGGCCAGCGTCAGCAGATGGCTTGCACTTCCTGAAATACGATTTCGACGCCCCTGGTGAACAGCCACACGGTGTGTATTGGATGGGTGGTTCGCGGCACGAGACGATGATTGGAAATATCGTTACATCTGAATACACATACTTAGGTGAGGAAGAGTTCACCTTACCTGATGGCACAAAGCTGATGGCAGACAAGTTTCAGATGCTCAGCGGTACGGAGGTGTTGTTAACTAAGAAAGACCGGGCCTTGCTGAGGATGAATCTTAAATTTGGCGATGTGACAGGGTCTATATTTGAAACCGTGAGTTTGGATATTGTTGAGATAGGGCAATAAGTATGGTCTCGCGACGAGATGCGGCGACACTCATTGGCGCGTTAGGGCTTGGCGCAAGCTCCATTCCCAGTTGGTCTCAAACTGCGACCGCAAAAGTCTCGGTGCTGCCAGAGTCACCGGAGAATCAAGTTAAAGCCAAAGTGCGTATTTTGGGCCGTACGGATGAGGGTGAAAGTGTTTGGCAATCTTCAAGCAGGTTGTTTGCGTTAACCAATGACGGCGTTGTTCCCCTGTTGCAGACACGTGGTGCTCAAAGATCGTGGTGGCGCAACGAGGGTGAAGGCGTGTATCGGCGTTTTCCATCGTCATTGAATTATTTTGTTGATCCGGTGACGGGTGAGTTTATCGATGAGTTCATCAATCCCATCACCGGCCGGACAACGCCATTGGTATCTACAATGCAGCGGCGCCAAGATGGTGAGGTTTTTACGCCCATGGGCAGTTACTTTCCGATCTCGCGCCAGCGGTTTCCAGAGATGTACGAGGAAAAACCGGTTTCGCTGGATTGGCGTTTGGACAACGAGACCATTCGTCTGTTTCTCACGGAAAATTTTGCGCCTGTGGCACCCAAACCAATTTATGAAGTTCACACTTACTTCGCGCCGGCAGAAGAAGCTCTCAGCGAGGCTCATAAAAGTGCGCGCGCGACATCATCGGGCTGGTATACGGGTAAGTTTAGCCGGTGGCTCGATATGGCCGATGTGGATGGTTATTTGATCTGGCATTTTGAAGGCACAAAGCTGAATTCTATCGATGATTTAGATGATGGTTATATTGAGCGGGCCCAGACCTTGAGTGATGTATTCGATGTTTCTCCAGAGTTTGATCAGGGACTGAGTTATATCGATTCGGTTCAGAAGCCGGTTAAGACTGAAAACTAAGACCGTCAATGTTCATAATGTGAGCTTTCTAAGGTGAACGTTCACACTGTTATCGTAGAGATGGTTACGCTTGAAAACGAGTACACTTTTAAAAGCTGCTGGGGGCACGTCATTGAAATTATTACATTTGGGCGTTGCCCTTCTTATGCTTCTAACGTCAACGGCAGCTGCGGAAACTGTCCTCATTACTGGCGCAAACAGTGGGATCGGTCTTGAGTTTGCAAAACAATATGCGGCGAGGGGCGCGAATGTGATTGCGACGCACCGCCGGATGACGACACCAGAAACCCTAGCAAGCTTGAAACAAAGCTACCCAAATACCGTAACGGTGGAGCGTATTGACGTTCGTGATTTGGATATGATTCAGGAAGTCGCCGATAAGTACCGCGGTACAGCCATTGATATTTTGATCAGCAACGCCGCAATTGTTGCAGACTTGGCCGATCCAACTCCACAGATGTTTGGGTCATTAGATTACGAACTCTTTAATGTGTTTATGGAGACGAATGTTCGCGGTCCTCTTAAGATGGCTGAAGCGTTTCATGAGCATGTCAAACAAAGCGATATGAGGCGGATGATTGCGATCTCGTCATTATCTGGATCGTTATCTGAACCGCCAACACGACTTGGTGGGCGCGTGTATTACAAGACCAGCAAGGCCGCCTTGAACATGGCAATGATTACCGTCGCCCGCGCAACTGCAGCAGACGGTGTAATTGTCGCAAGTCTTCACCCGGGTGGTGTAAAAGTTGAGAAACTAGAAGAATTTAATGTTCCGGGCTTTATGTCGCCATCGGAGAGTGTTGATGGCATGATCACTGTTATTGACGAATTGATCCCGGAGCAGAGTGGAGCTTTCCTCGATTGGAAAGGGCGTGTTCAGTCATGGTAGTTCTGAGAATCCTTTTTCGTTCAATTTTAGGCGCTGGTTTGCTTTTCTTCGTTATGGGGGACGTGCCCATTGTCGCGGCTGAAGTAAATACCTTCAAAGACTGCGAAACGTGCCCGGTGATGATTGAGCTGCCACCGGGCAGTGTGACCATAGGGGCCGATCAAGAGGAAGGCCGACGATGGCAAATGCTTGATCGGATGTCTGCGAACGAAGGCCCACGGGTTGAGGTGGTTTTTGCATCGCCATTCGCCTTAGGGCAAATGGAAGTGACCTATGGTCAGTTTGCAGAGTTTATTGAAGACACTGGTTATAATGTTAAGCCTGGATGCTTTCATCTGACAAGTTCAGGTTGGTCGGTACAACCAAAGTTAAATTGGCAGGATCCAGGCTTCGAGGTGACTGATGATCATCCTGTTGCCTGTGTGCGCAGGGCTGCCGTTCTCGCCTATATCAACTGGTTGTCCAAGAAGACGGGACAGTCTTATCGTCTTCCCAGCGAGGCTGAGTATGAATACGCCGCGCGTGCCGGACAAACATCGGCAACCCAGGCCACGTTTTGGGGTGAGGAATGGACGAATGCTTGCACCTATCAGAATGGTGCTGATTTGAGCTTTGTTCCCAATGTCCCAGATATTCCATATGGTCAATATGCAGATTGCGATGATGGCTATGTCTTCACATCACCGACAGCAAGCTTCGCGCCAAATCCATTTGGTTTCTATGACTTGGCAGGCAATGTCTCTGAGTGGACCGCAGACTGTTATGAAGAAACGCATGAAGATATTCCCCGCGATGGCCAACCCTCTTCAAAGCGCAGTTGCCGCGCTTGGGTTGCTAAAGGCGGTTCTTGGGCGGGCTTTCCTGGATTGCTGAGACCTGCGACGCGTCTGCGTATTTTAGCCACCACCACTGGAACTGGCTTTGGCTTCCGTGTGGCACGAGATATCGAAGACTAGTCTTCAAAGCTTTCTGGGCTGCGATCTAAGGATGAGACAGGGTCAGAAGCTATCTCAGGGTGATAGCGGTGCATGATCTGCTGCAGTTCATCCGGAATATCCTCAAATTGAAATGCCTTGCGCGCCACCAATCGTGTCACCTGACTGCCTGGATACCCCTCCATGACGAGCCAGCCTTGCCAGCTTGAGATAAGATGGAGTGTTGCACTGGCCGGCGCGCTTATTACATCTGAGTCAAGAATATCGCTGACCTTAGCATTAAAGGTTTCCAGGTCATTGATCCGGAATCGTTTTTCTTCTCCGTCTCGTGACCGCGTGACGATGGCAGATGAGTCAAATGAAAACCAAAGATCATCACCAACAATAGTCGCGGGGCCGAGTGTATGTTTACGTTTAATGTCGAGCCCGGGCAGGGGGCTGGATGCAATGCTGCTGCCATCACTCAGAAAAGTTTGTGTTTCTGGCCCCATGAGTTGACCTGGAACGGGCAGTCTTTGATCCGTGTAGAAATTGTACCAATTTTCCAATACGTCACCGGTGTCAGGATCGGTGAGGTAGACGGCTTCGAGTGAGGTTACATCAAAACGATCTGAACGATGCTCAAGAACGCGCTGAACAAAAAACACCCACATATTCCACATAGCCTTGGCTTCGCCATTGACCACGCCATATTTTGTGCCCCGTTTCCACCAATAGACCGGGCGATCATCTAGCGCGTACAGAATTTTGCGGTGAAGAAAATCCAGGTGGGCCGGATTTTCTGTCTCGATCACTTTCGGGGTGGGCAAAAGTATCATATGTTGTCTCTTTGGTTAGCAGCCAACTATCTGAAACTTATCAGTTTTTCTTGTTTGAGGTCGTGAATTGAGGTGTTGATTATTCGCGCGTTCACACTATGTACGTTTGTCCATCCAGATTGGTCGCGCAAGACTATAAATGGCGCTATACTAGGAAAAACGTGAATAGGGAGATTTCTTATGTTGGAACGCCGCACTTTGTTTGGTGCCGCCGCTGGCTTGACGACAGCCATTAGCACCGCGCTAACGGGCCGGAAAGCCGCTGCTAAAACGTCATCATCAGTGACCTTACCGGATGTTGAAAAGCGTGGAGCTCTGGGTCGTTTAGAGCGCCTTCCGACTTTGGATGCTGAAGGGCGTGATGACTTTCTCACAGGGTTTCGCAATTGGCGGGGTTCGACGGTACAACGTGCCGCAAAAGAACGATTTGAGAAGGTTCTTGCTGCCAGTGGACATGATCCTAGCGAAGAACTGCCGATGGAGAAAATTCACGAGATCATCGGGGATGATCATGTGGTCGGCACTGAAGGGTTAATACGGGTTTATAGCCAGCGCTTCGCGCATAAGAATTTCTATAACGCCTTTGCCGATGATGCGGATACCTATCTGGATGAGATGGCAGATTACGACAAGATTGGACCGGGTTCTTTAGAGCTTAATCCTAATCTCGATATTCCCACTTACGCTAAGCATGAGATCCACATGCAACCGGGAGGTTATGTAGGGAACCCTTTCGCCGGGCATTTGTACCACTATGGAACGAATGCCTTTTATTCAGCTCGGGCCACAGACAATTATCAAGACCAGCATCATGCACGCCTGGCTGAGCAACTGCCCGTTCCTGAAGACGGTAAAGAGGTGAAACGTATTCTAGATATTGGCTGTGGCTTAGGGCAATTCGCCGTGGCTCTGGCTGAGCGGTTCCCGAATGCAGAAGTCTGGGGCGTTGATGTCGGAGGGCCGATGTTGCGCTATGGACATATGCGCGCCGTTGATCAGGGTGTTGCGGTTAACTTTGCTCAACGTCTGGCAGAAGATACCAAATTTCCTGAAGGGCACTTTGATATTGTGGCGAGTTACATTGTTCACCATGAAGTGCCTGCTGACGTGTCCCGTGCGATTTTCAAGGAAGCCAATCGTATACTTCGCCCAGGCGGGATATATTTCCCCATTGATTTTTACACAGGCGGCCGCCGAGGCGTGCCTGGGGCTTACTCACAGTATCAAGAATGGAAAGACCACCGCTGGAATAACGAGGTCTGGCGGATCGAATATAAAGATATGGATTTCGCTGGTGATATGGAGCGGGCAGGCTTTGACGTGAACAAAGAGGGCTCACCCGCTTGGTACAGCAATCGCAATATTTATGGCACCAAGCCTGTATAAACCGGAGACTAGATATGACTGACCGCCGCACTGTGTTTTCTGCGCTTGCTGGGTTAGGGGGCATTGCGTCCTCAATGCTGAAAGGTCGATCCGCATCCGCCGCATCAGGTGCTTTTGACTTCGATAACGAACCTCGAGGCACGCGCGGCCGGCTGGAGCGCCTCGCGAACTTAGATGTCGAGAGCCGAGATGACTTTCTCACGGGCTATAGAACCTGGGGTACTGCTCGAGCTCTACCCGCCGCAAGAAAGCGCTTCGATGACTTGATGCTTAAGGCCGGAATCGATCCGGAGTCTCCTGATACACCCATGGAAGATATCTTTGCCGCCATTGAAGGCGATCATATTTTAGGCATGGAGGCTCGCTATAGAACTGGTGTGCATGATGTCATGCATCGCAACTTTGATACTGAGTTTAAGAGTAATGCTGAAGTCTACTTGGCAGAAATGGAAGCCTTTGATGGGCACGGTCCAGGGACCTTGGAATTGAACCCGGACATGGATATCCCAGATTACGCCCGCTATGAAATTCACACGCAGCCCGGTGGTTATGTCGGTAATCCGTTTGCGGGCCATATTTATCACTACAGCACGAATAATTTCTATAACGGCCGTAAGCTGACAAATTATCAGGATGAATTGCATACCCGGTTAGGCAGTCAAGTGCCGGAACCCCCAGACGGTAAAGTGATGCGCATCCTTGATATTGGATGTGGTATTGGGCAGTTGGCTGTCGCACTCAAAGAGCGTTTTCCAAACGCTGAGGTGTGGGGCATTGATGCCGGCGGGCCTATGGTCCGCTACGGACACATGCGCGCCGCAGAGTTAGGCATTGATGTAAATTTTGCACAACGCATGGCAGAGGATTCAAAATTCCCCGACAATCATTTTGACATTGTGGCATCTTACATTCTTCATCATGAGTTGCCGGAACAAATATCAAAATTAGTCACGACCGAAGTCCATCGTATTTTAAGACCCGGTGGCGTTTTCTTTCCCATTGATTTTCTGACTGGTTCTGCGTCTCCTGCCAACTCAGCTTACATTCGTTACTCGCAGTGGAAAGATCATCGCTGGAATGAGGAAGTCTGGCGTGAAGAGTATGCCCGCTTTGATTTCCCCAAAGTTATGGCTGATGCGGGTTTCGAGGTCACACGCGAAGGACCGCCTGCCTGGCGTAGTCGTTATAATTTGATGGGCGTTAAGAAAGCCTAGGCCATCAAAATTTAAAGGCGTCTCCTATGCCGGATCAAGGTGTAGCTGTTCTGAGTGATATTTCTGCCTTGGTCCGGACGACTCAAGGGGAAGAGTCTCGCCAAGCGTTCGTGAGTGCCCTACGAAAACACGTCATGGTGACTATGTCCGCCACCATGCGGCAGGATTACGAAGATCATATAAAACCGCGCTATTTTAAAGAATATGGCGAGGAGCCCTCGACGCTCCGTGACGTGAAGAAAGCGATGGGCCAAAACATGCTTTACCGCATGTGGAGTTCTATTCGATATAATGCGCAAGAAATGGTCTGGGCATCTGTCCAAGACAGTGTTGAACGGGCTTTGCCGGAGATGATTGAGGTGGCACGTGTTGCCGCCGATATAAACCCCGCAGGTGGTTCCCTCAGACTCAATCCCAACCTTGAAATACCCAGATACGTTTCTGCGATGGATGTTCACCTCATGCCAGGCTGTTTTCATACGGAGCACACGTCAGACGACGTGGCGCAAGGTGCCGTGCAAGTCCTCGGCGGAGATGTCTTTCGCGGTGGCTTTCGGCACCGTAAAGGAAATCCAGGCGGTGTCGGACAGTCCATCGCCCGCTATCTCAAACTGAAACACCCAGAGTTCGCGCCAAAGCATATTCTTGATCTAGGCTGCAACACGGGGAAGAACCTGTTTCCATACTTAGATGAGTATCCTGATATTGAAGCCTATGGCATTGATGTCGGTGCACCGCTTTTGCGTTTCGGACATGCTGTCGCCTCCTACGAAGGGCGAGCTGTACACTTTTCTCAGCAGGATGCCGAGCATCTAGAGTTTGATGACAACAGCTTCGACATCGTCACCTCAAGTTTTTTTCTACATGAGTTGCCTGTTAAATCGACCAAGGCCATTTTTGCAGAGGCCCGCCGTGTCTTACGCCCAGGTGGACTGATGATACATATGGAATTGCCACCTAACTCTGAAGTCGACCCGTATTATGGGTTTTATTTGGATTGGGATACTGGTTCTAACAACAACGAGCCGTTTTATGCGGAATTCCGCAATCAAGATATCAAGGCCCTATGTGTAGGTGCTGGATTTCAATCAGATAAATATGTTCAGGCATTTATTCCGAATTACAGTTCATTCGGTGCAGATAAGTTTGCAGCGTTTATAGACGGTAGGGTTGATGCGCCTAAGCACGGTAATGGCGCAAGCTGGTTTGTCTTTGGAGCTTGGGTTTAGACCAGCCGTTATCTTGGTTTTGGCACTGCGGCGACCATGACTGTGAAGTCCATAGCTTCTTCACGCAAAGCGTTCACTTTTGTGAATTCTGGATCAGATAAATAAGATTTAATCGCCGCTACGCTCGGCCATGAGGTGATCTCAATCGAATACTCAGGCTTTGGCCCTTCCAGAACAGACATATCGTCTGGTCGTGCGAGGGCGATTAAACGCCCTGGAGCATTTGAAGAAAAGTCTGATGTTGCTTCCATATAAGCCTGCGTTTTCTCAGGGTCTTTAACGGTCACCAAGGTAAACATAAAAGCTGGTTGAGTGCCGCCTTCGGCCGTATATGGTTGTTCTCCGGTGCCGGCGAGGCCCACCACGTCAAAGGTGCCGGCGCCTTCGCGTAAGGGAAATACGGCCCGATAATCGTCCGACCACCAGAACGTTTCGACGTCTTTCAAACTTTTGAATTCTGCGAATATCACAGACTCATGCTTGGCGGAGCCAGCCAGAACCTCTACGCCACGACCGATGCCACCAAAGATTCTATAAACACCATCGTATTTTGCATAAACGGGGGGGAGAGCACGGCCATAAACGCCCAGCTTTTCAAAGTCGGTAACTGTGGCGTTGACGAATAGAAAGCCAGGCTTTTCCTGAGCTTGTGCCAGAGTGGAGAGACCGAGCAGGATACTGCAAATGGTGACGAGGAAAATGTGACTTAAATTCTTCATAGCTCAGGTGTCCATCAGCGTTAAATACGCCCTGACCATGGAACAAGTATGTTTAAAAGCCAAACCCAAAATCCCTTCTTTTGAGCTTTCGCTGCGGCTTTGGCTTTGATCGAGTTACGTTTTTCTTTGAGTTCTTCTTCATCAACGTCATCTAACCATGACTTGGGCTGACTAAAGGGTTGCTCAACGACGTCGCCACGCAAGGCCGCTTCAATCCCTTTTTTTAACCCTTCTGTAGACACAGGCTTACGCAGAAAGGCACCGACTTTCTGACGCGCCGCCCGTCGAAAAATGCTGGGGCTATCCAGCATTGTAATGACCACCGCCGGCAGGTTTTGGAGTCTCTTGTTCTTGTGCGCACGAAGTTGAGCCAGAAACTGAATCCCATCCATGCCGACAAGAGCCAATTCAAGGACGACGACATCTGGAAACATTTCTTTATCTGTTGCGAGCAAGTTCAGTGCGCCCTCTGCATTGGTTGCGACATTCACTTTGGTAATGCCGAGCGTTTGGAGATTCTGTTTCAGGATTTCAGTGGTATCATCATCATCTTCAATCAATAAGACTCGTTTGTTTGCAACAGAAACCGGAATCGTATCACCGTTCTCTTCAAGCAGGCACTCGTGTTCATCAAGACCTTGCTCGATTGAATATTCATACTCAGTTGGGGAGTGGTTTTCAGCCAAGGGCTCATTTTCAGTATGAGATGAGTCAGAGACCACATGATTTGACTCAGGTGAATGTTGAGCGCGGTATGCCTCCGTAACTTCATCGGCATCAAGTTTTTCTGAAAACGGGTTTGTCTCGGAGTCAGAGACAGGCGCATCAGCGGATGAACCGGCCATATGAGCATTTTGCTCATCGGCGACATCAGGTGTTCTGGGATTTTGTTGCATTATAAAAATATCTGATCTGATTGATCAGCGTATATTGGCCGATAGAGAGATAGCAGATCAAGATAGATCCGGGTTAGTAATTCCAACGCGATTCAATTTCGTCTGAAAACGATTTGTCTTGATCGAGCCGGCTGATCACTTAAAGTTCTGTCACATAAATTAACCCGTTATGAATGAGACGACAGCTTCTACCCATTCTTCTGGCTTTTGATCCGTAATATCGATCATGCCACCTTCAATCTCTTTAAATTCAAAATCTGGTCTCATGGTGTGTGCTTTTTTTGCGTGCTCGTAGACAAGATCGCCTGTGTTAATCAGAATTAATGTTCGATGCGTAATTTTGAGTAGCGTGACATTATGGTCGTAAGCGAAAGCTGCATTATGGCCGTACCAGAAAGGACCATAGCCTTGTAGTTGCTCGACCACATAACGAGTGACCAATGCGGGATCCGTTCCTGGTAATGCCCACTGCCACCGACGTGCAAAGAGTTCCTGCAAATGTGAACCATCTTCCTTATGGACGAAGCCTTTTTCATGCTCGTCGACAAAGGCATTCCATTGCACAACTTCCTCAGGCGTGAAGGGCGAGGGGCCATTGAGAATTAGATTTTTGATACGATCAGGAAATTGCAAGGCTACTTCAGTGGCGATCATTGCCCCGGTGTGATGGCCAACGATATTCGCTTTTGGAATACTTAAGGCATCCATTACAGCAGGGATTGCTGTGGCGTATTCTTCAATCGTTGGAACATGATCTGGTTCATCGGACAGTCCGAAGCCTGGTGTATCAATACCAACGGCACGTAGGCCCTTCGCCGCGAGCAGCGGATAGACTGTGTCGTACTGTCTTGAGGTGATTGGCGCTTGATGACAAAGGATTAAAGGTTCGCCATCTCCCCCTGTATCTTGATAGTGAATCTGACCAAAGGGTCCATCTGTATATCCGCGGCGAGGTCGGGTCATCATACTATCTCCAGTTATCACTTCTCTTTCTGATGGCCACTATACCCATTTTCTTGTAAGCGTCAGCAGATGATGGAGGGTTTTGTATATCTCTAAGCGTAATATTTGTGTGAGATGACTTCCGATCACTCACCGCTCTTGTGATTTGATCTGTTAAGCGTTCAAATCATTTTATAATAAGCGATAGCTAGGTTGCCCGTGACGTCTCCCATCCCAAGTCCGCCATTGAATTTACCCACCAGCGGCGTATTGCCCCTAAAAGTCAGCGTAACTTTATTTTACGCGGTGATGATCATGACCGTCGGGCAGGCTTTTCTCTTTACGATACTGCCCCCCATCGGCCGGCAAGTTGGCATGGCTGACTATCAAATTGGCTTGGTCATGTCCGTTCATGGTTTTTTTATGCTGTTTACTGGGCCGATGTGGGGCGCGCTGAGTGAAAGCTGGGGCCGTCGGCGCGTTATTGTTATTGGTGGTACTGTTTTTGTGGTCTCCGTGGTGATGTTTGGTCTGATTGTGGATGCCGCGATTAGTGGACTAATCACCGGCATAACGATGCTGTGGTTGCTCGTTGGATCCAGAGCTTTATTTGCCTTGGGAGCAGGGGCTGTGACGCCGTCTGCCATGGCGTTGGCGGCGGATATGTCGTCCCGGGAACGCCGGCTCCGTGCCATTTCAATGTTAACGGCAGCCACCAGCACCGGCGCAATTATCGGCCCTTCTGTATCGGCCTTTTTTACTGGATTTGGTTTGTCGGCACCCTTTTACATCATTGCAGGCGCCGGATGCGTCGCTTTAATATCATCCCGAATATTTTTACCGAAAACCCGGTCCAGTGCTGCCAACATAGCCGTAAAATACCGCCATCTTCTTAAGGGGCCTATTCTGCGGATTGCAATCAGTTCTGTGTGTTTCATGTGCGGAACCTACGGTACATTCTCTGTCATTGGTTTTTTTGTTCAGGACAGATTTAGTCTTGAACCCATTGCGGCGGCTCAGGCCATGGGGTTGGGGTTGATGTGCGCTGCGGCTTCAAACGTATTCGTGCAGGCATTTCTTATACGGCGGCTGAAACAGAGCGCTAAAACCTACATTGTCATGGGCGTGAGTATTACGCTTGTCTCGATCGGGCTTGTTTGGTTTGGAACAACTCAAACCATGTTCGTGTTTGCGATGATCTGTAATGGATTAGGACAGGGGTTTTCTATGCCAGCAATTAATACATCGCTATCTTTAGCAGCTGGCCCAGAGGCACAAGGACGATTGGCTGGTATATCGACCTCTAGTCAAGCGATAGCCTTTCTATTAGCGCCAGCAACCGGGGCGGCTCTGTATCAATTTATACCTTGGCTTCCCTTTGCCTTTGGGGCCACAGTGACGGTGACGGCACTTGTGTTGTTTCTCCGCACACCCATTACGGACGTAAGACAAGCACTGGCTGATAACTAGATGATGACGGCATCGTTATGACAGAGACTGGGGCCAGCTTGCCTGGTCACGCGGGGCCACCAACGACAAAAAGTGTCAAGGTGACTGGATTGGTGAGTTTTGCGCATCTTTACAGCCATTTTTTCTTTTTTGTGCTGCCGCCTTTGTTTCCGCTTCTTCGCGATGACTTATCGGTGACGTATACCGAATTGGGCGTTCTGATTGTGGTTTTTAACCTTGTCAGTGCCGCAACCCAGTTGCCAATGGGGATGCTCGTTGACCGGCTTGATGCGCCAAAGCTGTTGACCGGAGCAGTCGCCTTGCAAGGTCTGACCTTGATCGTGATGGGGCTAGTGCCATCGTATTGGGTATTACTTGCCATGATGGTTCCAGCCGGCCTGGCGAACGCAGTTTATCATCCGGCAGACTACTCCATCCTTAACCGCGCTGTTGCGCCTCATATGATGGGGCGGGCCTTTAGCATGCATACGTTATCGGGATTTGGGGGCAGCGCGCTAGCGCCACTGACTATGGTGGCTTTGGCTGCATCGTTAGGATGGAACTTCGCTGTGATTTATGTCGGCGTCGCGGGGCTTCTGGTGGCTGGTGTATTACAGATGAATAGGGCTTTGCTTGCGGAGGAGATTGTAGAACATGAAAACGGCAAGCCCTCTGTGAAAACAATTCCGTCTCTGAAAAGCACAGCGATCCTGTTGCTATCGCTTCCGATCCTGATGGGCTTTGTCTTTTGGCTTTTCATCTCTGTGGCCCATGTCGGCGTGTCCTATTTCTCTGTTTCGGCATTTGACCAAATGTATGAGATGCCTTTGGCAACAGCTAATCTAGCGCTTACGGCGTTTCTTGCTGCAAGCAGCGCCGGTATTCTGATTGGCGGAATTCTAAGCGATAAAACCTCCCGTCATGATTTAATCGCGATCTGGGGTACTATCGCGGCTGGCATAGCGATTCTATCTATGGGCTTCTTTGACATGACGATTGTCATGATCATTTTCGCGATGTGCGTCGCTGGTTTGGCTTCAGGCGTAACGGCGCCGTCGCGGGACCTGCTCGTACGTTCGGTGACGCCGAAGGATGCGATGGGGACTGTCTTTGGGTTCGTGTCTACAGGGCTTAATGTTGGTGGTGTTATCGCGCCATTTGTATTTGGCTGGTTATTGGATGGAGGCCAAGCAGCTCAAGTCTTCTTGATAGCAGGTGTATTCCAAATTGCGATTATTGTGACGGTCATTGGCATGAAAAAGACTTCACGATTTTAAGCAATGCGCCTAAAACTATTCAGGCGCTGACCCAGCCTTTAAGAACGAGCGGCAGATACCTAGTTCACTAAATTTCTTGATCTTTTCAATGAGAGAGTCGTTTAAAACAGTTCCCGTTGCGAGGAGAAGTTCTTTATTCTCTCCCTGTATCTCTTCCGCCAGCACCATACCTGGCAGCAGATCCTTGAGCCAAAAGGATCGAATATTGTCTATTTGAGCTGGCTGTACTGGCGGGGCAGAGGCATCTGCGGCGACTCCGTCTTTTAAAGAGCGGATCAGTTCCGCTTTCTCTTTTTCTTTTGCACTCCACACAACTTTTGCATTTGGCGTTGCGTGCTTTTGTTCAACAGGCAGTTTTTTCTTTACCGGTTGCGGCAATTTTACGTCGGCATAAACGCCCGGCTCTTGAGCTTCCCGTTGCCGTTTTAGAGCTGCCGACAGCGTGTTGTTTACGCTGGAAACGGTTACAGGAATAGCGATGAAACCATCCAGGTCCAAAGCTTTGGCGAGAGTTAACATGGCCCGATTGGGCGGTGGGGAGACGAGAATCACACGGGTATTTCTTGGCGTGCGGGGCACGCCACCAATTCTAATATCTTGCAGAAAATGAAAGCCGCTGGTGGGTGGGTTTTTAACACCCAAAATCACACAATCAAATTGTTCCACGCGGTCAGACATGGCCGAACGGGCTTCAGCCAATGATTTTGCGATCATAAAACGCTCTGGCCGCAATTCCTCAATCAAACTGGCGAGCAATGACCGGTTGGTCTTGTCCGGTTCAACCAGCAAGATTTTAGAACTCGATGCGAACGAGTTAGATTTCAGCATAGAGTTAGAGGGCATATGCTTCTATTGGCCAATCGCAAGAATCTATGACGTTTAAGCACACTAACCGCAATTATGTAATGGATTATTAATTAAGGCCACAATCAACCATTGGTCTAAAATTAATCCACTTTTCTAATTTATATAGTGAACCTTGTATTATCCATCAATTCTTGATTGAGGATCAGCGAACTCTTTTGGGTATTGTTCCTTCATAAGCTTTTGCCATGATTCTGGCATCGCTGACATGCTTGCGACTTTTCGGCCAAAACCACGAGAAACGTAGTTGCCTGGATGATCTCCCATGTTGAGCCAGGCGGGCCAAGTATTGATGTCATTGAAGTTTTGAGTTGCCTGTGCACTTTGTACGTCAGGGTTTGACACCTCAGAGATCGAACCATGGTAGGTGAACCAGTCGTTCACTTGTGTCGGTTGCGGACGCTCATCATTTGCCTCGATACGAAACCCGGTGTCTGCCTGACACCAGACATCATCGCCAATCACCCAAGCCGGTCCGATATCACCATATTCTTTCATATCCACACCGGGGCGCGGGGGGCGCGCTTCGAGTCCGGTTTTGTTGTGCGCTCGGGCTGAAACGCTAAGAGTTGGTTGGCGAACGGGAATCTTTTGACCGGTATAAGGATTATCGAAGCTATCGATGAGTTTGCCGGTTTCGAGATCTGTATAAAAAATAGCACTCATGGTTTTGACTTCGTATCGCCTGTCATCTAAGTCGCGCACAGATGCAATAAAACCGACGTCCATTTTCCAGAATGGTGTGAACTCGCTGTCGACCAAACCATTACGAACAGCTTGTATATACCAAAACACTAAACCGTTATCGAACCTATAGTTCAACTTGCGATGAATGACGTAGAGATCATCAGGATTGTTCGGATCGAGAAGAGTGTGTGTTGCAGCTGCGGGAAGGCGTGAATGAAGCAAAGTTGCAGAAGCCCCTATAATAACTGGGGCTACCATAGACTTTAGCAATGTTCTTCTTTTCATTTTGGTATTCCTTCCTGTAGCGCAGTCTGACGTTGAATAATTGCAACGCAATTTATCAGGTTATAGATTTTTTGGGTGCGAAATGAGCTGTGTTATCGCCTCATTCGTGGCTGGCTGATTGGCTGGCGGACGCTTTCCGAATGCTAGGGTATTCTGGTTATAAGATATCGTATCTCTAGGGAGAGCAATATCCTCTCGTCTTCCGCTCAAGCTATTCAGGAGTATTAAACAGTGATCGATCCATGGCGCGCAACCTGCATGCAAGTCTACACTCACATCCTCAACCGCGTATCCACTCGCGATGACGCGATGGCGATTGTCCACAAAAGTCTGGATCGTTGGACCGAGCTTGTGGATGCCGCCGGTCGCAGTGGAGAAAAGCAACTCATGCTTTTTCCTGAATTCGCGCTTCAGGGATTTCCGATTAAGGAAAGCGCCGAAGAATGGATTTCTAAAGCGTGTTTTGAAATACCTGGACCGGAAACTGAGCGGCTTCAAAAACTTGCGCAGGAGAAGAAATGTTACATCGGTGCTAACAGTTATGAGAAAGACCCTGACTGGCCCGGGCGCTACTTCAACTGTTCGTACCTAATAGATGACAGCGGAGAGATTATTCTCAAGTACCGCCGCATTAATACAGCGCATGCTGCGTCCCCGCATGACTTTCTCGATAAGTACATGGAGAAACATGGCTTAGAGGGGCTATTCCCTGTGGCCAAAACGCCGCTTGGAAACATCGGTATGATGCCGTGTGGGGAGATCATGTATCCAGAAGCTGCGCGGGCACTGGCGTTTAGAGGTGCCGAGGTGATTTTGCATCCTACGTCAGATTATGGCGCAGATGACAACTGGAGTTGGCAGTCAGCGAAAAAGGTCCGCGCTTCAGAGAACATGGTTTATCTGATCTCGGCCAACGCCGGTGGCATGCCAGAGGCATATCGCGGGATCAATGACATAGCAGGGCAATCTCGCATTTTCGACTGGGAAGGTCGTGTTTTAACGCAAGGCCCAAGCCCAGGTGAGTCCTTGCGCTGTTCGTCACTGATTGACGTTGAGGCTTTACGGCGTGTTCGTTCAACACGGGGTGGATTTAACAGGCTTGCTCAGTCTCGTCCTGAAGCCTATGCGGCGCTTTACGCTTCCACCAGTTTGTATCCGGTTAATCGCTTTGCTGATAAGCCCATGGAATCCAAAAGTATGATCAAAGATCTCTTAGATGAAGCCTTAGATAACATGGCCAAACAAGACATGATTCCGCCACGCAATAAAAAATTGAACTGAAATTAGAATTAGGAGTTCCTTTCATGGTGCAGCCTTGGACCGCAACGTGCATGCAGGTTTACACATATACGGTAAATAGCGCGACCACGCGTTTAGAAGCGATGGAAATTGTTCACAAGAGCCTTGACCGTTGGGTCACATTGGCTAAAGCCGCAGCGCGAGGAAACGGTCCTCACTTACTGCTCTTTCCTGAGTTTGCCTTAACAGGCTTTCCACTCACAGAAAGCGCCGACGAATGGATTGAGAAAGCGTGCATTCAGATACCAGGCCCTGAAACAGAAAAGCTTCAAAAAGCGGCACAGGAGATGAAGTGTTACATCGGAGCAAACAGTTATGAGACAGATCCTGACTGGCCAGGGCGTTATTTTAATTGCAGTTATTTGATTGATCCGTCGGGAGACGTGATTCTCAAGTATCGCCGCATCAACACGGTTCATACAGCTTCGCCTCATGATTTTATGGATGCCTATCTCGACAAATACGGCTTAGAGGGCACGTTCCCGGTTGCCAAGACACCGCTTGGAAATCTGGCGATGATGCCGTGCGGCGAGATCATGTACCCTGAAGCGGCTCGCATGTTCATGTTCCGCGGCGCTGAGGTGCTATTGCACCCCACATCCGATCATGGGGCTGCTGATAAATGGGCCTGGGAGTCGGCTAAAAAGGTGAGGGCATCCGAGAACATGATGTACCTCATCTCAACAAATGCAACTGGCCAAATCGGCACGTTTATCCCAGAAGGTCAAACACTCGGCCATTCCAAGATTATCGACTTCCATGGTCGTATCTTGGCCGACGTTGGCGGGCCAGGCGAAAGCACGGTCGCATCTGCTACGATTGATGTTGAAGCCTTGCGCCGGGAGCGGCGTATACCTGGCGCTGGTAATCGTTTGCTGCGTCAACGGATTGAAATGTATCGACCGCTTTACAACGAAACCTCTTTTTATCCGCCAAACGCATTTGCAGATGCACCGATGGACTCCAAAGCTAGGATAATGGAACTACAACAGGAAGCTTTAGAGAAAATGGCGAAAGCCGGAGTCGTCAACTAGGGGCTTACCTTAGCGAAAGAAACGCGTTCAGCCCGTACTTTGCAGTGTGGGCTGTTCCGCTTCCTCTGCCGCGGTCATATCTAACAAACGCAGAATGATATCTGGTTCCTGCGCTCCAGAGATCGCCTTGCTTTCATTAAAGATGTAGCAAGGCACACCTGTTACCCCAAGCCGATGCATGCGTGCATTTTCATTGAATACTGAATTGAGGTCCCCATCACTCAGCATATGTGTCGTCGCAGCTTGCTTATCCAAGCCGATTTCAACAGCAAGCCGAATTAGAACTTCAGGGTCTCCAATATCCAGGCCACGCTCGAAGTAAGCCGCAAATATAGCATCTACGGCCTTGCTTTGTGCCCCGATGGTTTGGGCGAGGCGCACTAGACGATGGGAATTAGCGGAGTTGGGCGTGCGGTCAATTTTTTCCAACGCAAAGTCTATACCTTCGCCTTTGCCGGTATGCACTAAGGCCTCAACAACACGATCATACTGTTGTGAGGACCCAAATTTACGCTCTAGGAACTCACGCCGATTAACCCCGCCGGCGGGAAGATCTGGGTTGAGAAGAAAAGAGCGGTATTGAATCTCTGGAACAATATTTGGCCGCTGAGCTAAAGCCCGGTCAAACCGGCGCTTACCCACATAACACCATGGACAAACGGTGTCGAAAACAATGTCTATACGCATTGTGATGCTCCATCGTTGAGATTGCTCATAAGCTTATAGCATAGGGGCCGTTTAGCGCGATGATTTGAATTGTCACTCAGAGGCCCATACGAGTTGAAAGACCTTGCCATTGATATTTCGCAATCATCCTTAAAAGCCGAACCTATATGCTCGATTTTCACCAACAGGATAGCGATCTTTCAGGTAATATGTTGGAACGGCTATTGCGGAAGCGCTAACAGCACGTTTAGGCTGCGACTATATTAGGATTGCAAGCGTTTGGACACGCACTCATGCAACCCAGGCGTTTGTACCAGGAGGAATAAATGAAATTTTCGGTGATACTTTGGGGCTTGGTACAGGCGCTAAGAATAGCCACCCGCGTTTATCCTAAATTTGCAGCGCGTGTGAAAGAGAAAAATATCATCGCGCAGTTCAAATTGCAGGATAACTCGGCGGGCCGTTGGATCCAGTTTGAGAACGGAAAAATTAAGTCGGAAAGTGGCATTCATGATAATCCGGACGTTGCCATCTTCTTTCAGAACGCCGCAATTGCCGCAGAGTTTTTAACCCCCCCATTCGACCAGTTAACGCGAATTGATGCCGCAAAGAACTTCAAAGTTGGCATGCAAGGGAATGACGCACTTGTTGTGTGGTTTGCATCCACCCTGACGTACATGACAACCGTAGGCTGGAAGGCTGGCACTGATATGGGCAACGGTGTCACGCGTTACACTAACGGCACCAACGGTGGCCCAATCTTCGTCTACGTTAAGGACGGTAAGATAGTAAGAATTACGCCTATGGAGTTTGATGATGATGATGCTGAGTCCTGGTCCATAGAAGCCCGAGGCAAGACATTTACACCACCACGTAAAACAACTTTAGCGGCGCACGGCCTGGCGCTTAAATCGATGGTCTATTCAGAAGACCGTATTTTGTCGCCCATGAAGCGTGTTGATTTTGACGTTGATGGCGAACGTAATATTCAAAACCGTGGGAAGTCTGAGTTTGTCCCCATCAGTTGGGACGAAGCGCTTGATATCGTCGTTAAAGAAATAAAGCGCGCTAAGGCTAAAGGCCGTGGCGCGATCTTCGCCAATTCAGGGTCACATCACCAATGGGGAAACTTTGGGCACTATTTAAGTGCCTTTGGCCGTTTCACCAATCTCCTGGGCTGCACCAAGATGATGGGCAGTCCTGATAGTTGGGAAGGCTGGTTCTGGGGCGCAATGCACCATTGGGGCAATAGTATGCGCCTTGGGACGCCAGAATTTTACGGGACTGTAGAAGACTGCCTTAAAGAAACTGAGATGATGGTGTTCTGGTCGAGTGACCCAGATAAGACCTATGGGTATGAGGGAACCATCCGCCGCGCGTGGGCCAAAGAACTTGGCATCAAGATGGTGCATATTGATCCATATCTAAACCACACAGCTGCGCTTATGGGGGGAAAATGGTTTGCCCCTAAGCCCGGCACTGATGCGGCGTTCGCGCAAGCGTTATGCCATGTCTGGATCACGGAAGAAACATACGACAAGGAGTTTGTGGAAAAGAGAACCCAGGGTTTTGAGGAATGGAAAGATTACATCCTCGGCCTCTCGGATAACACACCGAAGTCCCCTGAGTGGCAAGAAGCAGAGACTGGTATTCCCGCACGTGAAGTGCGGGCACTTGCCCGTGAATGGGGGCGAAAGAAGACGTATCTTGGTGCCGGCAGCTGGGGCTGTGGCCTCGGCGGTGCAGGGCGTGGCCCAATGGGCGCGCAGTGGGCACGGATGATGGCGATTCTCGGCGCGATGCAAGGATACGGTCGTCCCGGTGTGAATTTCGGCAACCTGCAATTCGGGGCGCCGTTGGATTTTTCCTTCTATTTCCCTGGTTATGCGGAAGGCGGCATGTCGGGCGAGCTTACACAGAGCGCAAATGCAGCGAACAACTATCAGCGTATGCCGCATATTGTCACGATGAGTACAGTGCGCCAGGCCATTCCACGGAAGTTTATTCCTGAGGCTATTCTTGAAGGTAAGGCATTTGGTCACTTGACTGATGTGTCGACAGTTCAAGGCCAGTTTATGAAGGTCGGTTACCCGGCACCCGGGCACGCCAAAATTGAGATGATGTACAAATACGGCAGTTCATCCATGGGCACTCAGATGGACTCCAACAGATATGTAAAGATGTATCAATCTGAGAAACTCCCCTTTGTCGTTAATCAATCGATCTGGTGGGAAGGGGAGACAAAGTACGCTGATATCATATTACCTGCCTGCACTGTATTTGAGCACGATGATATCGGGGAATGGTACAATGTGGGTGCCGGTTATGTGCATCATATGTATTCCATGAACAATCACCGCGTCATATCTATGCAGCACAAATGCATTGAGCCTCGGGGTGAGTCAAAATCTGATCACGACATCTTCCTTGAAATAATGAAGCGCCTCGACATGGGGGCAATGTACTCCGAAGGTGGAAATACCGAACTTGATTGGTGCAAGCGCGCTTTTGATTCCTCGGATATGTCAAAGCACATTACGTGGAAGCATTTCCTCAAGAAGGGCTATTATGTGGTACCACCTGTTTCCGAGGGTGCACGGGCAAAAACAGGAAACCGCTGGTTCTACGAAGGTCGCAAGAAGGACACACCGGAACCCTACCCACTCCCGGCGGATTACACGGGTAACTTTGGCGAAGGTTTGCAAACCCCGTCCGGTAAATTCGAGTTTGTTGCCACGACGTTGAACAACATTGATGACTCTGGACGTCCGCCCCTCAATAAATACATGCCAACATATGAGAGTCACGAGAGAGACCCTCATCTGGCTGACTACCCCCTTCAGCTTCTCACACCTCACACCCGTTATCCGTTCCATATCATGGGGGATGAGAAGGGCTGCACCATTAGAGATATTAAGGATCACCGCGTCCGTGTGGATGGTCACGAGTATCTTGTGGCCGTAATCAGCGGATTAGATGCAGAAGAACGCGGCATTAAGAGCGATGATCTCATTCGCCTCTGGAACCATCGAGGCTCGGTTGTCTGCGCGGCTTATGTGACTGACCGGGTTCAGCCTGGTGTTGTTAGCGCGCCAACAGCCTCGGCTGAATATCGGCCCGCTGGCGAACCTGGGAACTCAACGGACCTGGGTGGATGCGTGAATATGCTCAATTCGAGTGACAATATGACAGAGCAGACCCACAGCATTAAACCCAATACAACACTGATCCAGATGGAAAAATGGACGGGCGTTGATACCTGGCAGCGCGCGGAGGCCGTGTGATGAGTAAGAAATGGAATCTAATCGTCGATGTTGCGCGCTGTGATAATTGTCGAAACTGTTTTCTAGCGACAAAAGACGAGCACATCGGCAATGACTTTCCGGGCTATGCGGCGCCGCAACCCGAGAAAGAACACAGTTGGGTTGATATTAAACAGAAAGAACGTGGGCATTATCCCATCGTAGAGGCTAACTTTATGCCAGTGATGTGTAATCACTGTGATGACGCGCCCTGCATGAAAGCCGCAAAAGACGGCGCTATTACGAAACGTGAGGATGGCATTGTCATCATTGATCCAGAGAAATCCAAGGGGCAGAAAGCAATTGTCGACGCATGTCCCTACGGTGCTGTGTATTGGAACGAAAAACTGCAGATTCCACAGGCATGGATTTTTGATGCTCATCTTCTCGATACCGGCTGGAACAAACCCCGTGTTGAGCAAAGTTGCCCGACTGATGTATTCCGGGCGCTGAAAATTGAAGATTCAGAAATGCAGCAGATGGTGGAAGACGAAGAACTAGAGGTTTTAAACCCTGAGCTCGAAACAAAACCGCGCGTTTACTATAAAAATCTGCATTTGATGTCTATGTGCTTCGTTAGTGGATCAGTTGTGGAAATGATCAATGGAATTGATGAATGTGCAGAAGGGGCCGATGTTGTTCTAAAGCAGAATGGCACCGAGCTTGCCCGCACCACAACGGATGTCTTTGGAGAGTTTAAAATAGATAAACTTATGCCCGGGAGTGGGGCCTATGAAATCAGCGTAAGCTCAACTCGCGGCGGAAGTTACGCAACGCAATTAACTGTTGAGAACGACAGCCTGTATCTTGGGGTGATGAACCTGACGCGCTAAAAGAATGGCGGATGGGGTGGGATTCGAACCCACGAGACGCTTTCACGCCTGCTGGTTTTCAAGACCAGTGCCTTCAACCGCTCGGCCACCCATCCGCATGAAGTGTTGCGATTTAAGTCAGAGCACGCGGGATACTAGAGGGCACCCGATAGGTCAAGATAGCTTTCCGTGTTTTGAGGGCTGTGGCACACTTCTGCCTCACATTTAGGAGCAAAGCATGGCGCATCCTGGGACTTCGCCTATCATTGGCATATTAGGCGGATCTGGCTTGTACGACATTGATGGCCTGACAGAAACGGCATGGACGTCAGTTGATACGCCGTTCGGAGCGCCTTCCGACAAGTTGCTGACAGGGATTCTTGAGGGGCAGAAAGTGGTTTTTCTCCCGCGCCATGGGCGCGGTCATAAGCTGTCTCCGACAGACATTAACTTTCGTGCCAACATCTACGCTCTTAAGTCCGTGGGCGTAACTGAAATTCTATCTCTTAGTGCATGTGGCTCTTTCAAAGAGAATCTCGCACCGGGTACTTTCGTGCTGGTTGATCAGTTTATTGATCGCACGTTTGCCCGTAAAAAGTCGTTTTTTGGGGATGGCTTTGTCGCTCACGTCTCAATGGCTCATCCTACGTGTAGCCGCCTCGCAGAGGATTTGGAAACTGCGATAAAGAAACTTCGCATACCTTTTCAGCGTGGCGGTTGTTACCTCACCATGGAAGGGCCGCAGTTTTCGACCTTGGCAGAATCTAAACTCTACCAATCTTGGGGCTGTGACATTATTGGCATGACCAACATGCCGGAGGCCAAGTTAGCTCGCGAAGCTGAGATGTGTTACGCGACAGTTGGCATGGTGACCGACTATGACTGCTGGCACCCTGACCATGATGCTGTCACAGTGGAACAGATTATTCAGACGCTGATGTCAAACGCTGATAACGCACGATCTCTGGTCAAGGCCGTTATCCCGCTGTTAACGGACCGCCAGGAAAACTGCGCGGCGGGATGTCATACCGCACTTGAGCATTCCATTATTACATCACCCGATGCGCAAGACGCAGAAAAGATCAAAGCGCTTGGCCCAATACTTGAGCGGGTATTAGGATAAATCAGAAAGCGTGATTATGAACGTCGATGGCAAATCATACAGGTCAATTTGGACAGCTGAAGACGATCGAACAGTCCGTATTATTGATCAGACCAAACTGCCCTATGAATTTGTTATTGAAGAGCTAACGTCATTAGAAGATACGGCATTAGCGATTAAAGACATGCTAGTGCGCGGCGCTCCTCTCATTGGTGCGACAGGCGCCTATGGTATGGCATTGGCCATGCGACAAGACCCTCGCGATGCAAACATTGATCGAGCGTTTGATTGTCTTATTGCGACACGTCCCACCGCCAGTAATCTTGCTTGGGCTTTAAAGCAGATGGCAGCGGCGCTCAGAGCTCAAACCAATTCAAACCGTGAAGTAATCGCGTATGCTTTAGCCGCACAGATCTGTGAAGATGACATAGCAACGTGCCGTACTATCGGGCAACATGGCGCCGGAGTCATGTCGCAGATATGGCAGCAAAAGGGGAAGCCTGACTGTTTCAATGTACTAACACATTGCAATGCCGGGTGGCTCGCGACCGTTGATTGGGGAACGGCATTGTCCGCAGTTTACGCGGCTCATGATGATGGAATGCCAGTCCACGTGTGGGTTGATGAAACCCGACCCCGAAACCAAGGAGCGAGCTTAACGGCCTGGGAACTGGGTAAACATGGCGTCCCTCACACCCTCATCGTCGATAACGCTGGCGGTTATCTCATGCAGCATGGGCAAGTCGATATGTGCATTGTCGGGACAGACCGAACCACTGCAACTGGCGATGTTTGCAATAAGGTGGGAACCTATCTGAAAGCGCTGGCAGCTCACGCTAACGACGTGCCATTTTATGTCGCATTACCTTACTCGACCATAGACTGGGGGGTCTCAGATGGGGTTCAGGAGATTCCGATTGAAATACGTGCGCCGACCGAAGTAACTGAGATTAGGGGGGTGAATGCCACCGGTTTAGTCGAGACGGTGCGTATTGCCCCAGAGGGAACTAAGGCATTGAATGTCGCGTTTGATGTTACGCCAGCGCGCTATGTGACGGGACTCATTACAGAACGTGGCGTGTGCGAAGCATCGAAAGAGGGATTGCTCGGCCTTTATCCAGAAAGAATGGCATGAGCAGCAATCATGAGTTAGAACTTCGGTGTGCGCTTATCGAAACCTGCCAAGAGATATCGAGAACAGGTTTATCTTTTGGCACATCGGGCAATGCCAGTGTGCGGCTTGATCGTAATTCTCTTCTCATCACACCAAGTGGTATGAGTTACCACACGCTAAAACCTCAAGACATCGTGACACTAAAATTTGACGGTTCCTACGCAGGTCAGAGTCTTCCCTCATCTGAATGGCGTATTCATCGTGATATTCTCCAGGCGCGTTTAGACGTAAACGCTGTTGTCCATGTGCATTCACAATCGGCAACTGCGCTTGCCTGTCAGAACAGGTCGATCCCAGCGTTTCATTACATGGTTGCGGTTGTAGGCGGGAACTCAATTCGATGCGGGGCTTATGCAACGTTTGGAACCCAGGAATTGTCAGACGCCACGCTTATTGCACTAGAGGCTCGTCAGGCATGTCTGATGGCAAACCATGGCCAAGTTGCACTTGGAACTGACTTACGGTCAGCATTCAACTTGGCAGGAGAGGTTGAAAACCTGGCAGCTATGTATCTGTTAAGTTGCCAAGGGCAAGAGCCAATACTTCTCAGCGATGGTGAAATGGCTATCGTGGCAGAGAAATTCAAAAGCTACGGACAGGGATAAAAAGCTAAGCCGTGGTTTCTGAATCGATTGCACTTTCATGCCAATCGCACAGCAGGCGATGGGAAACCCAATTGAGAATCATATAAATTCCATAACCGGCAATGCTGAGTAAGACAAAACAGGCCAATGCCCGGGAAAGTTCAAGGCGATAACTGGCTTCCAGCAGGCGGGATGCTAAACCGGAACTTTCTCCGCTGGTCCCGGCCACCATTTCAGCAACAACCGTTCCAATGAGAGCAAGCCCCCCGCTGATTCTGAGACCTCCCAAGAAATAGGGCAGCGCTGTGGGGATAAGGAGGTGCCGTAAAACCTGCCAGCGACTGGCATTGTAAAGCCTGAAGAGGTCTTTCAGGTTCTGATCCGCGCTTTTCAGCCCCAATAGCGTGTTCGAAATGATCGGAAAAACTGCGGCCATCCATGCCAAAATCAATAGCACGATAAAAACACTATCAACCCAAATGATGATAAATGGCGCCACGGTCACAATGGGTGTGACTTGAAGAAATACGGCGTAGGGAAACACCATACGTTCAAGCACCGCCGACTGAGCCATCGCAACGGCTAAGCCAACGCCGGTAACACAGGCCAACAAAAGCGCCAATACTGTAACTTGCAACGTAACAGCAAGCGCAGACAACAGGTCTGGCCCATCAATCCACAAAGCCAGTGCAATCGCACTAGGACCTGGCAGGATGTATTCGGGTATTTCCCTAAAGGTGACAGTGAGTTCCCAGAGACCAAGTACGATAATTCCAAATAAAATTGGCAAGACGGCGCGGTTAAAAAACCGGATCATATCTGTGCCGCCATGGCATGCCTCAGATAATTTGAAACGGATGCGCTGAAATCAGTAAAATTATGCTGATCGCGCAGCTCTGCATTTCGAGGATATGCAAAGGGTACAGCAACATCTGCAACGACGCGGCCTGGACGAGGGGACATCACAATAACGCGCTCAGAGAGAAACGCCGCTTCGCGAATGCTGTGTGTAACAAAAACGACCGTCCATTTCTGATCTTCCCATAACCTTAACAGATCTTCATTCAATTGGGCCCGCGTAAACTCGTCGAGCGCCGCAAAAGGCTCATCAAGCAGCAGAAGATTTGGCTCAGTTATGAGGGCTCTCGCGATAGAAACCCTCATTTTCATTCCACCGGACAATTCGCGTGGATAAGTTTGGTGAAACTCTTCTAATCCGACCCAAGCTAAGACGGTCTCGATACGGTCATGATCACCGCGCGCCCACCCTTGAAGGCGCAAGGGTAGAGAAACATTTTCATAGACGGTGGCCCAAGGCATTAGGGTCGCTTCCTGAAACACGAACCCAACATCTCTTTTTTGGTCATGGTGTTGATGGTCAATGTGTCCTGATGTTGGTGTAATCAGGCCAGACATGAGACGCAGCAGAGTCGATTTCCCGCAACCCGAGGGGCCGACTAATGAGACAAACTCGCCGTGCTGTATTTTTAGGGTCGTTGGCGCGAGTGCAACTGTTCCAGACCGGTACGTCTTTTCGACCAGGTTTAGATTTAGCGAAAATTGAGAATCTGAAGCCGACATAGAACGTTAGTCGGCACCTTGCCGAACAGCCTCCATGCCAACTTGCCGACCAACAAAACTTGGCGAGAAGGCTTTGGTGTAATCCAAATCAGCTGGGTAGACGTTGTCTTGAACCATTACGTCAAAAAAGGTCTTCCATCGTGCTGGTGTCATAGCGCCAATGCCATATTTTGCTGCGTCACCACTATCCACAAGACCATACCGTCTCAACATTTCGTGTCCATAATTCAGTAACTCATCCGTCATATCTGGGTTATCTTTTTTGATAAGGGCGTAAGCGGGTGAGGGGTCTGAATACAAAAAGCTGTACCAACCTCGAATACTAGCGTCGACAAAGCGTTGAACGAGGTCTGGATTACTGTTCACCAACCTCTGTGAGGTTTGGATGATAGCCGCATAACTGGCGTAGCCTGAGTCAGCCAGTAAAAAAACATTCGGTTCGATGCCTGTTTCTCGAATGATGAACGGTTCACTTGTCAGATATCCCTGCTGAACAGCAGTTGGGTCTGCGAGAAAAGGGGCAATGTTAAATGTATACGGCGCGATTTGCTGATCCTCAAAGCCGTAGCGCACTTTTAGAAAGCGCCAAAAGCCGATCCGCGTATCGGGAGAAATCATGATTTTTTCAGAACGCAAATCCGCTAATGATTTATGACCCCGTGCCGCATGTGAAATAAGAACGGCAGGATCCTTTTGAAACATCGCCGCGACAGCAACCACGGGAATGTCTTGGTAGGCAAAGTTAAGAGGAATGAAGGAATTGGGTGCCATACTAAAGTCGAGCCTGCCTGCGGCAAGCAGTTGCGCATGATTAACCTGCGGGCCGCCTTGCCGGATGGTAACGTCAAGCCCAGCATCTTCGTATAGGCCGAGCGCCTGTGCTTGATAAAAGCCACCATGTTCCGCCTGAGCGCGCCAATCTGTGCCAAAGCTAATCTGATCAGCAGCGTATATTGGCAGGGAAGGGAAATAGGCGAGCAGTAAAGTCAACCCGATCAACGTCACTTTGGCGAGGGCCGACCGTCGCTCCCAAGTCATTTTTATCTCGCCTGATCCGTTAAATCTTGAAGGTATTTCCACCGCCGCCCGTATTGCCACCACCCGCCGCAGGGGCTTTGGCTTTTGTGCCGCCGCCACTACTTCCACCAGCGCTCGGTGTTGAAGCCCCCTCAAGTGGGAAGACTTTAAACAACTCGGGCGGTTGAGCGATATTTTTCATGGGTAAACGCCCGACACTGACGAAGTGAGCCGGAACATTATTTTTTGCTTCTGACTGGATCGCGTCGGAGACCATAATTCCATCCGCATCGGCCTTTGGCTCAATGCGGGCGGCAATATTCACACCATCACCAAACACATCGTTCCCGGTAACCATAACTTCCCCCATATGGCAACCGATACGAACGTGAAACTGGTCATCAGGGGTTTTTGTTTTGTTGTAATCGCCAATCGCTTTCTGGATATCCATAGCGCACTGGACAGTATTGTTGGCTGAGCGGAACTTCACCATGAAGGCATCACCGATTGTCTTAATCACAGTGCCACGATTGCGGACAATTTGATTTCGCACGATGTCGTTATGGATTTGCAGCTTTTTGTACATGCCAGCTTCATCGGCCCCCATGGCCTTACTAAAACCAACAATATCCGTCATCATAATCGCGGTCTTTTGTCGTTTGGGGTCTTTTGCCGTGCCAACTCCAAACGCGTCGTCAATTTCTTCAAGTTCAGAGTCGCTTTTTCTCAGTAAATTCAGGAGTTTAAGCGGGTTTATGTAGGCCAACGCTGAACCAAGACCGACGGTGAGCAAGGTGGTGTATATGGCTTGGAGTACCTTAGACATCCCCCAGACCAAGATCACCGCGAACAAGAAGGCGAACCACATGGCCTTGCCCGTCATCAGCCAACCTTGCTCCGTTGTCTCAATCACATAAGCAGAGTCAGAGAACAAAGCATACGATTGAATAACGGAGTAGATGTACAGGCCAGCGACGGCGAGCGTTTTGATGGGATCATCAAAGTAGATACGAACGATAACCAAGCCAGCCAGAACACCAAGATACAGCAATAGGAACGTCGGTGATTGAATCTGAAGATCCATGGTCGCCGCGAACATATTGAAAAACCAATCGTTCAAGACCCCGCTGCTTTCAATGGTTTGAACAGCGACCTCTTCTTGACCTTCCATTAGATATCTTCCCCTTACCGCTCAAAAATCCGAAATAGAATTCAGACTGTGATTTCCACTTTAAAACCCCTGTCATGGGCCGAGTTGACCCGCAACGTTCTGAAATAGAAGCGATTTTGCGCGACGACGCAACACTGAACAGTGTATCTCAGAGGTTAATTCAATGCCACGCGGAAGACCCCAGATGGAGACGTTCTGGTGATGGCTTTTAAGATGAGAGATTTGAATGGCGAAACAAAAAATAAATCTAATCATTTCAATACCTTGGCTGCACTTTTCGCGGACAGTGTTTGTTTTTCTGATGCTTGGGTTCAGTCCTTTTGCCTCCGCGCAAGAAATAGCCCCCGAGATTGAAAAAGAATCATTCGATGAATGGCTTGAAGCCGTCTCAAACGAAGCAAAGTCATTAGGGCTCAAAGACTCCGTTGTCGATGAAGCCCTCGAGGGCGTTGAGCCAGTTCCCAGAGTCATTGAATTGGACCGCCAACAGCCGGAATTTACTCAGAGTTTTTGGGCGTATCTCGATGGACGAGTGTCAGAAAACCGTATTTCAGAGGGAAAGAGACTGTTATCGGAGCATGCCCAGCTTCTGCGAGAGATTGAACTGAAACACGGTGTCCAAGCTAGATTCTTAATCGCCTTTTGGGGACTTGAAACAAACTTTGGTAAGTTCCTTGGCGGTTTTCCGGTCATAGAGTCCCTTGCGACACTGGCTTACGACGATCGCAGGAGTGCATTTTTCAGGTCTGAATTGTTTGACGCGCTTCGAATCTTAAATGGTGGTCATATTGAGCGGAAAAACATGATGGGGTCTTGGGCCGGAGCTATGGGACAGCCTCAATTCATGCCATCGACCTTTACCCGTCACGCGATTGATGAAAATGGCGATGGCCGCATCGATATATGGGGCTCTCTGCCCGATGTCTTTGGCTCGGCTGCCAATTACCTCAGTAACGTCGGCTGGAATAATGAATATACCTGGGGCAGGGAAGTAAGCTTGCCATCTGATTTCGATCTGGACCTTGTGGATCTCAGCAAAAAGCGACCTTTGGCCGCATGGCAAGAGGCCGGTGTAAGACGGATTGATGGGCGAGACTTGCCTCAAGCCGACATTACAGGGGCTCTTGTTCTGCCTGCTGGGCATAAAGGCCCCGCTTTTCTGGTCTACGGCAATTTTGATGCCATCATGAATTGGAACAGGTCTTTACTTTACGCGATTTCTGTCGGTCATCTTGCTGACCGTCTCATAGGTATGGGGCCTCTAAAGTCGGACAGACACACGGAGCGCCCGCTTTCCCGTGACCAAGTACTTGAATTGCAGGCTATTCTAAATAGGCTGGGCCATGAGTCAGGTGAACCTGATGGTCAAGTTGGCCCCAGAACACGAAGTGCAGTCCAAGCCTTCCAAAAAGAAAATGGTTTACCTGCCGATGGCTACCCGGATGGCTTTGTCTTTGAAACCATTCTGTCTAAGGCTGATATACCCCCTGGTTGAACTATGAGCAATTGTTGCGGATAGATGATTAGCCTCATAAAATACGATATACTGTGTCATTGGGTCGAGGAATATACCATATGCTGAGTTCAACTGGGCAAACGCGGCTTGTCGCCCTGACTATGATGAGTGTGCTGCTCGCTGGATGCGCTGGTCGACCGCAGCAGACTCAGAGCGTTGACCAAGATTTTCCATCATATATGGAGCTTGGTCGCGATACCCGCGGTAATCTGGTCACGAGCTACAAAATCGGTAATCCCTATCAGGTTGCTGGAACTTGGTACTATCCCGCCGAAGACTATGGGTATCGGGAGGAAGGCATTGCCTCGTGGTATGGACCGGGCTTTAACGGCAAACGTACGGCCAACGGCGAAGTTTACGATATGAATGCCCTGACGGCAGCTCATAAAACTCTGCCGATACCAAGCGTCGTACAAGTCACGAACCTAGAAAATGGGCGAACGATAAAGCTCAGGATTAATGATCGCGGCCCTTTCGTTGAAGGACGAATTATCGACCTATCAAAACGAGCGGCGCAATTGCTGGACGTCGAGCGGGCTGGCATAGCACGGGTGCGTGTAGAACTTGTTCCGGAAGATTCTTTGACCCTGCGGAACATCGCCCTTGATGCAGGAGGCCAGCCAACTCTTTCAGAAATGCCTGGCGTGATAGCCTCTCCTCGTGTTGCTGTCGTTTCGGAAGCCTTAGCCCCCCCCTCAGTATTGTCGGCACCACTATCGTCAGCACCAGCACCTCCAACTGCAATTGCCTCAACGGCTTTGCCGCCTCCAGTCACTCCACAGCCAATTGGCACGGCCGGTATAGCAACCGCCAGTACAATAGAGAGTGGCGTCTTCATACAAGCAGGCGCCTTTGCGGATGTAAGCAATGCCCGGCGCCTTGAAGCGCAGCTCTCCAGCATGGGAGAGGTTAGCGTTGCCATGGCTGATATTGAAGGTAGCGTGTTCCATCGTGTGCGCATTGGTCCCTTGGCCAATCGCAGTGCTGCAGAACGGTTACTTTCTGATATGCTGGACCAAGGATTTGAAGGTGCCCGTATTGTTGAAGACTAAGTGATCTTGCCATCCTTGTACTTGCCATGCTTGGGCCGCATTGTGAGGCATACAATTGAATGATGACCCTAAATATGAAGAATTCTATCGCGAAACTCTTTGCTGTTTTTATATGTATCGTTGTGTCTGCGCCAGCAGCCAATGCAATCGATATTGCAGCCCGAGAATTCATACTCGTTGATTTTCAAACGGGGACGGTGCTGAACAGTCAAAACAGTGATGAGGCTATGCCACCGTCGTCGATGTCCAAATTGATGACCGCCTATATGGTTTTTGAAGCCATTCATTCAGGCGCTTTGTCCTTAGATGACGAATTTATGGTTAGCGAGAACGCCTGGCGCGAGGGCGGAGCTGCCTCTGGTGGCTCAACAATGTTTCTGGAGCCAAACTCTCGGGTGCGAGTAGAAGATCTTCTGCGAGGGATCGTCATTCAATCCGGCAATGACGCCTGCATTGTCGTGGCAGAAAATATGTCTGGTAGTGAAGAGGCTTTCGCTCAACAAATGACGGAGCGAGCCAAAGAACTGGGGATCACGGGCAGTAACTTTACCAACGCCACGGGATTACCAGACCCCAATCACTACATGACTGCAGATGACCTTGCTTTGCTAGCGCGACGCATCATCACTGACTTTCCGGAATATTACTCACTCTATGCAGAGACCGAGTTTAGCTACAACGATATTAAGCAATTTAATCGCAATCCCCTGCTTTATCGACCGGGTGGTGCAGATGGCCTAAAGACCGGCCATACGGACATTGCAGGCTACGGTTTAACAGCTTCTGCAATGCGTGATGGCCGCAGGCTTATTTTAGTGGCAAACGGGATGGCCAGCACTCAAGCTCGCTCCGAAGAGACGGCTAAGCTGATGGATTGGGGCTTCCGGAATTTCACAAACAAGGACCTTTTCCGCGCAGGAGAGCAGGTCTCAGATGCCGAGGTCTGGTTGGGCTTAGAGCTTACAGTCCCATTGATTATTGAACAGGACGTGACGGTAACAATACCGCGTCAGGCATGGCGGACACTTGAGGTGAAGGCCGTCTATGACGGACCGATCGCCGCACCAATTGAACAAGGCACGCAAATTGCGAAGCTTGTTATCAATGGTGAAGGTATGGATCCTATCGAATATAATCTCGTCTCGGGTGCTTCAGTCAAACAGCTCGGTTTTGCGGGTCGTATACAAGCTGCCGCTTCACAGATTCTGTTCGGCTTTTCCAGCGCAAATTAAAATCTGACTACGTCCAACAAGAAGGACACATCTGTGTCAGCAGGGTTATTTATTACGCTTGAAGGTGGCGAGGGGAGTGGTAAGTCGACCCAAGCGAAGCATCTTAAGCTGCGTCTAGAACAAGCTGGGCATGCCGTCGTGCAAACTCGTGAGCCCGGCGGCTCGGAAGGCGCTGAGGATATCAGAGCTCTGCTTGTCACCGGCGAGCCTGACCGCTGGGATGGGATGACAGAGGCGCTTCTTCTATTTGCTGCGAGACACGACCATTTAGAGCGCATTATTAAACCAGCGCTAAAAGCCGGAAAAATTGTGCTCTGTGACCGTTTTACAGACTCAACCATGGCCTACCAAGGGTATGGTCATAATCTCGGGCGGGAAACTATTGAAAAGCTAAACGCAGTCGCACTCGACGGTTTTGGACCTGACCTGACTTTGATCCTTGATCTGCCTGTGGATACAGGCTTGTCACGGGCCATGTCTCGTGGCGATGGAGAACAGCGCTATGAAGATATGGATATCGCATTTCATCAGCGCCTGAGAGACGGCTTTCTTGATATCGCCAAACGTGAACCGGATCGATGCAAAGTGGTTGATGCCTCAGGGTCGGAAGAGGATGTTGCAGAAAAAATTTCAGGCGTCGTAATGCCGTTGTTGGCCACAGGCAAAGCCTGTGGCTAAGAAACCGGCTAAAATTGAAGAAGACCTTGTCCCGCATCCGCGCGCGAATGCGTATTTCACCGGACACGATGCAGCCGAAGCCTCGTTTCTGGAGGCATGGTCCTCAGGACGATTGGCCCATGCCTGGCTGATTTGTGGGCCACGTGGGATCGGAAAAGCGACGTTCGCCTATCGCCTGGCGCGCTTTGCGCTCTCTCAGCCGACCGCTGGAGCATCAGAAAGCAGTCTATTTGGCGCTGCAGCACCGACTGAGATGTCCTTACAGATATCTAAGGAACATCCGGTCTTCAAGCGAATTGCGGCCTTGGGCCATGGCGATTTTCGCGCCATTGAGCGTGCGTGGACGGACAACAAGCAAAGCAAAAAAAAGGCATCCATCACCGTTGGCGAAGTCCGCGGCATTGGCAGCTTCTTAAGGTTAACGCCGGCAGAAGGTGGTTGGCGTGTAGTGATTATCGATGCCGCCGACGAGATGAACCGTAATGCGGAGAATGCGGTTCTGAAGGTACTTGAGGAGCCGCCAGAAAAAGCTCTTATTTTCCTGGTCGCGCACAATCCGGCCAGGCTTTTGCCGACTATTCGTTCCCGCTGCCGCAAAATTGATTTATCGCCACTGCCGTCAAATACAGTCTTAGCCTTGGTAAATCGCTACCGACCGGACATCACAAGTAAGGATATTAAGGCATTGTCAGTCCTGGCAGATGGCTCGATTGGCCGCGCCATAGAATTGGCCGATGCTGGTGGATTAACCTTATTCCGAAATCTTATCGGTGTTCTAGCATCCATGCCTAAAATGGATATTGGGATGGCCCATAGCTTGTCTGATGCTGCGTTGAAGGGGGACGGATTCCGCACCATTGCTGATCTATTAAGCTGGTGGCTGGCACGGATGGTGTCTGTGACAGCCCGGGAGGGATGGGCCCAGACAGAGGAAATCATACCTGGGGAACACGCCATTGCGGATCGCCTGTGCGCCTCGGCTGGCCTTGATCAATGGGTGGAGGTATGGGAAAAGATCGCCCGCCTGTTCGAACGCGCTGACGCAGTGCATCTCGATAAAAAGCGGACCGTTCTCAACGCGCTTCTTGCCATCGAACAACGGGCTGCAAGTTAGTCTTCAGATCCGAGCCATGGCATCGCGCCGGAGTTATTATGTCAGCCGGATCAGATAAGACCTATTACGTTACGACGCCGATTTATTACGTTAATGACAAGCCGCATACCGGGCATGCGTACACAACCATAGCCTGCGATGTAATGGCGCGTTTTAAGCGACTGGACGGCTATGACGTTAAGTTCCTGACCGGAACCGATGAGCACGGCCAGAAGGTCGCAAAGGCAGCAGCCGAGAAGGGGGTGACACCACAGGCATTTACTGACGAAGTATCTCAGACCTTTAATGATCTGACCGATACGCTTGATGTCACCAACGATGATTTTATCCGTACGACGGAAGAGCGCCATACAAAAGCCTGCCAGGCGTTGTGGACACGGATTGCCGGGAAAATCGCCCCGGACGGCAAACCCTGGATTGTTCTGGATACCTATGCGGGTTGGTACTCCGTGCGTGATGAGGCCTATCACACGGAAGACGAGTTAACGGCTGGTCCCGACGGCATCAAACTCGCCCCCAATGGTAATCCGGTCGAATGGGTCGAGGAAGAAAGCTACTTTTTCCGCCTGTCAGCTGCGGCGCCACTGCTCATAGAGTATTACGACGCTCATCCCGATTTCATCGCCCCGAATAGCCGCCGCAACGAAGTGACCAGCTTTGTCAAAGGTGGGCTCAGGGATCTTTCCATCTCTCGCACAACGTTTGATTGGGGGGTGCCCGTTCCGGGTGATGATAAACATGTGATGTATGTGTGGATTGACGCGCTCACCAATTACCTGACGGCGACCGGCTACCCTGATGAAAACGCCAAGGAATACAAAGCCTTCTGGCCTGCTGATCTGCATATGATTGGTAAGGATATTATCCGTTTTCACTGCGTCTATTGGCCTGCTTTTCTGCTCGCGGCCGATCTGCCACTGCCAAAGCGGATATTTGCCCATGGGTGGTGGACCATTGAAGGCCAGAAAATGTCCAAGTCCCTGGGCAATGCCATTGATCCGAACGCTTTGATTGAAGATTACGGCTTGGATCAATTGCGTTACTTCCTGCTGCGGGAGGTTCCGTTTGGGAACGACGGCGATTTCTCCAAAGTCGCTTTGATCCAACGGGCAAATGGCGAATTGGCCAATGAATTCGGCAACTTATCCCAGCGTGTTCTGTCGATGATTCATAAGAACTGCGACGCAAAAGTCCCGAGCCCCGAAGAATTCAACGAAGATGACGCTGAAATCCTAGGCATGGCAGCGGCTCTGTTGGAGCCTGTGCGTGACGTGATCGACCGTCAGGCATTTCATGAGGCGCTCGAGATCATCTGGACCGTTGTCAGAGGCGCCAACGCCTATGTCGATCATCAGGCACCCTGGGTGCTGCGCAAGGAAAACCCCGCGCGTATGGCGACAGTGTTGTACGTGCTGACGGACGTGATCCGCATGATCTCGTTGATTATGCAGCCGTTTACGCCCCATGCAGCCGAGGACATCCTCAATCAGCTATCCATTCCAGACTCACAACGGGACTTTGAGGCGTTTGCGCCAGGTCATGCGCCGGTGCCGGGTGAGGATTTGCCGAAGCCAGAACCTGTGTTCCAAAAGCTGGAACTGCCCGAAGAGAACAAAACGGAGTAGGGGCATGTTGGTCGACAGTCATTGCCATTTGGACTTTCCTGACTTTCAAGATGACTTAGAGGGCGTGGTCGGCCGCGCCAGGGAGGCTGGCGTAGGGCACTTCCTGACCATCTGCACCCATATCACTAAGTTTGATCAGGTTCGCGCGGTTGCGGCACGTTTTGATGATATGCACTGCACCGTTGGGATTCACCCCCATGAAGCTGAACACGAACCGGAGGTTGATCAGGCGCGGCTTCTAGAGATCGCGACAAATGACCCAAAAGTCGTGGCGTTTGGTGAAACCGGCTTGGACTTCTTTTACGATCATAGTCCGCGTGAGATTCAAGAACGGCAGTTCCGCACGCATATTGCCGCAGCCCGTGAGGCCCAACTTCCGATCGTCATCCATACGCGCGATGCGGACCCGGAAATGACGCGTATTCTGGAAGAGGAAATGGCTTCTGGCGCGTTTCCGGGGGTGATACATTGCTTTAGCTCTGGCCCGGAACTTGCTGAAAAAGCAGTAGAATTAGGTCTTTATATTTCCCTGTCCGGCATCGTGACGTTCAAAAAAGCCGAAGACCTCCGTGAAACCGCCAGGCGTGTGCCTTTGGACAGACTGTTGGTCGAAACAGATTCTCCCTACCTGGCACCTGTGCCTAAGCGCGGTAAACGCAACGAGCCTGCCTTTGTGGCCCATACGGCCGCCTGCGTGGCTGAATTGCATGGCCTAACCGCCGCGGACTTAGCCACCAAAACCACTGAGAACTTCTTCACCCTATTCAGCAAAGCAAAAGCCTGATCTGACAAGGTGATATCGTAAGAAGTATTCTTGTAACTCTCTAACTACTGATGATGAATACCGCAGACTTGGGTCATATTAACCAGTGAATTAAAACTGGAGTTTTGGATGCCCTGTCCAACAATTGCTGTGTAGGTACTGCCTTGAATTAGCGGCTCAAAGATAAGGTTGGCATGTTGTTGATTGTTGGACGGAATCCAATCTACTAGGTCTTCAAAAAATGACATAGGTGAGGCATAGGATGTGTTCGCGGTTGTCGCAATATTGACTACACCCTGCACGACGCCAGTGCGAGAGTCAGTTATTGTGACTTGGTAGTCCCTATCACTATTTGCGTAGTTATGTAGAAAAACGAGTGTCGGATAGCCCGAGAGAACGGACGTATGCACGTTGACGAGAGCTGAGTTGATGATTGAGTAATCGAACGTAGGGTCGAAAGTGCAAACGCTCATATTCTCAAAAAAGCCATTGGTTCCGTTGTAAATGACGTGCTGGTAGCCAACGTAATTCCCTGCACTTGGACTTTTGACATAAAATGAGTACCCCGTGTCACCAGTCAACAACGAGCCGGCTCCTGCCTCACTCAGTATCTCGTCCATCGAATATTGAGGCGACGCCTTGTCCGGAATATTGAACGTGGCAGTGCCATATGTGATGGCAGAAACAGAACCGACTACTGACAGATCTATAGTGGTCGGCGCTCCGCTCATATTGATAAATCGGAAGTACGATAAGTTACCGTCAGATCCATCAAACGTCGGTGCAATGACCGTGTAAACTGTTCCGTTGAGAGCTTGTTCGCCCTCCCGGTTTCTCTCTGCGTTAGGGGGTGGGGCTAGCTGTAAGGCTTGCGGTGCATTGAACCCGGCTGGCGCACGGCCAGTCACATATTCTTCAGGCATTTGCACAACAGAGGTATCCGCAAGGGTGGCGTTTTCTAGAGCGAAAAAGCCAAACACGGATAGAGCAATGCTAAGGCTTGCGTATAATTTAACTTTAGAATTCAATGCCATAGCAGTACTCATCGTGGAATTAAGAGAGCAACCCATAATACAAATCATAAAATTTCATTTAGTGTAACTAGAAAATATAACAATTTTAACGAGCTAATTTCTACTTTGACCTAATTTTGAGCTTGGATTTAGCATTTGCCAGCAGCCTCAGACCTCAGTGACCGCACTTCCCGCGACCTAACCGTAACGATCCTGGGCTGCGGTGGAGCAGGGGGCGTGCCCACGGTTTCAGGAGGGTGGGGCGCCTGCAACCCCACCAACCCGCGCAATGACAGGCTGCGCGCCTCGGTGCTGGTTGAGCAGGGAGAGACACGCCTGCTCATTGATGCTTCGCCAGATTTACGCGCCCAATGCCTTATCAATAACATTATAACGTTGGATGGCGTTCTGTTTACCCATGACCACGCGGACCATACCCATGGGCTCGATGATCTAAGGGAGATCAACCGTGTCATTCATGGCCCGCTGGATATCTGGGCCGATCAAGACACCCTAAACGGTCTTATGAGCCGCTATGCTTATGCTTTTGAAGGTATACCCGAAGGGCAGCCTATTTTCCGCCCCTGGCTCTCACCACATCTGATTACAGCACCCAAAGCGTTCGACTGCGCCGGAGTAACAATAACGCCGTTCCTTCAGGATCATGGCTTTATGGACACGCTGGGCTTTCGCATCGGGAGTTTCGCGTACTCCACAGACTTGGTGCATCTGCCGGATGCCGCAAAGGATACGTTGCAAAACCTCGATCTTTGGGTTGTCGGAGCCCTGACCAATGACAGTAACCATCAGACCCATGTCAGCTTGGACACGGCCTTTGAGTGGATCTCAGAACTGAAACCAAAACGCGCGATCATCACGCATATGGGGCCGAGCCTGGATTACGAGGCCGTAATGGCCAAATGCCCGGTTGGCGTTGAGCCCGCCTATGATGGATTAATGACGCAGATCAAGAGCGCGATATGAGTGCCCTTAACCTTGCTGATAGGTCTTCTTCAGCGATTGAGACTGGACGGTTTGGAGATAAACCCCTTGCCATGCTTTCCGTCGCGTCCACCGAACCATAAAAACAACCATTTGTACTTATTCGCGACCGCAATGTCTGAAAACAGAGTTGGGTAATAATTATAAAATCCATGGTTCAGGTAAGGGGTCATGGGAAGCACATGAAGCATCGCCCCATTCACCTTGCAGTGGTGTGCGCATTCTCAAAAACAGAGCGCTGGTCAAAGATATGCTCACTGGTGCCATTGTTCACGACGAGATCAAACGTTTCGTCGAGCCCTTGATCCGCTGCCAGTGATTGATTGAGGTCGTAAATTTCGGCACCCAGGTGCGTGTTTACGTCGATGGCGAGATAGCGCTCAAAATTCAACCATCGAATATCTGACTTCCAAAGTCGAGAATACTTTTGTGGTCTTTCAGATTTTTTACCACTTCTGACGCCGCCAAGGCGGTTAAGGGATTAAACATGCTCTGCGTATCTCCGTCTGGGCGTTTGCCAGCTTAGTCTGATGAACTGAACATGGCGAATATCTCAGGCCCGGTCATGTTCTGCGTTTCATTGGCAAAGCTATAATAACTGGGTTTTTCATCGACAAAGACTTGCGTGGTAAAGGCGAGGGTGCCCTCGTCGCACTCAAATAAGCCAACAGGCATCATGTGTTCTTTCGTTTCTTTGATGCGATAGAACAAATGCGTGCCGCATTTCGCGCAAAAACCGCGCTCGGCCCAATCCGACGAACTAAAGACGGAGATATTCTCCTGGCCCGCAAATGAGACCTCTGTGCCACAGTTAATCTCGACGTAAGGTCCGCCACTCCAGCGTCGGCACATGCGGCAATGACACGCACCAACATGATTGCTGGCGGCCTTGGCGGTTATGCTGACAGCACCACACAGGCATTTGCCGTATTTTTCTGAAACGTCTGACATGGTGGTGATCTCCTGTGACATAAAATTATTCTCCTAGTGCCGATATCATATCGTGCATTGGGATGTGCCGTAATTATAGAATTGTGATTCTGAATATTATTAATCTAAACAGAGACTTAGGAGCACTTTCATGACTAAAAACCTTAAGTCTATTGCTATAGCTAACGTATGATATAGAAATTCAAACTTGAACGGACCAAGCGTAATTTTAAGATAGATATACTTAGGGATCATGACGCTGCACACCCGAAAAAGCGCTAAAGCTGCCATATAAATAAACATCAAAAATACCCATAATATACATTATGCGACAAATGGGTTTCAGATGTTCTCAATACGGGTCACTTCGCCTCTAACCAATTAAGTGACCTGATACCCAGTTTTAACTGGTGCGCTCAAACAAAAGGACGACCGTCATGAACGGCCGTCCTCCAAACCCAGACCAGAACATCTGTCGTGTGACACTCGATCTTCCATGGGAGATCGCAGAAGTACTCGCTGAGCATGGACCACAGCTCATAGCCGTGATCCAGGAAGCTGTTGGGCAAAGGTCTAAAGAAACTGAGCGCTGTGCACAGGTCGCTGAAAAGGTTTCTGAGACCGCAGAAGCTAACAAAGCCCGTTGGGCCGCCCTCGCCGATATTTGCCATCGTGAGATCGACAGACGCTCTAACGGTCCAGGTCAGAAAGATTCAATCTTAAAGGCTTTGGCCTCTGAGCTTGGTCACGACTTTCAGTTCCTGAAATCTGTATGTCGCATTTACGGAACCAAAATTAAGAAAAACCTTAAGGCTGACCGCGATGCATCGGTCATCGAGCTTTACTTCGATGGTCTTTCAAACAGCCAAATTGCTGAAAAATTGGCAATAGCGCCTGGGTCCGTTTCTCGCATTCTCAGTGGTCAGAAGAAAAAAATAGCGGAAATTAGGGCCCAAAGACCGCCTCCAGGCCGATCTGGTCCGGTGAACGGCGGTGTATCGTGAAACACCAGGTAAAGCCGGTCCCGGCGAATGAGGGACGCCAAGCCCCTTCCTTGCCGAGCAATGAAGGTTCTTTTCCGGAAAAACACAGAAAGTGTTCGACTGATCAGTCACCAAGTCGGGGTCGGGAGCGTATCGGCAGGAGCGGAAACGCGCCGGAGGCGCGTACCGCCCTGCCCGATAGCGACGGCCCCTCTTCTAGACTTGATAAGGGGACGATTTGTGACCTGAGGGATATCAAACCGCAGTATGAAGCATTTCGGCTCCTGCTACGTGACTACGGTCAAGGATTAGTAGAAGCCACGATAACCGTAAATACGAGTTCTAGACCCAATACTGATCTAGTCGGTGACCCGCCAAAGAAAACGCCAGAACAGGTGCAGGAAAATAAAGCCCGCGCTTATCGAAGAGCCAAAACAGCTGTGCGGCAATCAATTATGGCGGCAAAGCTAGATCACCTTTTGACACTTACGTATCGGGAAAACCAAACAGACCATGCGTTAGCGTGGAAACACTTTGGACGATTCATGCGCCTTGTCAGAAAGCATCATCCTAAAGGTTATCCGTTTGTGGCAGTTTTAGAGCGCCAGAAACGAGGTGCAATGCATGTCCATGCAGCAGTCCATGGTCGCCAGAATGTAAAACTTTTGAGGCGTTTATGGCATCAAGCCATTGGTACAACGGATGGAAATATTGACGTTAAGTACTTCCGGGGAAAATTATCCACCCTCTCCCGCTATCTGAGTAAATACATCACTAAAGACTTGGATACTGAGCACACAGAAGGCCAGCACCGTTATAAACGTTCACGCGGAATAGAGGTCCCTGCCCTGATCGTCATGTTACCTTTCAACGTTGCAGTAGAAGCTGAAATAACTCAGCTTTTTCAAAGCTGCTCAGCCACTGTCGAGTACTTAGATAATCATCTTGATGACGAAGGCCCTAAGTGGCTTTGGGCTTGTAGTTGGTAATTGAATAACAACATCTATAAAACCCTCAATCCGTTACTAAGTCTGGGTTCCGTATAACTTTTCTTCAATCTTTGCCAACTCTTCAAGAGTAATATTAGGGTTGTTTTTAGACATGGAGAGAAAGAGTTCGCCATGTCTAAGTATTACGTTAGCGAATGCGCCTTTTGTAAGACCTGAAGAACTTAGACCGATATCCTTCCTGATGGCACGAATAAAGTCATCCATAAGATAGAGTGTCCTCGCATCTGGAACGCCTTTTTTCATGTGGTTTGACCAAGCAAAATATGTTTTTAGTACATTGCTTCCACCCCAAATGATCAACTTTTGCTGCCAATTTCTTAGGAATTTGACAAGTTCTTCATCTGCTACTGTCTCGTCAGTATTATTTTCCGTGTCAGTAGAATTGGTCGGAGCCATTAACTTGAAGAATTCAGTTAAGAATGCTTCATACATCTCAAGCTTGTCGGCTCTAAAATGTGATTCTATCTCTTTTTTTCGCTCGTAATATCTACCGAGCATTACTGTCAACGTGGCAGCAAATATAGTTGTAATAGCAGTTAATGCGCCAACAGCAAGTGTTTCATTGGTACTTGATAGAGCACCCCAGATACCAACTATCGCTTCATACACAAGCCATAGAATTCCGCCCATAATGGCTAGGAATAAAATGCTAGAAAAAAAGACCTTAGCTTTTTGCCTCATAAGTTTCAGATGCCAAATGTAATGAATGATCAGCAAATCTACTTTAGATAGTAATTAACGCATAGCGCTATTATTCATTAATATATTTTTTAGTAGACTTTGATAATCTACTAGGTCATGGTATTTCAAATACTACTGATTGGCTGGTTATGACAGAACGACTCACCGATAAAGAACTACACGATAAAATACAGAGTTCGATTAAGGACTTTTCCGGTTTCACACCAAGCCTGGAAACCGCTATTGGCGCACTTTTTATCGGAAAGGCCATGGGTTGGGAGGTGCTCTACCTTATCCATAGCCAAGCCACGATACGCAAATACGAAAAAATTCTTGGCATTAGATACAAAGATCAGATGGACGCGAGCACCGAATTGTCACGCAAGAGTTATGTGTGGGGATGGACTAAAAAATTTAATGCTTTTTGGAACGTCGTCCGCGGTCAAGAGAAACGAGTGGATAGGACCAGACTCGAAGAAAAACCGGTCGATGAGTCTGATATTCACGAGGAAGGAAACAAAAAATGAGCATCAGGTACTTCGTGGCTTTTTATAACTGGGATGACCCAGAGGTAAACAACGAACATACGCCCGACACTTTTCAAGATGAAGGACCGCAAGAATCTGAGGTTGCTAGAGCTCGTGTTGAAAAAGAGGCATTTAACTTGCTCTCACAGTGCCAAGAAATATGGAGCGTTGGTTTGCTCGAATTATTGATTTCACCAAACGGCTATGACGAAGCGGAGGAGACGGGAACGGTTACATCACTTGAAAAACACTATGATTTTAACGGCGATTTTAAAGAATTAAAAATTCGCTTGAGCAAGGAGATCAACGCATACCTATCTCGTCGATCCCGAACAGAAGAGATGCGGCTAACAATAAGAGATACAAGATTTCCTAAATATGAAACGGCTCAGATCGAAATGACCTGAGCCGTCTGCATTTGAGATAACCGTAAAGCTGTTGGAGCAGCTTTCACCGAGGCATAGGAGGTGCCATATCGATGACGTCATCTAATGATGGTAATGATAATGACTCAGGTGGACCTGAGCAACTACCGCAAGTCCGTCGAGACAAAACAAATCCTGTCCATGATATCCAAGCTTCGATAGCTGGCGAGGAAAGCGTCGATGTGTGGCGTCAAGCCTGTGCTGTATTTCAAGGCAACCCTTCAAGGCAGATATTGGTTTTTGGCTTAACTCACTCAGACGGTCTAGAGCCGTTTATGGAAGAGTTCGCTTTTGCGATCGCAAAAAAAGTCGTCGCGATACAGGACAACAAATTGCCTTTGCCCCCAGAGCCAAAGAGCTTTGCAGAAGCCTCAGATAACAAACAGATCAACAGGATAAAGAGCCGCAACTTGGTTACAGGATTGTTGTTCGCTTCCTTTGTTCGTCGTTGGAAAAAAAGCGGTCTTGAAGAGGTGATTGCACTCACCAATCTCGCCCAGCTTTATTCACGCCCAAAATCAGAAATCAAACTGCTAATCAAATACGCTGCAAGTCTTCGATGGAAGCGCATCGAACAAATGAGGGCGACGCTAGTGCCGAAATGGGAAGCCCAAGGTTGGACAGCCCGGGAGATCGGTCGACGGTTAAACGTGACACGGCAATATGCCAAGCGATTGATGAACGAGCTTAAATGGGAAATGGAGGAAGCAAAGTGAATACCTACCCTCACCTGCTTAGTTATGAAACTGAGCGGTCAAGATTTTATACATTATGCGACAAATGGGTTTCAGAAATGAAGCAATCGTAAGGGGCTGGATTTGGATTAAGAGAATATCAAAAGACCTAAAGCAATCAGGAGGCCAAGGCCGATCTGAACAGCAGCTAAGATCGAGCGTGTGTTCCCCCGGCCAAATCTCTCCCGTAATTGCTGCAAATGCGCCTTCCTGATTTCCTTAAGGTCAACGACATACTGGGCTTGAGCGATCGCGACAAAGGCCCTCAACCCAGATCGGGCCTGATCAGGATCAAGGGCCTGGCTTCTGTAATCCTTAAGGGTATCTGCGAGTTCCCTCAGAAAAACGACACCCTCTGGCTTGCCTTTGGGAAATTCAGCCTCCCCAACAAAACAGATCAATGATTGAATTGATGCTCTGGGAAAAAGGTCCTGGGCAATCCGGATATGCAGTTTGTTCTGCATAATTGGATTCTGAAATTTGAACTTAAAACGACCAAGTTTCTGGGTCCAACGCCCCTCACCAGCCTGACCAAAAATTGCGCCCGCGTAATTCTTAGTCTCGATTATCACGAGATGACCTGCGATGAGGACAGCATGGTCGATCTGAGTGAGACGATCATTTTCATCCTGAAGATAGGCATCATCGACACATTCAAACCCGTGGCGCTTAATTACCGACTTAACGAGACGCTCGCCAAACCACCCTTTAATTTTTGGTTTGAGATATTGAGCAATGCCCGATCCGATGAGCATGAACGGAATAAGCCAGAAGAGGTTTTGAAGCGCGGCAAACAAGGGCGCAAAAATAGTCACAAAAACCCCACCACACATAATTGTATGATGGGGAGAATAAACCTAAAAAGAGGTTCGGCAAGCAAGAGAGCGCGAGGTAAATCTCGTTGGAGGCATTACCAAGTGCCCTGCTCCATTTGATTTGCTAGTCTCAAAAAACCAGCTTAATCACATTGGAAATTTGCTATGTCCCTCGGTGCTTTCTCGCTCAGCCTTTCGGTCAAAGATCTCGCTGCGTCGAAAGACTTTTATGCCAAGCTCGGGTTCAGCCCGTTTGGCGGCGATGAAGCCCAAGGCTGGTTGATTATGAAATCGGATAGCTGCGTAATCGGTTTATTCCAGGGCATGTTTGAAAAGAACATGCTGACGTTTAATCCGGGCTGGGGCGAAAATGCACAGCCTCTCGGTAACTTTACCGATGTGCGTGACCTTCAGAAGCAACTTAAAGCCGCTGGAATTGCTTTAGAAACGGAAGCCGATGAAACCACATCAGGCCCGGCCAGTTTTGTGGTTCATGACCCTGATGGAAACCCAATATTGGTGGATCAGCACGTTTAAGTCGGACTGAACTCGACGCTCTCAAACGTTGTTCTCGTCCTTATACCGCCAAACTGAGTTGGTTTTTATCGACCGCCTTGGGCCGGTCAAACAACGACTTGGCCACTGGCTCGATCACCAGATCATCCCAGTCATAGGGCTTGCAGATGTTCCGAAGATCCGCAGGGCCCGCTTCAGCTGACAACCACGTTTTAAGGCTCGCATCGTTTAATATGACGGGCATGCGGTCGTGAATTTCAGCCGCCACTTCATTTGGCTCGGTTGTGACCACCACAAAATGACACTGTTTGGTCTTAGAGTTGAACGTGTGCAGGCCGGCGATGGCCATAAAGCAGCTAGCGCTATCATTTTTTCGCGAGATCTTCCACGGGGTGCGGGTGCCGTCAACCGCCCTCTTCCACTCGTAGTATCCAGATACCGGCACCGCACAGCGTCGCGATTGGAACGCATCACTGAACATAGGCATCACATCCAAGGTTTCGCATCTGGCGTTTGTGACCGGGGTGATCCGGCCCTTAGAACTGGGAAAGCCCCAAATTGCCAAATCTAGAAACCGGCCGCCTACTCCTTGGCGAAGTATCGGGTGGACGGCGTTTGACCGGATGACCGCAGAGGGGGTGAAGGCCGGATGAGTTCCGGTATCAGGGCTATCGGCATCAGAATGAAGGCCGTAATACTCCCGCACTTCCTGCCAGGTTTTATAAGCGGCCAATGCAACGCACATGGTGTTTCAGATTCTTTCCGGTGCGGGCCGGGTAAATGGCATATCCGATTACGGCAAGCAGGCCGCACTCCAGCAGATCACGACACGCCCGGGAGAGCCGGCTGCTCCGATCGCTCCGCCCGTCGCTGCAGTTCCACGATCTGTATCTCCGCTGTTACCTGGTGTAGCACCGTTGCCAGTGTTCTGTGATGTGGAAGTAAGATCAGAACCTAAAAATCCAGAACCACCACCGCCGCCACCTACGTTATTACATGGGGCCGTTCCGCAGTTAACATCCTTACCGCCGCCGCCGCCGCCGGTGTAGCCGCCGCCGCCGCCGCCGCCGCCAGTCGTAGCCGCTCTAAGTCCACCGCGACCGCCATTGCCGTAACCATTACCAGCCGGACCGCCAGTGCCGTCTGCGGCCTCGCCATCACCACCGTTGGCTCCTCCTGCTGTCACTCCTTGACCAGCACTACCACCACAAGCACCACCTGTGCCGCCGCCAGCTTGAGTACCAGATAAGGGATCACATGGCCCGACCGCTGGTGTTGTTCCACCATTGCGGACTTCACCTGTGGTGCCGCCTCCTCCATATCCAATTGTCGAATTGGTGCGAGCAGAGCCGCCTCCACCGCCACCGCCAGCAACTGCGATGAGCGTGGTAGATCCATTGTCAAACTCAACGGCAGAACCGCCGCCACCACCACCGGGCGCATTATCGTTTGTTCCAACTTGACCTGCGCCTGCAGCGCTAATTATGAGGTCGTGGCCAGAAATACTAGCAGCGCTCACTGTGGATAAACGACCCGACACGTAACCCCCACCACCTCCAGCTTTACCATCAACGCCTGTCCCTGCGTTTTGTCTTCCACCGCTGCCACCGGCGCCCCAAACCTTAATCTGCACTTCAGTAATATCCAGGGGCAAATTAATGGTATCAGACGTTTCTGCAGATCCGGTGCCATCCCAGACGCACTTGAACGGGTCCGGTGGGACTGAGGTGTCTTCATTGCCCGGGCAGATATCCGCCGCAAGGCTTTTGAACGGTGATTTAAAGCCAACGAAACGCCCATCGGTTATGGCGTAGTTTTCAGCGGGGGTGTGAGAGTCCGTAGCGGTTGCACTGGCAAAGTTATCTTCATCTAGGCGCAGCTGGAGATCCAAACCGGTTGAATCGTTAGCCACGCGCGCATTGAAACTGCTGGCGATGTTCGAGCTGCCCCGGGCCGCATCCCATAACCGCATTTCCGAAAGTAAAATCCGCCCGCCGGTGTTGTTGACGATGGCAACGGTTTCAGTGGCAGTCGCAATGTCTGTGCCGGGCAGAATGTCGCAGGCCACAGTATCTGCGGTGCCGGTTAACGAGCCAAAGGCGTAAAGGCTTCTGTCAGAGCCCGAATTACAGTTGAAAGATTGATGCCGCCAGAATGTGGTGCCGTAGGTCTGGCTGGTGGCAACTTTGCTGCCGGTTGATGTGTCGAAATCAACGAACGAGAACTCAAACTCTGAATTGACGACGTCTGCCTGAATAAGAGATTCACTAGAAGAAACTCCATCATCAACCGAAAAGAGAGAGGTCGTCCCTGCGTTTGTATCCCGCAGATAAAGCCAGCCCTCGCCGGTAAAACTGGTTTCACTAGCGAAATTAGCCAACGGGGCAGTCGTGTTTGCCAACTGGCCACCGTTGTCCAGTTCCAGCGCAATGCCGCCCTTGGCAACGAGCAAATTATCGAGCCTGCTGACGGCGCCGGCTGCTGCCGTGTGGAGAAAGATAACCTGATTGGGCGTCGAGAGATCAGACGTATCTGTGGTGAAAACTGTCGCTTGATTGGAGGTATCTCCAACTTCCGTGATGCGTGCCCATAAATTATCACCGTCGTCAAAGCATTCCAGCTCATAGGTTTCACCCAGCGTAAGTGTGTAAGTACCCGCACTTGTTGCCAGGGTGCCAGAGCTATCATTGATTTCGATGGTCTGCGCATTGGCGGGCAACCCATCACTAAAGAATTCGCAGGTGATGCCATCAGTATAGTTGGTTGTGCTGCCGGCACGCGTGGTTCGATCTGCCCGGGTGATAATCGAAAAGCCGGTGCTTGTTGCAGCCGCTGTCGGCGTCCACTCAATTCTGTTGTAGAGCGGCGTCACATCCGGTGTGAATATCGTCGATGAGGTGGAGAGCTCAACATCGGCGGTGACGGTTAAGGTTCCACCACCGAGCGAGGAGGACCCGCCGCCGCCTCCACCGTTATTCGTGACAACCAAATCAGAGGTGACCGAGGTCCCGCCAAAGCCTTCTTCAACGAACTCGAGTTCACTTTTTTCATTTTCTGCAAAACGCTCGCATTCAGTCTGAAAGTCAGCGGATGAAGATAACAATACTTTATCGTCGAAATGGCTCGTCCCTCCGCCATCATCTTCAAAGGGTCCGGTATCAATAAAATTTGCAGTCGGAATTGTGCAGCCAGCTCCGTTGGCGCAGTTGTCACTTTCTTCTGTGCTCGTTGGGTTACTTTTTACATTGCCGTTGCTGTCAAAAGCTCCGAGCCCATTTTGGCCCTGACTCACGAGTGCATATAGATATGTAGAGCCTGGCGTTGTTTCACCCGCAAACAATGTGCCCGCATTTACAGATCCGGTGGGAACACCGTCTAATTCGTGGCACGCTCCTATAGGACCGGCACTAACCGCATATACAATCTGGTTGCCGTAGGGGTCTGTTGCATCTTCTTCGCTCAATCCAAGTGTCTGCCACGGCACAGTGCCGACATTGTTTGTTGTGTTGTTACAGGCCCCAATGGAAACGCCGTCGCCGGCCGCGCCTGAGGCCGGGCATGGCAACAGATAACTCGCATCCCGAATAGCGTGCAGAACAATCGCATCTCGTATTTTTTGAAGTTTGGTGCTGTTCCCCTGAATGTTCCTGATCTCCGGGCGGGGGCCGACTACATCTAGCAGCATCGCACCCGCCACAGCCGCGGCGAGCGCGGCAGTTGCGACCACAGTGATCAGAAGAATAACGCCTGACTCGTCGTCTCGCGCACCTCTGAAAATATTGATTAGATACTTCTGCAAGCGGCCTAACACGAAAGTCATCCCCCGTTGCCAACTGCAACTATGGTATTAGCCTGTGCATATCAGCGTAAAATATAACACTGTCAGGTTATCCAAAGTTATTCGGGCCTCACATACCGATACGTTACTACTGATAGACGAGGAACGCTATAATCTAGCGTTGAGCGGATAAGTCTTTGCTTATCCCTGGTTTTTATACAATTTATTGATCCCAATGCCTGCACAAGGTAAGTCCTTAGCTATGGAAAAACGACCGTCTGTTAGCGATTTACTCGATATTATGGCGCAACTCAGGCATCCGGACACCGGTTGTCCGTGGGATGTTGAGCAGGATTTTAAATCTATAGCGCCCTACACCATCGAAGAAGCTTACGAGGTGGCCGACGCGATTGCGCGTGGCGACATGCCCTCCTTGAAAGATGAACTGGGCGATTTGCTGTTCCAGGCCGTGTTTCATGCCCGTATGGCCGAAGAGCAGAAACTCTTTGACTTCGGCGATGTTGTCGAGGCGGTGTGTCGCAAGATGATCCGGCGGCATCCCCATGTCTTTGCGGATGCAGTGATTAGGGATTCAGACGCCCAGACGGAGTCCTGGGAGGCCATCAAAGCTAAAGAGCGGGCCGACAAAAAAGCGGCTGATTCTGGTCACAGTGCGCCAAGCATTCTCGACGATGTTCCGACGGCCCTGCCCGCACTGAAGCGCGCGGAAAAACTTCAGAAACGCGCTGCGCGGGTTGGGTTTGATTGGCCCGATGCGACGCCTGTGTTTGATAAAATCCGAGAAGAACTCGACGAACTCGAAGCTGAAGTGAAGGCCGGAGCAACGCCGCAGCGTGTTGAGGATGAATTAGGTGACCTGCTCTTTGCTGTGGTCAATCTTGCACGCAAGGTAAATGTTGAGCCTGGCTCTGCATTGCGCCAGACCAACCTGAAATTCGAACGGCGTTTTCACTTTATTGAAGGCATGCTAGCCGAACAGGGCAAAATGCCTCAAGATGCGACCTTGGATGAAATGGAAACCCTCTGGCAGCGCGCCAAAACGGAAGCGGTTAAATGACGGTGTTTGTAAAAAACGTGAAGCGCTTCATTGCAGTGGTGATGGTGCTCCCTCTGGCATCCTGCTTCGTGCCGGATGAATACAGCGCCGAAATTCGCCTGACTAAAAGTGGCGGCTATGGCATTTCCTATGTCGGCCAACTTACGTGGGCTCCTCTTTATGGCCAACTGACCCGCGGAGAGATCGATAGAGAAGCCGCCTCGGAACAGGCTGCGGCCTTTCTGGCCGGTTTAAAAGCAGATCGCTATTTTGAGTCGGTCACCAGCCTTGGCTCTGGTCGCTATCAAGTGCGGTATGATCGTCAGGGTCAATTTACAGAAACACAGCTATTAAGTTTTGTGCGGCGGAACGCACGCATTTTCCAAATTCGCGCAGGGGAAGACGGCACAGTTAACTTCTTTGGTACGGGGGCTGGGAAAAACCAGGCGGACCAACTTGAGGCCATTGGGTTAAGAACAAAAGGTCTTGTGCGCGTCGTCACCGATGCTGAGGTTTTGAGTCATAACGCTATGTCGGTCCGGCGAGCACCGACGCCTGGATACACAATCTATGATTGGAATATGACCTCGTTCCGTCAGCCGGTGCCTAAGCTAACTTTACAACTGACGGCCAAGAGTTTGCCAACATCGCCCGGTGTCTAATCATGTTAGGCTAGGTTTTCTCCTAAGTTTTAGACTCATCGGCTAAAGCCCGTACGGTGTTCCAAATCTCTCGTGACGGTGCACTGAGAACACCTCGATGTTTCCATTCTGTTGGCTTGTAGGCTGTTCCATCTAGCAGGGCTGAATGACCACCTGCCTCCTGATGGATAAGAACGCCTGCCGCGTGATCCCACGGCATCAACCTGCTGAAACTCGAGACATGCGTCGTACCGGTGGCAACGCCCCAGTATACGTGAGCCGCGCTGCCGATCAGCGTGGTTGAGCCAAAGTCGGAGACAGCGGATCGAAAGGCTCGATGGTACAACGCTGCTGTCATCGACGACACGTCAGCAGGCGACTCCGTCATCGCAACGGTCACGTTCTGAGAGTCCACCCAAGCGCCCTGCCCTTGCGCGGCCCAAAGGGTTTTAGATTCAAGTGGATTATGAATCCAGCCCATGACGGTCTCGCCATTCTGCATTAGGGCTATGATCACACCAAATGCGGGCTTACCTGCAACAAAGTTTGCGGTGCCATCAATTGGGTCAATGACCCAGGTCAGCCCTGGGCGGGTTAAGCGCTCTAACACAGAGGGGTCAGCTGCAACGGCTTCTTCACCAACTACGGCAGACCCTGGCAACAATTCTTTTAAACCCGCTGTCAGATGCAGCTCAGCTTCTTCATCAGCAATGGTGACCAAATCACCTGGACTGGATTTGGTCTTAATCTGATCTTCGGAAAGAGTCTGGTAACGTGGCAGAATTGTCTTTTCAGAAACCGATCTCAGCAGCTCATCAACGGCGTTTCGATGATGAAGAAGGTCTACTACAGCCGTCACAGAACTCGCACAGCGTTGTTGGCCGAGAGCCGGTCCGCATCTGCGTGATCAAGAAGAACCGTTAGGGTTGTTTCATCATCACCGTCTTTACGAGCGATAACTTCTCCTTTGCGATACAGCCAGGCGAGGGTTTTGCCATCGGCGACGGGTACCGCAACGCCAAGCTCACGACGCCCGCTCGATATAATGCGATCAATCGCGGCCAATACATCATCCGTCCCCTCACCGGTTAAACCAGACACAAACAACGGCGCAGACGTGCTTTTTTCTTCGGTTTCGATCAGGCTGCGGGCAGAAGCATTAACTAAGTCAACCTTATTCAAAACTTCAAGAATGGGGTGATCATCGCTCGATACAATATCCATGCGGGACAAGACTTCTTCCACATCCCGCTTTTGATCTTCGCTTTCTGCATGAGAGATATCGCGTACATGCACAATAACATCTGCCTCAGTGACTTCTTCCAGGGTTGCCCTAAACGCGGCGACCAACTCGTGCGGCAGATCAGAAACAAATCCCACCGTGTCAGACAAAATCACACGACGACCTGAGGGTAAGACAACGGCGCGCATGGTTGGGTCCAATGTCGCAAACAGTTGATCCTTGGCATAGACTTGAGCATTTGTGAGTGTGTTGAAAAGTGTCGACTTACCAGCGTTGGTATAGCCAACCAAGGCAACAATCGGATACGGCACCCGTTTGCGCGCTGCCCGGTGCAGGTCACGTGTGCGTACAACTTTCTCGAGTTCTTTTTTGAGACGCGTGATCCGATCCCCAATAAGTCGCCGGTCAATTTCGATTTGGGTTTCACCAGGGCCACCAAGAAACCCAGAACCACCGCGTTGGCGCTCCAAGTGAGTCCAACTGCGGACCAGGCGGCTTTTCTGATAGGTCAGATGCGCCAGTTCCACCTGAAGTTGACCTTCGCGGGTTCTCGCCCGCTCGCCAAAGATCTCTAGGATCAATCCAGTCCGATCAATAACTTTGGTTTTCCAGGCGCGCTCTAGGTTACGTTGTTGACCCGGCGACAGACTGTGGTCGGCAATAACAAGGTCAACTTCCAAACCCTCTATTAGATCAGCAAAGCGCTCAACCACGCCTTTGCCGAACAACGTCGAAGGGCGCGGTTTTGAGACAGCCAAGTGTTCAGCGTGAACAATCTCCAAGTTAATTGCGAGCGCGAGACCGCAGGCTTCATCCAGACGCGCCCGCGCATCCTCAGCGCCCGCTCCTTTTGAAAAATCTGGATGAAGGATGATGGTCCGTGTTTTAGCAATCTCAGTTGAGTAGGTGTCTGACTTTTGATCGTTTGTGGTCACTTAAATCTGCAAGCCTATTCGGCTGCCTCTTCTGACTTGCCGGTCTCGTCGTCGGTCTCAGGTTCAAATAACTGAAGAGGACCAGACGGCATTACGGTCGATATGGCGTGTTTATAAACAAGTTGGGTGTGTCCATCCCGTCGCAGAAGCATCGAGAAGTTATCAAACCATGTAACAATTCCCTGAAGTTTGACGCCATTGATCAAAAATACAGTGACTGGGATCTTATTCTTGCGAATTGTGTTGAGAAAGACGTCCTGAACGTTTTGTGATTTTTCGCCAGACATTGTTAAGCCCTTGTTTTAATTTATTTATTGTCCAGTGGCGTTGTCGCTGCACGGACTTGCCCCCGTATCTAGAAGGTTTCGCGCGATCGGGTCAACCACAGTTGGAACCCAAGTATACTCTACCTTGGGTTAAGAGAGCTGAGAATCAAGTATTTCAAGGCTTTTAAGTCGGCAACGCGATGGTCTGGAGATGAGTCTGGATAGCCATCTCCGACCAATATTGTGGTGCAATTTGCAGCACGCCCACAGGCCACATCGATATCATTATCCCCGATAAACCAGATGTTTGGGTTGGGCCTGAGGTTTGCTGGCCGCAGGGCATCATACACCGGATCCGTTGCTGGTTTGTCCTGGGCGCTATCACCGGAACCGATCACAGCTCCAAAGTTATTTTGCCAACCGAAGTGAGTGACTTCTGTTCTCAGGTAGTGTCCCGTCTTGTTGCTGACCAAAGCCATATAAACAGGCTGAAGATTTAACGAGACCAGTAATTCTTCAGCGCATTCCTTTTCTTTAATGCGTTCAAGGTGCAACGTGCCATAAGACTTAAGATAAATGTCCCGGGCCGCTTCCCAGTTATCGCCAAACTCTTTCGGAAAGGCATCGCGCGCAGACAGTCCTAACCAGTTTTCCCATTGTTCATAGGTCCAAGGAGTTCGCCCAAAAGCTTCAAGCGTATGGTTCATTGCTGCCGCTAATACCGGGTGCGTATCAACCAACGTGCCGTCCCAATCGAACAACAATGCTAAGGGTTTAGGTAAGGGGTTAGGTGACGGCTGCACGTTGAGTTCACACACCCGACCAACTGGTAACGCGATCCAATGTAAATAAAAAAGACTGATAGCGATCTCGCAGGTCGCGGGCGATTTCACCAGGATGACCATTGGCCACGATGCTGTCATCAATTTGAACCACAGGGAGCACGAAGGTGGTCGTCCCTGTTAAGAAAACCTCTCGTGCTTGCAGGACGTCGGCAAGGGTGAAGACAGCTTCTTTGACTGGATAGCCGGCTTCTTCGGCCAGTTGCATGACGCGCAATCTGGTTACCCCACCCAGAATCTCAGGCCCAAGGGGCCGTGTCACTAAAACGCCCTCTTTATCGACGATCCACACATTGGCAGCACTGGCTTCCGTAACCGTGCCATCTGGGTCAATCAAAAGCGCCTCAAACGCTTTGGCCTGTTTTGCTGCTTGTTTTGTGAGAACATTGGGCAGCAGACCGACAGACTTGATATCCCGCCGTTTCCATCGCAGGTCGTCTTGAACCGTAAGGGAGACCCCCTGCTCTGCCTGAGCATTACTTGGCCCCAGGCCATGGCGGACGGTCATCACAACTGAGCATTTTACGTGATCACCCGGAAATGGGTGATTGCGCGGTGCCGTTCCACGATTGATCTGTATATAAAGTATGCCGTTCGTCACTTTATTGCGCCGCAGGATTTCCCGGCTCACAACAGTCAGTGCCCGTGTAGAGGGAGGGTTGGGAAAGAGCAGTTCTGCCATAGACCGTTCCAGACGGTCCATGTGCGGTTTGAAATCAACAGCGCAGCCGTTCCATATGGCGACAACTTCATACACGCCATCAGCGAATTGGAAACCACGATCTTCAATGGAGACAGACGCGCTATTTTGCGGTTCGTATCTTCCGTTTACATAAGCGAGACGAGTCATAGCGTTCTAAAAATATTCCAGCTGAACGGAAAATAGTTTCTCGATCCTTCTAACAGCTTCAGTCGCCGCAAAGAGAATGATGCGATCACCACCTTCGACCACAGTTTGCGGGCGTGGCACGATGATTTGACCATCCCGAATAATGGCACCAAATCTCGCCTTACCCGGAAGATCAACGTCCTTCAGCGGCTTACCAACAAGCGTTGACGTTTCCATAGCGTCTGCGACGATAAGTTCACCAAAGTTTTCCTGTACGGAATACGCCGCATGCACCCTCCCCCGCCGCACGTGAGACAGGATTTGAGAGACAGTAATTGAGCGAGGATTTACAACAACATCAATGCCAAGCGGCCCCATTAAAGGGTTATAGGTCGACTTATTTACCAATGTAATAACGCGCTGTGCTCCGAATTTCTTAGCCAGAAGCGAAGACAATACGTTGGTCTCATCATCTTCAGTAACGGCAATAACCGTTTCCGCTTTATCGACACCTGCCTCGTAAAGAATTTCAGGTTCCAGAATACTCCCGTTCAGCACGACAGTATTCTTAAGGTGAGAGGAAATGACCGATGCTCTATTTTTGTTTAACTCAATAATTTTGAGATTGATTTCAGGGTGGGCACGCTCCAATTCCTGAGCCAGAAAAAGGCCAATGTTACCGCCGCCAAAAATAACTGCGCGTCTTGTTTCTGGCTCCTCATGACCAAAAGCAGCCATGGCGCGCTCACATTGATCAGAAGCCACCACAAAATACACATCATCTCCGGGGAACATTTCGTCCTCGGCGTGCGGTATGATTGACGTATCGCCGCGCTTAATCCCGACAACGATGATTTGCATTTCAGGAAACAAACTTGTGAGCTGTCGGAGCGGTGTGTTGATCAGCGGGGTGTCTTCGGTCATGCGCACACCGATCAGTCGCACTTTATCGTCGGCTAAGGGAATAACGTCCATAGCGCCAGGAACTTCCAGGCGGCGTGTGACGGCTCGTGCAATCTCAATTTCAGGGGAAATCACGACATCGATTGGAAGGTTGTCCCGAGAAAAGAGGCTGGACCACATCGGCGCGAGATAACTTTGACTGCGAATGCGTGCAATCTTTGTCGGCACTTCAAACAAAGAGTGGGCCACCTGGCAGGCGACCATATTCACTTCATCCATCAGGGTGACAGCAATAATCATGTCAGCATCTTTGATACCGGCTCGTTCCAGAACATCTGGATGAGCGGCATGGCCCACCATGCCCTTCACATCAAGAGATTCTGATAACTGTCGAATGAGTTCGGGGCTGCGGTCTACAACCGTAACATCGTTTGCTTCAGTTGCGAGATAACGGGCAATGTTAGAGCCAACTTCGCCAGCACCACAAATGACCACTTTCATTGTTTGTCTCCGTCCTTGTGCTGGGTGTCACCTGACTCAGCTTCGGTGACGTTCACATCGCGGCGGAGGCGCACCTCGGTCGTAACCCCAAGAGACTTAAGTTTGCGGTGCAATGCGGAGCGTTCCATGCCAACAAATTCTGCGGTTCTGGATATATTTCCGCCATACCGGATGACTTGCGCCATAAGGTATTCCCGTTCAAACATTTCGCGCGCTTCTCTTAACGGCAACATCATGATTTCGTCGGAACGTTCCAGGCGCAGCATTTGTGGTGCGTCAGTTGACAGATCAGCCGGCAACATATCCGCACGAATGGCATCGTCCGATGTCCCTGGAGCCATAATAAGCAACCAGTCAATGACGTTGCGAAGCTGGCGTGCATTTCCAGGCCACGGGTGTGTTTGCAAGGCGGCAATAGCGTCTTCAGCTAAACTGCGAGGAGGAATACCTGCCGTGTGAGCGCCTTTCTCCATAAAATATCGAGCCAGTGCGGGAATATCTTCTCTTCTGTCCGATAACGACGGGACTTCAATAGGGACGACAGCCAATCGATAATAGAGTTCTTCGCGAAACCGTCCTTCTTTTATTTCGCGCTTTAGATCTCTGTTCGTGGTGGCAATAACCCGCACATCGACTTCAACTGCCCCTTGTCCATTCCCGCGCTCCAAGCGTTGGTCTTGTAAAATTCTTATAATGCGGCTTTGGGTTTCAAGCGGCATATCCGCGACTTCATCAAGAAGAAGTGTCCCGCCGTCTGCTTGATCAAACAGTCCGCCACCCGTGTCACCCGCTCCAGCACCAAACAGAAACTCGTTCAGGCGATCAGGTTGCAAAGATGCACAATTGACAACAACGAACGGGGCAGCAGATCTCTTTGAGTTTCTATGGATGAGTCGCGCTACAATTTCTTTGCCTGCGCCTGCAGCGCCGGTGATTAAGACCCGTGATCCCGTCGGACCAACGCGCTCTATTGTACGACTAAGATGAGCGATTGCATTGCATTTACCAATAAGGTCTTCGGGTTTTCCAGCCCGCGTTTTTAGTTCAATGTTTTCGCGGCGAAGTTTGGCTGACTCTATGGCACGTTCAACGAACAGCAAAAGCCGGTCAGATTGGAACGGTTTTTCAATAAACTCATAAGCACCGAATTTCATAGCTTTAACAGCCGTTTCAATGGTGCCGTGTCCACTAATCATAATCACTTGAGTTTGTGGACGGAGCGTTTTTATAGCTTTGAGCAAATCCATTCCATCCATGGAGCTGCCTTCCAACCATATATCCAGCAATACGACTGCGGGAGACCGTGATCGTACTTCTGACAAGGCTTGATCAGCAGTGCTAGCCTGGCGGGTCGCATACCCTTCATCTTCAAGTATGCCCGATATCATGACCCGGATATCAGGCTCATCATCAACTATGAGAATATCTGCTGACATATTTACTTAAGCACTTTCTGCAATTGAGGCTGAACTAGAGATAGGTGGACTCACCTTTTCATCTATTGGATTTTTCTTGCCCCTGTTTGCGGTGTCTATGACCAGCGGAAAGTGGAACACAATCCTGGCGCCACCATTGGCCGCATCTTCCATTAACAACCGTCCCTTGTGATCCTCTACGATTTTCCAAACAATCGCCAAACCAAGTCCGGTGCCTTTCGCGCGGGTCGTTATATAGGGCTCAGTCAATCTCTGGCGGACCTCATCTTTAGGCAAACCGACACCGTTATCAGTAATCTCAAGGAAGCACGTATTATCATCAACCCCTATAGACACATCGATCGTGCCTGCCCCCTTATCGCGTCTCCCACCGGTTTTTGCGTCAATGGCTTCAACAGCATTCTTTAACACGTTAGAGAGCGCCTGCCGGATTTGCGAAGCATCACAGTTAATCAGCACCGGGTCTTTAGGAGCCGCATAATTTATCGTAATGTGGGGATAGGCTGTCTTGGGCAACACAATTGCACCTGAAGTCAGTTCAACCAGATTTGTAACGGCCATGTTTGGCTGTGGCATACGTGCAAAGGATGAAAATTCATCGACCATTTGTCCGATGTCGCTAACGTGACGGATAATCGTATCCGTACAAAGTTCAAAAGCGCCCGTATCGTCTCCCACTTTAGAGAGGTAACGCTTTTTCAATCGCTCAGCGGAAAGTTGGATAGGTGTGAGAGGATTCTTAATTTCATGCGCAATGCGTCGCGCCACATCTGCCCAAGCCGCTTTGCGCTGTGCGGTCTGAAGCTCGGTGATGTCGTCAAAGGTGAAGACAAATCCGAGAATTTCACCCTCATTTTGTTCTGCTGTTAGACGTACCAGAAAAACACGACTGTGCCCTTTAGCTGTGACCCTGGTTTCTTGCTCTATGGTCCGGTCCGGATACGATTTAACTTCCTCTATTAACGGGGCAAACTCTGGGACGTAATTTATCAATGGCTTGCCAACACTGTCTAACAAGGCGACGTTCAAAAGGTCGGAAGCGGCGCGATTTGGTAATGTTATGTTTCCATCTGGATCCAAACCGATAACGCCTGCAGTCACTCCAGATAAAACGGCTTCCGTAAAACGCCGACGCTCGTCCAATTGCGCATTTGCTTCCACGAGAGCCTCGCGCTGCGTGGCCAAACGACTGGTCATACGGTTAAAGGCGCGGCCCAAAGAGGCCACTTCATCACTCGCCGCTTTTTCCTCAACACGAACGGTGAAGTCTCCCTGACGCACCCGCTCAGAGGCAGAAATTAAATCCACAATTGGTTTTGCTAAACGCGTTGCCAGCGTCAATCCGAACCACACCGATGTCATTAGAAGCAGCAACGCCACAACAATAAAGAGCAGTGTAAAGCTAATCTCGATCTCAGAGCGGCGGCCTTCCAGCATCAGATATTCATCTACCGCGTCTTGCGTACGGGAAACGCGGTTTAAAACCTTGGCATCTATGAACCGCCCGACATACAGGTAACTGCCAGGTAAGCCTTCCAGCCTCACCAGAGCGCGGACACGGTCTCCAGCCTCGCCGGTGACCACGCCGACCTCCCCCATGTTTGCCTGGGCGATAACGCGCATCGGAATTTGTTCACCGGACTGCAGAGCAAAGGTGTATCCCGCTTTCGCAATCACCTGCATATCATCGCGGAAGATAACCGCCTCTGTTAGCCCCCTCAGTGCAGCTTGAGTTGATAAAAAGCGATCTAAAACACCTTCCGATCGGTTGAGTTGTGGCCATTGACGATTGATATCACTGGCCACGGATAAAGCATCTGCGCGGATAACCTGGATGTGTTCAGCAAGGTAAGCTTCTGCGACTTCCGTTGACTCTACCAACGCGGTTCTCACGCGCTCACTGAACCAGCTTTCAACACCCAATGTGAATAAAAGTGCGGCGAAAATCATCATCACGATGGCAGGCGTTATAGCGACGACGCCAAACAGCAACGCCAATCTCACATGAAGGCGGCTTCCGCTGACCCCGGACCGGCGGTTACTCCATAACTTTGCAACGTGACGCGTAATTAAAACGCCAAGCGCTAATAATAAGAACAGGTCGATGTTCAGAAGAATCAGAACCGTATTTGCACTTGGTCCGCTCTCGCCCCAGGATGAGAGAGCTGCAAACGTCGCAACCCCAGAGACAATCGCCGCTAGCGATAGAATCATCACTAACGCGTTCACCAGTCTCATACGGCGCGCCCACACAAAGAAGCGAAGCGTAAGCCGCCGCAAAGACAATGGGCGATGCACTATATCCATATGCCCTCGACCGCATGCAACACCGGTAAAATTGACGACAATTCTGCCGGTTGATTAACGAAGGCCACGGACAACATTGATATCCAATTCCTTGATTTTCTTCCGCAACGTGTTGCGGTTCAGTCCTAGGACTCTCGCGGCCTTGAGTTGGTTACCCGCGGTCGCGTTTAAAGTTAAAGAAACCAATGGGCGTTCCATCTCATGGAGCATGCGATCATAAAGGCCTTCCGGAGGCAGCGCTCCGCCATGTTGTGAGAAGTAGCGTAGGAGATGTTTTTCAATCGCCTCACTAAGATTTTCCGATGCATCTTCATTATGAATAGCTTCAGTCGAAACCGTATTCAGTTCCATTTCCACGGCTTCTACACCGATTGTTTCTTCAGCATAAAGCGCGGCAAGCCTTTTAACCAAATTCTCAAGCTCTCTGACGTTGCCGGGCCAGCGATAAGCTTTCATCTTGTCGATCGCAGAGGGCTCTATCCTTTTCTCTGGCAGTCCCTCTTCTACAGCTTGATCGAGAAAATGCTGAACCAATTCCGGAATATCTTCCACGCGCTGCCGTAAAGCTGGAAGCCTGACCGGCACAACGTTCAACCGGTAGTATAGGTCTTCTCGAAAAAGGCCCATTTTTATCATGTCGGCCAAGTTTCTATGAGTTGCCGCGATGATTCTCACATTTGCTTTAACAGAGGTCTGACCTCCGACACTGGTGTACTCGCCTTCCTGTAAGACGCGCAGCAGTCGTGTTTGAGCTTCTGCGGGCATATCGCCAATCTCATCAAGAAACAACGTACCGCCAGCCGCCTGTTCAAATTTTCCAGATGTTCTTTGGGAAGCTCCTGTGAATGCCCCCTTTTCATGACCAAAGAGTTCGCTTTCAATCAACTCCCTCGGAATAGCCGCCATGTTAACAGCGACAAAGGGGCCAGAGCGCCGCTGTCCATAATCATGCAATGCGCGGGCGACTAGTTCTTTCCCAGTCCCAGACTCCCCTGTGATCATCACAGTCAGGTCAGATTTAATCAATCGGGCGACGGAACGGTAGACTTCTTGCATGGCTGGCGAACGGCCAATAAGGGGAAGGTCTTCTTCATCAGGCGTAGCCGTTCTTATTTGTGCGCCAACTGAAGTTGTATCCAGGGCACGTTTGACTACGGACACCAATTCGTCAAGATCGAAAGGCTTCGGTAGGTATTCAAAGGCGCCTCGCTCAGCAGCCTTCACAGCCGTTAATAAAGTGTTCTGAGCACTCATCACAATAATGCGTAGGTCGGGACGCTTTTTTCTGATGCGGGGGATCAAGTCCAGCCCATTTTCATCTGGCATAACGACATCTGTGATCACGAGATCACCATCGCCGGCCTCAATCCAATTCCACAGCGTTGAGGCGTTATCGGTCGCGCGAACAGTATAACCCGCTCGCCCCAAAGCCTGATTAAGGACAGTGCGGATACCTGTGTCGTCATCAGCGATAAGAATAGAGGCTTCGGCCATCAGTCCTCCCCTTCGCTGAGTATTGGTAGCATAATCCGAAAGACCGTGCCGCGCCGGTCAGATTCAAACTCTATAACACCGCCATGGTCTGAAACAATTTTAGACACCAGCGCTAATCCTAAGCCGGTGCCATTTAACTTGGTTGTGACAAAAGGGTCAAAAAGGTGCGCTTTTAAGTCTTCCGGCACACCTGAACCATTATCGGCAACAGAAACAACGAGTGGCAGTTGAAGTCGCTTGTTAGACCCAGCGACTTTCAAACGCACGCCCGGTTGGTATGATGTCGAGAGAGTGATCTCGCCACCTTGCTCAGGAGATGCTTCTGCCGCATTTTTTATCAGATTAAGCAATACCTGAATCAACTGGTCTTTATTTCCGAAAACCGGCGGCAAGGAAGGATCATATTTTTCAACGTACTTGATCCCCTTCCCGAACCCATTTTCAGAAATGCGCCGTACATGTTCGAGAATCGTATGAATATTAACACCTTCGCGCGCAAGCGGACGGTCATCTGAAAAGACCTCCATGCGATCGACCAAGGCAACAATGCGATCAGCCTCTGCACAAATCAGTTTTGTCAAAGTAACGTCATCTGGGTCAGCATTTTGCTCTAAAAGTTGTGCGGCACCGCGAATACCCGACAATGGATTTTTAATCTCATGGGCCAGCAAGGTCGCCATAGCCGTTACAGAACGCACGCTGTTACGATTTTCTAACTGTTGGCCAATTTTTAGCGCGCGCGTGTGCTCTTGTAACGACACAACAACCACGTCTTCCCGGTCAATCAAGGGGGCTCCGTACGCCGACATCACGCGTATTCCGGTCTTCGGCGTGTCCAAAGTGAGTCCATACTCAGAAACAGGAGCACCATCTCTCAAGACCTGACCAATGAGAGCGTAAACAGCCCCATCAAAAGGCAACACTTCAGCGAGATCATGCCCGATAAGGCCACTTGAACTGGTTTGAAAAAGCTGTTCAGCAGCTCCATTCGCATAACGAATTTGATAGGTGCGGTCGACCACAAGCGTTGCCGCTGCCAGCGCGGACAATACTTCGTCAGGTTGTATTGGGTACTCTAGCTTAATGACCGAGGAGAATTGCGCCATCAGGCTGCTTCCGCGATGGTTAAATCATCCGCCTCAAACAGCTCAGTGATCAATTTGATAACGCGATCAGGATCAGACTCAGTATTGATGGCTGTCCGGAATTGATTTGCGCCATTGAGACCGTATGCAGACCAAGCCAAATGTTTACGCGCGACGCGAACGCCTTTACCAGAACCGTAATGACTTAAGAGAGAGTCATAGTGAGACAACAAAGCCTCTCTGCGCTCCTCTCGTGTGGGGTCGGAAAGCTTTGATCCGGTTGCCAGGAAATGTGCGACTTGCGACGGAAACCAAGGCTTGCCGTAACAGCCTCGTCCAACCATCACACCATCCGCCCCAGATTTTTCAAGCGCAACGACCGCGTCCTCTTCTGATGTAATGTCACCATTAACTATGACAGGTACAGTGACAGCATCTTTAACCGGTGCAACGGCACCCCAATCCGCCGATCCGTTATACATTTGCATACGCGTACGACCATGCACTGTAATCAGTTGAATTCCAGCGGCTTCAGCTTTACGTGCAAGTGACGGCGCATTTTGGTTGTCGTGATCCCACCCAAGGCGCATCTTCAGTGTGACAGGAACATCGACGGCCTCAACCACAGCTTCGATAATGCGTAAAGCGTGATCTTCGTCCCTCATGAGGGCGGACCCTGCCCAGCCTTTAACAACTTTCTTTACGGGGCACCCCATATTGATATCGATGAGCATTGCGCCACGTTGCTGATTCAGCAGAGCCGCTTCGGCCATCACATCTGGGTCACAGCCTGCAAGTTGCACAGCCATAGGGCCTTCGTCGTCACAAGAGGTGCTCATGCGTAAAGTATCGCGATGAGCACGAACCATTTGCTGACTGGCAATCATTTCAGAGAAGACTAACCCAGCGCCGAACCCGCGCACCAAAGCCCGAAACGGTTGATCTGACACTCCTGACATGGGGGCCAGAAGTACAGGGCTATCAAAAACAATGCCGCCGATGGCGAGGGCCATGAGAATCCGATGATCAGAGGTGCCTAATTCTTAGGCATTTGCGACTCAAAAAGCTTATAAATCAAGATGTTTTATTACTGAAAAACATCACTAAATCACCTAACCCCATGAAATCTGCCATTTTGCAAGAACACGCTGTGATGCAAAAGGGCAACTCTGGTTGCTCATAATACCACATGCTATGGCACGTCTGACAAAATGAATCCTGCCGAACGGAATCTCAGCCAAGCTATGACAACGATTGCAGCCCTTATTGTCGCCGCTGGCCGTGGCACACGGTTTAGATCGGTTTTACCCAAGCAGTACGCAATGCTGGCTGGAAAGCCTGTGATACGGCACGCGGTTGATGCGTTTAAAGCCAATTCTCAAATAGACTTCGTGGTAGCTGTTATTCACCCTGATGATCATCTCGAATATGCAACAGCGACCGACGGAGCTGAGATGCTTCCCCCTGTTTATGGGGGAGCGACCCGCCAAGAGTCCGTCAAGCGAGGACTAGAAGCGCTTGCCGAACTCAAACCCGATTTTGTTCTGGTCCACGATGGGGCGCGACCAATCGTGAGCAATGAGATTAATGAACGGGTCATCGGCGCGCTTCTCAATGGTGCAGATGCTGTTTTACCTGTGCTGCCGATTGCTGAGACTTTGAAACGCATAGATGAAACGGGTCACGTCACAAATACCATTGATCGAACAAATGTAACTCGCGCGCAAACCCCTCAAGGGTTCAATTTTCAAAAGCTTTTCGACGCGCACCAGAAATACCAAGGCCAATCTCTGACCGATGATGCCGCCGTCTTAGAACAGGCTGGACTTCGCATCGCCACCGTTGCGGGAGACCCACAAAACATCAAAATCACGGAGCAACACGACTTGTACGCAACAGCCCAACTCCTCATGGAAACACGCATCGGCTCAGGCTTCGATGTCCACCGGTTTGGCGAGGGTGATGGCGTGACCTTAGGCGGCGTTTTGATTCCAATGGATAAGTCGTTACTCGGTCATTCAGATGCCGATGTTGTACTTCATGCGGCGACAGACGCCATACTAGGGGCCTTAAGTGATGGCGATATTGGCGTTCATTTTCCACCTACGAATGTTGCATACAAAGATGCCTCTTCCGACCGCTTTTTAGCGTTTGCTATAGATCGTTTGGATCAGCGTGGAGGTTCGCTCGTCCATCTCGACATAACCGTCATCTGTGAAATCCCAAAGCTGTCCCCCCATCGCGATAAACTTCAGAAGTCCATTGCCGCCATTGCTCGTGTGCCCGTGTCACGGGTCAGCATTAAAGCCACAACAACTGAAGGGCTTGGATTTACCGGTCGTAAAGAGGGGATTGCCTGTCAGGTAACCGCGACACTCAAAGTACCTGCAACTTGATCTTTGATTACTGCGTTTGTTCGACAATCCAACTTAAATAAGCGGGTAACCCTCCCGACATATCGTAAGACACAACACATGGGATGTCATAGGAATGACAGTCCTTGAGACGTGACATTGCTGCGTCCCGCTGTCCAAGGGTCGTCTTAGCGATCAAAATAGTCTCTTTCGCTGACTCTATCTTATCATTCCATCGATACACGGATGTTGCGTTTTGAATAATGTTTACGCACGCCACCAGACGTTCGTTGACCAGTATTTCAGCCAAGGTCTTGGCTTCTGCTTCATCACTTGCTGTCGCGTAAATCATGCAGGTTTCCATGCGTTTTAACCTCTCAACAACGGTGCTATGGATTTGTTAACCAGGACCCTACATTATAATTGTAAAAACAAGTCCAATGGACTGGGGATATCCCATGGACGCTAAGTTACCAAAAGCACAACGCCTTTCTTTGGCGCAACGTAAGTGGCTGAACCGCGGGTTAACCCAACCCGGCGGAAAACTTCCGTTGTTTGACGAAAATGGCAAGAAAATCAGCCCGCAAGTTGTCAAAAAATGTGTCGAAGCGGGATGGGCTGAGCCATGGTTCTCAAACCAGCTTAAGCCCAACTGGCTGGTGTGTAAGCTCACGCCCGATGGACGCAGCATTTTAAATCAATCGGACAACTAAAAAATTAGGCTTGCAGTTCCAGCGTTTCGCCACGGCTAGCAAGAACGTTTGAAGCGGCTACGGCCAGTTCTGCGTAGCGGGAAGTGGCTGTCACAAAGTCTTGGGGAAGTGGTGTCACGCGAGCAGTCTCAGTCTTGTTTTGAGCCGCTTCAGCATTTCGCCGGCTTGTGGCGAGATATGCAAAATTCGCGTCTGAATTGGCGATAACCGATGCTGACTGATGATCTGGCGTTTTTTCAAGGCGAACAAATTGTTCCGCGCTAACTGCCGCTGGAGTTCCAGACAGTGTTTCAGCAGACTTAAATGGTTTAGAGTTTGCCTGGTTTAGGCCAGCAAGCGTGCTTTCCGAAAGCAATGTCTTAAAAAGAGACTTGGTCTCTCTTTGAGAAGCTTGACTGTTTTGCTGCTGGCGCTGATCGTCTTGTTGGCGTTCGGCTTGACGTGCTGGAGCCACAGCAGGTTTCTTGGTCACTGGCCCTATAGGGGGCAGACCAATCTGCTGTATGCCAGAATAATCAGCTTGCACGAACACGGCGTTGCGTACTTTCTCAGCCAAAAAGAATGTTTACACTTTATAAACTTTTTGGGCGCCCGGCAACACTAACTGAATCACACCTCGTGCAAGACGTGAGTAAAAAGACCTAAGTTTCTGTTATTTATGGAAAAATGGTCGGAGCGGCGGGATTCGAACCCACGACCCCCACACCCCCAGTATGGTGCGCTACCTGACTGCGCTACGCTCCGACCGGCATAGCCTGGGTGAGTTTTATTTGGGGTGCCCCAGGCTAAGAGGCGCGGACTATAACGGCGCGCTTCGTTCAACACAATGAACAAGAATTAGGAATTAAACCAGCCGTATTATCTGGCTGCCAGGGCCGTTCTTAACGTATCGCGAAGACTTTTTAGGTCGGACAAAACGGCAGAGAGGTCAATGGAAGACGACCCAGAGCTTTTCGGTTCCCCCGCAGCCTTATCAGCCGGTGTTACCGGTCCGCCTTCTCCCTCAAGAACAGTCTTAAGACCATGGTCCTTGAACAGTTTTTGAACGCCCTTAATCGTCAGTCCGTCGTCATATAACAGAGCCCGAATCCGTTTGAGAAGAACGATGTCCTCCGGGCGGTAGTAGCGCCGCCCTCCACCCCGCTTGAGTGGTCGAACTTGGCTAAATTTTGATTCCCAAAATCGAAGAACGTGCTGTGGCACGTCCAGTTCTGAAGCGACTTCACTAATGGTTCTGAATGCGGCTTCTGACTTGCCCGACCGCGAGGCTGATGCATCGCTCATGTCTCTGAGGAGCTAAACCCGGCGGGGCCAACAGGTGGCTTTTGCGGTGCAGGTACGTCTTCGTCTTCGTCCGTCATCCCGGAAACGTCTTCACCACGAATACGCGCCTTGAGTAATTGCGATGGCCGGAACACAAGAACTTTGCGCGGCAAAATTGGGACCTCGTCGCCCGTCTTCGGGTTGCGCCCGATCCGCTCACCTTTTTGACGAACAGAAAAACTACCAAACGAAGAAATTTTAACCGTTTCCGAATGGACAAGGGCTGTTGAAATTTCTGCGAGAACCATTTCGAGAAGTTCAGCGGACTCGTTACGCGACAAGCCAACTTCTTGATAGATTGATTCGCTCAATTGAGCGCGGGTCATGGTGCGGGTCATGTCGCACTGTCCCCCTATTCTGCGGTGCGCTGATCAATGACGTTAGCCCGGTTTTCGTAACCAGGTCAATACAGGTTTCTTTTCAATTGCAATGCGTTAGAGGCTGTTTCGGAGAGGCTATCAAAGCCTGACGAGCGCGGACCCCCAGGTAAAGCCGCCGCCCATAGCCTCCATTAAAACCAGATGTCCCGGTTTGATCCGTCCATCATCGACCCCATCTGCCAACGCAAGCGGAATGGAGGCCGCAGAGGTATTGGCATGGCGGTCAACGGTCACAATGACTTTATCACTCGAGATCTTCAGCTTCTTCGCAGTTGAATCGAGAATCCGGCGGTTGGCTTGGTGGGGCACGAGCCAATCCACTTCATCTATACTGATTTCATTTGCGGATAAGGCTTCCTTCACGGCATCTGCCAGATTGACGACCGCGTGGCGGAAGACTTCCCGTCCTTCCATCCGGACATGCCCGGTGGTTTGGGTGCTGGACGCACCACCATCCACATATAACAGGTCGTGGTGACGGCCATCAGAATGTAAATGGGTTGAGAGTACGCCCTGATCCTCGATGGTTCCCTGCCCCGTTTCCGCCGTCAGTGCGATCGCGCCAGCTCCATCGCCAAACAGCACACAGGTGGCGCGGTCATTCCAATCCAGAATACGAGAAAAGGTCTCCGCACCAATAAACAGGGCAGATTTAACCTGTCCACATTTCATAAAATTATCGACGGTTGCGAGGCCATAAACAAAGCCGGAACAGACCGCTTGAATATCGAAAGAAGGCACACCAGGCCGCCCCAGCGCCGCTTGGACCTTGGCGGCAGTTGCTGGAAAGGTGTTATCGGGCGTGGCCGTGGCAACGACGAAAAGATCGATATCCTCGCCCTTCAAGCCGGCGCGTTCCAAAGCCTGACGACCGGCGGCAATGGCTAAGTCCGAGGTGTTTTCACCTTCGGCTGCAACATGCCGCTGTTTGATACCTGTTCTTTCCTGAATCCATTGGTCGGATGTATCTACTTTTTTGGCCAACTCATCGTTGGTAACGACGTTTGACGGCAGATAGGATCCTACGCCTCTGATCACGGATCTTATAGTCATAGGGTCGTCGCTACCTGTTCAGGTTCAGCAACGTCGAAATTTAGGTGCGTCAGTTGCTCTCCGATACTGCTGTTCAGGTCGCGATCAACCATATCGACGGCCACGCCAATGGCATTGGCAAATCCAAGGGCGTCCGTTCCACCATGGCTTTTCACAGCCACCCCATTGAGCCCTACAAATAAAGCGCCGTTGTATTTTCGTGGGTCCGTGCGGGCCATCACTTGGCTGAGTACAGGCTTTATAAGCAAATAGCCAAGCTTCGCCATCATCGAACTCTTGAATGCTGACTTAAGAAACTGCGTGTAGAGCTTAGCCGTTCCTTCTGCTGTTTTTAAGGAGACGTTGCCGGTAAAACCGTCTGTGACCACCACATCAACCGTTCCAAGAGTAATATCGTCGCCCTCAACAAATCCTATAAAGTCCATATCCAGGTCTGACTCTCTTAGGAGTGCGGCCGCTTCCCGCAATACATCCGTGCCCTTCAAATCCTCGGACCCAATATTGAGCAAACCAACCCTAGGAATCTCTAATCCTGTGATTGCACGGGTGAAGCAGGCCCCCATCACGGCGAACTCGACCAAGTTGCGCACATCACATTGCGCGTTGGCCCCAAGATCCAACATCACAGTCTCGCCAACCTGATTGGGAAATAGTGAGCAAATGGCCGGTCGATCTATGCCTGGGAGTGTGCGCATGCTCAATTTCGCCATGGCCATCAGCGCGCCTGTATTGCCGGCAGAGACAACGCCATCAGCTTCACCGGTCTTCACGGCGTTGATCGCGTTCCACATACTCGAATTACGGCCCTGGCGTATGGCCTGCGAGACCTTTTGCTCACCGGTGACAACATCATCGCAATGGCGAATGTCGCAACAGTCTTGAAGGAGGGCGTTTTCGTCGAGATATGGCTGAATTTCGTCGCTACGGCCAAAGAGGAGATAACGGGTGTTTGGATATCGCAGACGCGCCTCTGCTATGCCATTCATGACAATGGCTGGGGCGGCATCGCCACCCATAGCGTCCACAGATAGGGTGATTTCTTTTGTCACCAACAGCCCCCGATCCCTTCACGGACGGCGCAAACAGCCCCACTTTGTGCGGGAAACGGGTTTATCCCGTTCAGCCATTAAGCCTGTAAATGCGCCTTTATTTGGCGCAAAGACCTTATAATACGGCGTCTGCGGGTTCTACCACATCACGGTCATTATAGGATCCACAAGCCTGACAGACATGGTGAGGACGCTTCAGTTCCCCACAATTTGGGCATTCCTGATGAACGCTGACACTCAGCGCATCATGAGCGCGGCGCATATTCCGCTTGGATTTTGAGGTTTTCTTCTTAGGTACGGCCATTGTTCTTACTTTCTAGGAATCTCGGGGTTTGGACCGCTCCGAGTAACCGGGCACCAAACGACGGCGTGTACATACCCAATACAAGGCCCCGGGGCAAGACCTGAGAGCATTAGTCTCAAGTCTTCATTTGCCTTTTTTGAGACGAGATAAGGCGGCAAATGGGTTGGCTGGTGTTAAGTCCTCATCATCCGGGTCATTATCAGACCATTCTTGCTCATTAAAACTGGCTCCATCCGCTCTCGGATAAGGATTCAGATTCAGAATGAGGTATTCCGCAACCAAAGCGCCAAAGTCGATCTGCCCGTCCTCGATAGGCTCGGGAAGATCCTCATCGTCCGGGACGAGATCTATTTCTTTACCTAAATCCGAAGGCTTTAAAGTGTATGTTAACGCAATATCTGCCTCAACGGACTCGGTCACTGGATCTAATGTTACACTGCAGGCTTGGCTCACATCTGCCGATATATGTCCCTGAACCGCGATCAGTGCACCGGCGCCTTTGGTGACGTGGAAGGACGCTTCTAAACGGCTGATGCTTAGAATACCGGCTTGTTCTGATAGAGCCACCTTCTCTGCATCGGTTGCGATGATGCGAACTTCCCTGCCTTTACCCGACAGCGAAGTAACTGGAAGCAGATGAGATAGGGTCGGCATCGAAATTAAGCCGCAGGAGCCTGCAATTCTGCCACCGTAAAGCTGATGTCCCCCGTCAAAAGGCGGTCAATGTCTTGTGCATTCAGAGCTTGATCTAAGGTCAACGCATAGTCTGCCAAACGTGAAACCTGCTCGGGGGACTGTTCAACAGAGCGATATACCGTCTCTTCAAAGGCGCTCATAAGTTGAACTCGGCCAGAGTCCATGCCCTCTTCCCAGGACTCAGAGCGCCCATAAAATGCTTTTGCCATTTTCTTCACTTGTTTACCGACGCTTAAATCCCCGACCCCCATCTCACGCAGGTTCCGATCCATGTCAGAGAACATATGATTCAGAACCGATTGGCTCATCTCCGCTGCCGCTTTGCCGTTCCCGCGCAATCGACGTATCAATAGCATGATATGTAGTATGATGAGGTCGAAGCGCCCATCGACCGAATCAGGCACGCCAAACTGGGTAAAAAAAGCGGGGCTGCGGGCTTGTTCAACAGCTTGAACGTAGAGTCTATTTGAAACATCGTTGGCGCGACGCGCCTCCCGAAATCTGTCGAATAGTCCCATAATTCTGCCACTCTTCTCTGCGATGTCTGCCAAGGTGTTATTTGGCCCGGATCATGTTTGAAGTCAACGTGACACCCCACCAGATCATATCCCGTCTACCACCCTTCAAACTGTTCTGATATAAATCCGGCCATGATGAAATTCAAAACACACTCCTTTGCTCTCAAGTCGGCCCTGGCTCTTGCTGTGTGCGCTATTGCTATGGCTCTTGGCGGCTGCGCTAAAGACATCAACGCCAGGGGCAATCTGCCGCCAGAAGAGGCCCTCGCCCAACTGATTCCGGGTCAGCAGACCAGGCAAGATGTGCAGCTGATTCTCGGCACCCCCTCTACAGTGTCCTTGGCTGGAGAAGAAACCTGGTATTACATCAGCGCGCTCACCACGCAGTATGCCTTTTACTCCGTTGAAGAGCTTGAACGGGATATCTACGCGCTCAAATTCGATGAACGCGGTATTTTGCAAGAGGTTGGTAAGCTCGGGCTTCTAGATGGCGAAGACCTGCAGATTGTTCAGCGGGAAACGCCAACCATGGGACGTGATTTCAGCCTCATAGAACAGCTCATTGGCAACCTTGGGCGCTTCGACCGTGGCGCACCTGAAGCCGGTCCGTAACACTAATTTACGCTCCTTTTAAGAACTGATCTTCGCGCGCTCAATCGCTTCACTAATGCTCTTGCGCGCGGCGTCAGCGTCCATCCAATCGCCAATCTTAACCCACTTCCCCGGCTCTAAGTCTTTGTAGTGCTCAAAAAAGTGCGCAATCTGCTTCAGTGTGATCTCAGGCAGATGCTTATAGTTCGTCACACCGTCATATCGCTGTGTAAGATGAGCAGAGGGCACGGCGATCACCTTTTCATCAATACCTGAGTCATCTTCCATCATCAGCACACCAACGGGACGCACGTTGATGACACATCCAGGAACCAACTGCCGCGTATTACAGACCAAAACGTCGATGGGATCACCGTCTTCCGACAAGGTGTGCGGCACGAAGCCATAGTTGCCTGGGTACGTCATCGGGGTATGAAGAAAGCGATCAACCACCAAAGTCCCGGCGTCTTTATCCAGTTCATATTTGATAGGTTGGGCTCCAACTGAAACCTCAATGATAACGTTCACGTCCTCTGGCGGCTTATGACCAATGGATATGGCTTCGATACGCATTCAGAATTTCCTTGAGCAAAGATGAAATATTTATTGAGGATATAAAAAAGCCCCGGCTCTGTGCCGGGGCTTTTTAACTTATATGCCTTGCGGATTAACCAGCAAGGATGGCCAGCAACAAAATGGCAACAATGTTGGCAATTTTGATCATCGGGTTGATGGCTGGACCAGCGGTATCTTTGTAGGGGTCACCAACGGTATCGCCCGTCACAGCCGCTTTGTGAGCTTCTGAGCCCTTACCGCCGTGGTTGCCATCTTCGATGTACTTCTTGGCATTATCCCAAGCGCCGCCGCCGGAGGTCATTGAGATGGCAACAAACAAGCCAGTCACAATGGTTCCCAACAACATAGCACCAAGTGCGATGAAGCCTTGGGCTTGGCCAGCCGTGAGGGCGACCACAAAATACAAGGCGATAGGCGCCAAGATTGGCAGCAAAGAAGGAAGAACCATTTCTTTAATGGCTGCCTTGGTCAGCATATCAACCAATACACCGTATTCAGGCTTTTCCGTGCCCTGCATGATGCCTGGCTTTTCTTTGAACTGACGGCGCACTTCAACCACAACAGCGCCCCCAGCACGGCCTACAGCTTGCATACCCATTGACCCGAACAGGTATGGCAGCATGCCACCGATGAACAAGCCGATCACGACGTAGGGATCTTTCAGAGAGAAAGCGATCCCTGCAAGTTCTGGGAAGTAGAACTCAAGATCAGACGTGTAGGCTGCGAACAGCACTAAAGAGGCCAAACCGGCTGAGCCAATGGCATAGCCTTTGGTCACGGCTTTTGTGGTGTTACCCACGGCATCCAGAGTATCTGTGATGTTTCGCACTTCTTCAGGCAACTCGGCCATTTCAGCGATGCCACCGGCGTTATCGGTAACCGGACCATAGGCATCCAGGGCGACAACCATGCCGGCCAAAGCCAACATCGTCGTTGCTGAAATCGCGATGCCGAACAGGCCCGCTTGGATAAACGCCGCAATGATGGCTGCGGAGATCAAAAGCACAGGAAGCGCTGTCGATTCCATTGAAACCGCCAAGCCTTGAATGACGTTTGTGCCATGACCTGTTGTCGAGGCTGCGGCAACACTCTTCACGGGGCGATAGTCTGTGCCCGTGTAGTATTCCGTAATCCAGATGATCAGGCCCGTGACGATCAAACCGATAAAGGCACACACAATCATCTGGGTACCCGTGATCACACGACCGTCATTCATCACAATATCTTCAGCAAACATGACGTTCGTGATGACAACGATCAGGACTGCAGAAATCACAGCACAGACGATGAAACCGCGATATAGCGCGGCCATCACTTTGCCGCCGTCCTTAACGCCGGCAAAAAACATGCCGACGATGGAACCGGCGATACAAACGCCGCCAATGACCAGCGGATAGAGCATCGCAGTTGTTTGCGCTGCCCCATCAAAGAAGATGGTGCCGAGAAGCATGGTTGCGACAACGGTGACGGCATAGGTTTCGAACAAGTCAGCAGCCATACCCGCGCAGTCGCCGACGTTGTCACCAACGTTGTCAGCAATGGTTGCCGGGTTACGTGGATCATCTTCAGGGATGCCAGCTTCGACCTTACCGACCAAGTCGGCTCCAACATCAGCACCTTTGGTAAAGATCCCGCCGCCGAGACGGGCAAAGATAGAGATCAGAGACGCCCCGAAGGACAAGGCGATCAGCGCTTCGATCAAGTGGCGTTCCCCAACACCCATGGCTTGAAGTGTGAAGTAATACCCGGCAACTGCAAGAAGGCCGAGACCAACCACAAGCATTCCGGTCACGCCGCCTGACTTAAAAGCAACATCGTGTGCGGCACTCATGCCGACAGACCGTGCAGCTTCTGCGGTTCGCACATTCGCGCGGACCGAGACATTCATGCCGACATAACCAGCTATGCCGGAGCAAACCGCCCCGATGACAAAACCGATGGCGGATAAGGCGCCAAGTGTTAAAGCCAGAATGATCGTTACGATCACGCCCACAACTGCGACCGTCTTATACTGGCGATTGAGGTAAGCTGCTGCGCCTTCCTGAATGGCGGTGGCAATCTCGACCATGCGGTCTGTGCCAGTGCCAGTCTTCATAAGGCTTTGGATAGCGAAAATTCCATAAGCGATAGCGATAACGCCGCTGCCCAGGACAATGTATTCGAGAGTGCTCATACCCGTTCCATTCGATTCGTTGATAAGACCCTATTTCAGGGCCACCCAACCGGCAAAAAAGCATTGCAGGTCAATGAGATACGTCTTTTCAGCGCTCCCCCGCCCGGGAAAGCGAACGGAAAGTGCCAGAATGGGCCTTGTCGTGCAACAACAGAGTCACAAAGAGTGAGGTAAACCCTGGGTTTGGCCTTCAGACAAGCGGTCTTTCTACTGCTCGAATACGGTGATGAGCAAAACATCTGAGACCATTTCGCCATAAACTTGCTGCGCCGCCGCCACCATTTCACGCTTAATACCTCGCAAGTCGGGACGCCGATATCTGGCAAAATGGGTTTGGAAGTAGACGATAAGGCGCTCATTCAGAGCACTCTCCATACGCGGCATGCCATTTTCCACGGCCGAACGATTCCCTTGAGCAATC